>SKZV01000283.1 GCA_007127165.1 Rhodovibrio sp. | reverse complement strand
GCCTGCAAAGCCGGTGGTGATCGCCACGAGGTGGTTCGAGAGGTCGGCCACCAGTTCCTGCGCCCGCGCGTTCGGGGCCGAGCTTCCCAGCACTGCAAGGCTCGCCAGCAGCAGCAGCAGCAGCGCTTGGACCCGCCTTGCCGCACCCGCGCCGGTCATGACGCTACCCCGATCGAGTAGAGGTCCGGCGGCACGCTGATCAGATCGTAGAACAACCGTGCGCCGGTCAAGAGCACGATCAGCCCCAGCATGATCCGCATGGCATCGCCGGGCAGGCGCGAGGCGAGGCGGCCGCCGTACTGCGCGCCCACCACGCCGCCGAGCAGCAGCAGCAGCGCCAGCACGATATCCACCGTCTGGTTCTGCACCGCTTGCAGGAAGGTCACGTTGGCCGCCACAAAGATGATCTGGAACAACGAGGTTCCGATGACCACCGCCGTCGGCATCCCCAGAATATAGATCATCGCCGGAACCAGCAGAAAGCCGCCGCCGATCCCCATGATCGCCGCCAACACCCCGACCACGAAGCCGACGGTCAACGGCAGCAGCGACGAGATATAAAGCCGCGACCGGCGAAAGCGCATCTTGAACGGCAGGCCGTGCACCCATGTGTGCTGATGCAGCTTCCGGCTGGGCAA
Organism: Rhodovibrio sp.; assembly: GCA_007127165.1. Lineage (GTDB taxonomy): Bacteria > Pseudomonadota > Alphaproteobacteria > Kiloniellales > Rhodovibrionaceae > SKZV01. The sequence continues at coordinate 6,637 of SKZV01000283.1, read as the reverse complement.
CCGCCGCCGACGGCGCAGCAAGGCCAAGCCGCCCTCCCACATCAGCAGCACGCCGAGCGAGCCGAGCAGGATGACGTAGGAGAGGTTGATGACCAGATCGATCTGCCCGAGATCGCGTAGTATCCGGAACAGGCTGACCCCTGCGGTCGAGCCCGCCAGACCGCCGATCAGCAGGACGACCCCCATCTTCACGTCGACGTTGCCGCGCTGAAAATGCGCCAGCACGCCGGAAACCGAGGAAGCCACCACGTTGTTCGCCTGGGTCGCCACCGCGATGGCGGGCGGAACGCCGATAAAGATCAGCAGCGGCGTCATCAAGAACCCGCCGCCAACCCCGAAGATTCCGGTCAACAGCCCAATCAGCCCACCCAGCCCGAGCAGCAGGAACACATCCAGCGAAAGCTCGGCAATCGGCAGGTAGATTTGCATAGCCCCTCAGGCTACCCTGGATTCGTTCGTGAAACTCTGTAGACGCACGGTCAAGGTACTGCGCTAGAACCTTGCATGTAAACGGATCAACGGTGGATTTTCGCGCTGTGCGCCGCGAGACCCCTCGATACGGCGCGGAAGAGCGCCTACTCGGGGCGAGGTAAGCTTGGGTGTGCGCTCCCAGCAATCACAACCGCCTCATCCCGAGTAGCGCCCGCTTGGGCGCGTATCGAGGGACCCAACCTCTCCGGGTTCACGCCATTCGCAGTACTGCGCTTTGAACGTCTTTCTGGAAAGTGTGCGGAGCTTGCCGTAATCTGCCGCAATCAACGACTCTATATTCTTGGCGCGGCTCCAGTTTTTGATCCGGCGCTCGGAAGCTACGGCATCAAGCGGATTCGCGAACTCTTCGAAATAGACCAGTTCCACCGGTCGCCGGAGGCTCGTAAAGCCGCCGTACGGTCCGTCATTATGCTCTGCGATCCGGCGCTCCAGCGATCCGCGCGTCGTACCCGTGTAAAGCACGCCGTCGGAGCAGCGGACGATGTAGAGGAATGTGGTCACGTGCTCGTATCCTGCGGTCGAACTCGGTACCGCGCGGGCGCCCCTCGATACGGCGCGGAAGAGCGCCTACTTGGGGTGAGGTAAGCTCGGGTGTACCCCGACAACCACAACCGCCTCATCCCGAGTAGCGCCCACTTCGGGCGCGTATCGAGGGACCCGCCCCTGCGAATCCGGGCCGCCAGCCGCCAGCCTACCCCCTTAAAAACCCGACCGCGTCCATCGCCTCGTTCAGCACCGGGTTGGCGATCTCCGCCGCGCGTTCGCCGCCGCGTTTGAGGATGCGGTCGATTTCGGCGGGGTCGTTGGTGAGGCGTTGCATTTCCGAGCCGATGGGTCCGAGTTTTTCCACCGCAAGCTCGGTCAGCGCGCCCTTGAAGGCGGCGAAGCCCTGGCCCTCGAACTGCGTCAGCACCTCGCGCCACGACAGGTCGGCCAGCGCGGCGTAAATGCTCAGGAGGTTGTAGCACTCCGGGCGTTCCTTGCGCGCCGTCTCGGGAAGCTCGCCGCTCTCGTCCAGCACGTCGGGGCCGGGGAGCGTGCCGGTGTCGGTGGTGGCGCGTTTGAGTTTGTTGGCGATCGTGTCGGCGTCGTCGGTCATGTTGATGCGGGTCATGTCCGACGGCTCGGACTTACTCATCTTCTTTGTGCCGTCGCGCAGGCTCATCACCCGCGCCGCCGAGCCCATGATGATCGGGTCCGGCACCGGGAAGACCTCGCGGCCATAGTCGTGGTTGAACTTCTGCGCCACGTTGCGGGCGAACTCCAGGTGCTGCTTCTGGTCCTCGCCGACGGGAACGTGGGTCGCCTTGTAGGCCAGAATATCGGCCGCCATCAGCGCCGGATAGACGTAGAGCCCCGCCGAGGCGTTCTCCTTGTGCTTGCCCGCCTTCTCCTTGAACTGCGTCATGCGGTTCAGCCAGCCGATCCGCGCCACGCAGTTGAAGATCCAGGCCAGCTCAGAATGGGCGGTCACGCGCGACTGGTTGAAGATGATGCAGCGCTCGGGATCGACGCCCGCCGCCAGATAGGCCGCCGTCACCTGCCGCGTGTGCGCCGCCAGCTCCGCCGGGTCCTGCCAGACGGTGATCGCGTGCAGATCGACCACGCAGTAGATCGAGTCGTAATCGTGCTGGAGCGCCACGAAGTTGCGGATCGCCCCCAGATAGTTGCCCAGATGCAGGTTGCCGGTCGGCTGCACGCCCGAGAAAATGCGCTTCATCGTCTGCTCCAATCGCTTCGAGCGCGGGTTATCGCCGCTTGCGCGCACGCGGTCAAGGTTACTCGCCGCCGACAACAGGCGCGGCCTCGCCCCGGCGGCGGAAGAGCGCGCGCAACTCCCCCAGGTCCGCCGCGCCCAGCAGCAGCGCCAGCGCGCCATAGAGCGCCATGCCGCCGCCGACCAACAGCAGCAGCGCCGCGATCTTTTCCCCCTGCCCGCCGGTCAGCAAGTCCATCAGCGCCCACTGCCCTGCCAGCAGTGCAGCCGCCATCCCCACCGCCGCCCCCGCCATGCGCGGCGCACGGCGCTTGAAGCGCGCATCCGGGCGCAGGAAGCCCGCACGCCGAAGCCAGAGCGCCAGCAGCCCCACGTTCACCCAGGCCGCCGCCGCCGTCGCCAGCGCAATCCCGACATAGCCGATGAAGAAGAACAGCGTCACCGCCAGCATCACGCTCACCGCCACGTCGGTGGCGGCGGCCTTGAGCGGGCTCACGGTGTCCTCGCGGGCGAAGAACGCGGGCTGCATGATCTTCACGCCGACATAGGCCGGAAGCCCCAGCGAGAAGGCGGCGAGCGCCAGCGCCGTCGCCTGCGCCGCCGTGGCGTCGAAGGCCCCGCGCTCGAACAGCACCGAGATAATCGGCCAGGCAATGACCACCAGCGCCGCCGCCGCCGGGAGCGTGAAGAGCATCCCGACTTCCAGCCCGCGATTCAGGCTCGCCACCGCCGCGTCATGCTGCTTGGCGCGCACCTTGCGGGAGAGGTCGGGCAGCAGCACGATCCCCAGCGCAATGCCGATCAGCGCGAGCGGCAACTGATACACCCGGTCGGCGTAGTAGAGGTAGCTCACCGCCCCGGCTTGCAAGGAGGCGATGATCGTGCCGATCACGATGTTGAACTGCAACGCCCCCGCCGAGAGCGCGCCCGGCCCCATGAGCCGCAGCGTGCGCTTCACCCCCGGCGTCAGGCGCGGAAGATGGAGCCTCAGGCTCACCCCCGCGCGCTTGGCCGCCCAGACCAGCCAGAGCAACTGCCCCAGCCCCGCCGCCGCCACGGTCCAGGCCAGCACCAGCCCCGCCTCGCCGATTAAGGGGACGACCGCCACCAGCGCCGCGATGAAGAAGAGGTTCAGCACCACCGGCGCGGCGGCGAAAGCGGTAAAGCGGTAGAGCGAGTTCAGCACCCCGCCGTAGAGCGCCACCAGCGCCATGAACAGGATGTAGGGAAAGGCGATGCGGGCAAGCTGCACCGCCTGATCGAACTTCTCCGGATCGGCGGCGAAGCCCGGCGCGAGGACGTGCATCAGCCAGGGCATCGCCGCAATGGCGATCACACAAAGCACCAGCATCGCGGAGAGCAGGACCGCCAGCACCTCCTCGGCAAAGCGCTTGGCCGCCGCCAGCCCCTCCTCCTCGATCCGCCGGGCGAAGAGCGGCACGAAGGCGGCGTTCAGCGCCCCCTCCGCGAAGAGCCGCCGGAACAGATTCGGCAGGCGAAACGCCACGAAGAACGCATCCGCCACCGGCCCGGTCCCCAGGACCGCCGCGATCAGGATGTCGCGCAGAAACCCCAGGACCCGCGAGAGCCCGGTAAACCCGCCCACCGTTGCCAGAGACCGAAACAGCGCCATGACCGCCGTCTTTACCGCAAGGGCCGGTATGGAAGCCAGAGGGAAAGGGGGATTGCGGTTTGTGGCGTTGGGTTGGCGGGGGCGTCGAAGAGGGGTCCACCCTCTCCGACTAGCCACCGGCACTTGACATTCACACACACCGACACATACTCATACATATAACCCACCAACGCGGACGCCTGCGATGAAAACCCAACGCATGAACCTGCTGATCTCCCCGGAGGACAAGGCCGCGATTCAGGCGCGGGCGGCTTCCCTCAAGCTGTCGCAAAGCGAGTTGATCCGACGCGCCGTCGCCGCCTACGACCCCGAAACGCCGGAGGAAGAGGTGCGCCTGCTGGCCGAGGAACTGCTGGAAGCGAACAAGCGCACGGAAGCCATGGTGGACGAGGCGCTGGAACGCCTCGACAACTTTCAGGCGCGTCTGGCCGAGGACCGCGAGGCCGCGCGGGCGGCGCAGCGCGAGAGCGGTGAGGCTTGGCCCTTCCCCCTCTTCGAGCCGAAGGACGACGCAGCGTGAGCGCCTGGCGAGACCTGCGCGAGGGCGTCCGCCAAGCCATCCTGCTGCAAGATCGCGTCGAGCGACTCGCCGAGGGGGTCAAGCAGATCGAACAGGCGACCCGCGACCACGAACGCCGACTCGTGCGCATCGAAACGATGATCGAGATCGCGCAGCAGCAGCGGCGGTTGGAGTGACCAGTCGCCTAACCTCCTCACCCAAAACCCCTTCCGTTTAACTTTCCGTAGCGCTTACACATATCCATCCACCGGACTATCCACCGGCGGTGCCGCGATATACGCGTCTTCCCCGCAATCCACAGGCGGAACACGCTTGATGTGGTGTGGCCTTAATGTCCTACTACCAAAATCTCGAGCGGCAAGGACAGACAGGCCTTGCCAAGCCGGGCACTGTAGATGCAATATCTTGTGGCTAAGGAGACAGGACGTACTAGTAATAGTCTCCATTTGAGTAAAAATCACCCAGTTCTCGCGTAGCGAAGTCGAAAATCCGTAGGGGAAAAGAAATGCGTATCGAGCGGCGATTCACCGAGGCCGGAGGCGATGTCTACGAGGTCATTCCATTCCGATTCACCTCTAGCGAGATCCGAAATCCCGATGGTTCGGTGGTGTTTCAGCAGGAGCGCATCGAGGTCCCGGCGGACTGGAGCCAGGTTGCGAGCGACATTCTGGCGCAGAAATATTTCCGCAAGCGTGGCGTCGCCGCCGTCCTGAAGCGCGTCGAGGAGAACGAGGTTCCCTCGTGGCTGTGGCGCTCGGTTCCCGACGAGTCGGCGCTGGCGAAGCTGCCGAAGGATGAGCGCTACATCGGCGAGACCAGCGCCAAGCAGGTCTTCGACCGGCTGGCCGGAACCTGGACCTACTGGGGCTGGAAGGGCGGCTACTTCGATGGCGAGGAGGACGCCCGCGCCTATTTCGACGAGATGCGCTATATGCTGGCCGCGCAGATGGGCGCACCGAACTCGCCGCAGTGGTTCAACACTGGGTTGCATTGGGCCTATGGAATCGACGGGCCGAGTCAGGGCCATTATTTCGTCGACCACAAGACCGGCGCGGTCGCCCGCTCCACCAGCGCCTACGAGCGCCCGCAGCCGCACGCCTGCTTCATCCAGTCGGTCGACGACGATCTGGTGAACGAGAACGGCATCATGGACCTCTGGGTGCGCGAGGCGCGGCTGTTCAAGTACGGCTCCGGCACCGGCACCAACTTCTCCCGGCTGCGTGGCGAGGGCGAGTCGCTCGCGGGCGGCGGGCGCTCCTCCGGCCTGATGTCGTTCCTAAAGATCGGCGACCGCGCGGCGGGCGCGATCAAGTCGGGCGGCACGACGCGCCGCGCGGCGAAGATGGTCACGGTCGATATCGACCACCCGGACATCGAGGGTTACATCGACTGGAAGGTGCGCGAGGAGCAGAAGGTCGCCGCGCTGGTCACCGGCTCCAAGACGGTGCGCAAGCACATGACGGCGGTGATGGACGCCTGCAACGCCGCCCGCGACAGTGAACAGGGCGACGCCGCCTTCGATCCCAAGCAGAACCCCGCGCTCAAGACCGCCATCCGCACCGCACAGGCTGCCGAGGTCCCCGCCAATTACATCCAGCGGGTGATCCAGTTCGCGCGGCAGGGCTTCACCGAGATCGCGTTCCAGACCTACGACACCGACTGGGACAGCGAGGCCTATCTGACGGTCTCCGGCCAGAACTCGAACAACTCGATCCGCGTCACCGACGACTTCCTGAAAGCGGTCGAGAACGACGGCGAATGGTCGCTGATCCGCCGCACCGACGGCAAGGTTTCCGAGACCGTCAACGCGCGGGAGCTTTGGGAGAAGGTGGGTTATTCCGCCTGGGCCTGCGCCGATCCGGGCATTCAGTACGACTCCACGATCAACGCGTGGCACACCTGCCCGGCGTCGGGGCGCATCAACGCCTCGAACCCCTGTTCGGAGTACATGTTCCTCGACGACACGGCGTGCAATCTGGCGTCGATGAACCTCATGACCTTCCGCGACGCCGACGGCCGTTTCGATGTCGCGGGCTTCGAGCATGCGACGCGGCTGTGGACCGTCACGCTGGAAATCGCCGTCATGATGGCGCAGTTCCCCTCCGAGGCGATTGCGCGGCTGTCCTATGAGTTCCGCACGCTGGGTCTGGGCTATGCCAACCTGGGCGGGCTCTTGATGGCCGAAGGGCTGTCCTACGACAGCGACGAGGGCCGGGCGATGTGCGGCGCGATCTCCGCGATCATGACCGGCGTTGCCTATGCGACCTCGGCGGAG
>SKZV01000029.1 GCA_007127165.1 Rhodovibrio sp. | reverse complement strand
TGTTCTTCTGGAGCAGCAGAAGTTGCGGCTGAACCTCCATCTGAAACGATTCGCTGAGTTTGAAGAGCTGCGCCAGCAGCCGGGCGAGCGAGATATGCTCCAGCGGCTGCCCGAAAATCGGCTCGCAGACCGATCGCAGCGCCTGAGCGAAGACGGGCAGGGCGTGCGTTCCCTCCGCGGTGGGCCGCGGCAGGTAGCCCGCCTCCACGAACACCTCCGCAAGCTGGCGGTAATCGCGGTCCAGCAGGGAGATTAGCATGTCCGCCAGGAAAATGCGGGTGTCGCGGTCCAGGCGTCCCATGATGCCGAAGTCGACGGCGACGATGTTGCCGTTCTCGTCGATGAACATGTTGCCGGGATGCTGGTCGCCGTGAAAGAAGCCGTCGCGGAACACCTGCTTGAAGAAGATCGCGGCGGCTTTGTCCAGGATCGCCTCCAGATCGTGCCCGGCGGCGATGAGGGCCGCGCGGTCGTCGATGGGCGTGCCGGAGATCCGCTGCGCCGTCAGGATGCGCATCGAGGTCCGCGTCCAGTCGATCGCGGGCACGTTGTAGGTCGGGTCGTCCGCGAAATTCTGCGCCAGTTCGTCGGCCGCGGCGGCCTCCACCGCAAGGTCCATCTCGATGCGGACCTGCTCTTCGAACAACCGCACCAGCGCCACCGGCTTCAGGCGGCGCAGCCACGGCTGCGTGCGCTCCGCCAGCCCGGCAAGCCAGTAGAACAGCGCCATGTCGCCTTCGAAGGCGCGTTCGATTCCGGGCCGCAGAACCTTGACTGCAACCGGACGGCCATCGCTCGTGACCGCCATGTGCACCTGAGCGATCGAGGCGGCGGAGCGCGGCGTCTCGTCGAAGCTCTCGAACAGGGTTTCGAGCGTGGCGCCCAGATCTTTCTCAATGATCTCCCGCGCTTCTTCGCTGGGAAACGGCGGCAGATGATCCTGCAACTCCGCCAGATCGGTCGCCACCTCCTCGCCGACGAGATCGGCGCGGGTGGACATGAACTGTCCCAGCTTGATGAACGAAGGGCCGAGATCGGTCAGCGCCCGGGCAAGTTTTTCGCCCGGCCGTCCCTGCACGCGGCGGCGTGAGACGAAGCGCGCCCCGTGCACCAGCGGCTTGGCGATCCCCGTGACCTCCAGCGCCGCCAACGCATCGTGACGCGCCAGCGTCCGCGCGATCACCGTGAGCCGCCAGAACGAGCGAACCGTGCGCAACATGGGTTCAGCGACCGTTCGTCATGGCTAGAGCCGCCAGCCGGAGTGGATCGCGGCGATGCCGGCGGAGAGGTTACGGTAGGTGACCTTCTCGAAACCGGCCGCCTCCATCATGCTCGCAAGCTCGTCTTGAGGTGGAAAACGGCGGATTGATTCGACAAGGTACTGATAGCTCTCCCGGTCGTCGGCCACCAGTTCGCCCAGGCGCGGCAGGACCGAGTATGAATAGAGGTCGTAAAGCTCGCTCAGCGCCGGGATGACCACCTGCGAGAACTCCAGGCAGAGGAAACGCCCACCCGGCCGCAGAACGCGATGCGCCTCCGCCAGCGCCCGTTCGATGTGGGTCACGTTGCGTAGCCCGAAGGCGATGGTGTAGGCGTCCATGGAGCGGCTCTTCACCGGCAGCGTCTCGGCGTCGCCGCAGACCCAGGCGACGCCGTGCAGCCGCCCCTTGTCGATGGCGCGGTCGCGGCCGACGCGCAGCATGTCCTCGGTGATATCGCAGACGACGACCTCGCCGCGCCCGTCCATCCGCTCCAGCATCCGAAAGGCGATATCCCCGGTGCCGCCCGCGACGTCGAGCACCCGGCTTCCGGCGCGCGGATGCAGCCACGAGACCATCTGGTCCTTCCACAGCCGATGCACGCCCGCCGACATCAGGTCGTTCATCAGGTCGTAGTTCTTCGCGACGGAAGAGAAGACGCCGCGAACCAGCCCGGCCTTCTCGTCCTCCGGCACCTCGCGCTCACCGAAGGAGGCCACGCCGTCCTCCGCGAAACGCCTGTCCTGTCGTGTCCCCTCTGCCATGGCCGGGACCATACAGCGAGCGGGGCTTTCGCGCTATACCCGGTTAAGGGTTTCGTGTAAGGCCCATGGCGCCGCCCCCATGGCGCCAACGGGCCGGGCGCGTTAGTGTAGCGGCCGCCGACACCGATGGACCTTATCCATGCCCGAACTGCCCGAAGTCGAAACGGTTTGCCGCGGCCTGCGCCCGGTGCTGGAAGGCCAGCGCCTAACCCGGGTGATCCAGCGCCGGCCGGATCTACGCTGGCCGCTGCCCGAGAATTTCGCGGCGCGGCTGGAGGGACGGCGCGTGCTGGCCTTGCGGCGGCGGGCGAAATACATTCTGGCGCATCTCGACGACGGTCAGGTGCTGGTAATTCATCTGGGTATGTCGGGCCGGATGACCGTTTCCGTCGATCCCGCCGAACCCCCGGCCATGCATGACCATATCGTGCTGATCCCGGAGTCGGGGCCGCAGGTGCGGTTTAACGACGCACGACGCTTCGGCATGATGGATCTGGTGGCGGAGACGGCGCTGGAGGGGCACTGGCTGCTGAAGGACTTGGGGCCGGAGCCGCTGGGCAACGCCTTCAACGGTCCCGAGCTGGCGCGGCGGCTGGCCGGGCGGCGCAGCCCGGTCAAGGCGGCGCTGTTGGACCAGAAGACCGTGGCCGGGCTGGGGAATATCTACGTCTGCGAGGCGCTGTTCCACGCCCGGCTGTCGCCGCGCCGCCTAGCCTATACGGTGCAGGGCAAGCGGGCGGAGGCGCTGGCGGCGGCGGTGCGCGCCGTTCTGACCCGCGCGATCGCCGCCGGGGGGTCCTCGCTGCGCGATTACCGGCAGTCCTCGGGCGCGCTTGGCTATTTCCAGCACGCCTGGGCGGTTTACGACCGCGAAGGCAGGCCGTGCCCGGATTGCGAGTGCGGGGCGGGAGCCGAAGACGGACCTGGGGCGGAGGGCGGCTCCGACCCAGCGATAAAGCGGATCGTGCAGTCCGGCCGGTCCACTTTCTATTGTCCGCGCCTTCAACGATAGGCTAGATGGAAGGGTCATGATGCAGTGCAAAACGCTTCGCCGGTTTCCGAAGCTACCCGCGCTTAGCGCGATCACGCTGCCCGCGCTCCGCGCAATCACGCTGATGGCGTTGCTGAGCGCGGCCTCGATGGCGGTGGTCCCGGCGGCGGTCCTCGCGGGCGGGGGCGAGTCGTATTTCGTGGCCGGGATCGAGGATTTGCCGCTGATGGGCGGGCTGGCCGAGGTTGCCGATGCCGGGGTGTCCTTCGACAAGCCGGAAGGGCGGATCGTGACCGGCTACGCCCACGGCCCGCTCGATGAGGCCAGGGTGCGCGGGTTTTACCGGGAAACCCTGCCGCAGCTTGGCTGGGAAGCAGCCGGACGCGATCTTTACCTGCGCGAGGGCGAGGCGTTGAGCCTCGACTTCCTGGGGCGGGACGGCGATCTGACGGTTCGCTATACCCTGCAACCGCAATAGCCGGCCCGGCGGGTCCGCTGGCCCAATATCCATTGACCCAATGCCCACTGGGCAAGGTCCACTGGGCCAATGCAGGATACCGCTAGGCTCCGCGCAGGATGCGCCGTCAAACCATATGGATTCGATGCAACCCCCACATGAATTAGGGAGAGGCGAGGAATGACCTACCAAACCATCAAGACCGAGACGCGCGGGCGCGTCGCCATCATCACGCTGGACCGCCCGGACGCGCTGAATGCGCTGAACACCCGGCTGATCGACGAGCTTGGTACGGCGGTCAGAAACTTCGACGCCGACCGCGATATCGGCTGCATCGTCGTCACCGGCAGCGAAAAAGCCTTCGCCGCCGGAGCCGACATCAAGGAGATGAAGGACAAGGACTTCGCCGAGGTGCAGGCGGAGGATTTCATTACCGGTACCTGGGAAGCGCTGGCCAAGGCCCGCACTCCGACGATTGCGGCGGTTTCGGGCTTCGCGCTGGGCGGCGGCTGCGAGGTTGCGATGATGTGCGACATTATCATCGCTTCCGACACGGCGAAGTTCGGCCAGCCGGAGATCAAGCTGGGCACGATTCCCGGCGCCGGCGGCACCCAGCGCCTGACCCGCGCCGTCGGCAAGGCGAAGGCTATGGAACTCTGCCTCACCGGCCGCATGATGGATGCGGAAGAGGCCGAACGCGCCGGGCTGGTGGCGCGCGTCGTTCCCGCCGGTCAGCTTCTCGACGATGCGATCAAGACGGCGGAAACCATTGCGGGCATGTCCTTGCCGATTGCCGAGACCTGCAAGGAGTCGGTCAACCGCGCCTTCGAGGCTACGTTAACGGAGGGAATCAAGTTCGAACGCCGAGTCTTCCACGCCACCTTCGCGACAGACGATCGCAAGGAAGGGATGGAAGCCTTCGCCGCGAAGCGCAAGCCGCAGTGGAGCCACCGCTGAGCCTGTTGCCCGCCCGCGCCGCTAAAAAGGCGGCGGCGGGCGGGCAATCGCGGCTTGACGCTGCGGAACGAGATGGCTATAACCCGGCCTCACAGTTGATCCCATACAAACGCTGGAACGAGTAACACATGGCGCACCATAAGTCCGCCGAGAAGCGCATTCGCCGTAACGCGCGCGCCTTCGAGGTCAACCACGCGCGCAAGAGCCGCATTCGCACCTTTGTGAAGAGCGTTGAAACGGCGCTGGCGCGCGGCGAACGCGAGAGCGCGAGCGAAGCCCTCAAAGCGGCAGAGCCGGAGTTGCGGCGCGGCGTGAACAAGGGCATTATCCACCGCAACACCGCCTCGCGGAAAATTTCCCGCTTGGCGAAGCGGGTGAACGCACTCGGCTAAACGTTTGAATAGACTACGGCTAGAGCCACGAGGGCCCGCTGTACCTCTTTTGGGGTAAAGCGGGCCTTTTACCGTTTTTGTCTGGAGTTTTCCGCACCTTATTCGAATGTTCGATACGAAAGTGTGGAGGGCGTTCGCCAAACGGTCCCATTGTCTTTCAAAGAGATGACGGGTAAGTTACGGGCCGCTTTCGGAGAGTCATCTCTCCCAGTCATGTGCAGATAAATATAAACAAGATTCCGATGTATTCGGGGTAGGAGCAGAAAAAATTCGTGTTCCTATGCTGGAGCAACGCAAAGATATTTGCGTTCTGTAAGTGTATTCCACCGCGAATTTTTCAAAGATCGAAGTAACGACTTGGTAACGAAGCTTTGATAGATTTAGGACAATGTGCAGGGATCAACGGTGCCGCTGCGCGGACCGTTGCCGTGTGTCCAAAGCAAGGAGGCGTAGATGGCGCGGTTTGGCACGGACAATGGCTTCTCTCAGTCGGGACGGATCGAGTCCGGCGGGGGCCAGGGGTCCGGCGATTCGAACCGTGGAGGTCCGGGAGGGCGGATCTCGAGCCAGGAACGCCCGTTGGGGGGTAGCGGAATGGCGGGTCGCGAATCGGAAAGTGCCGTCGAGGAGCAGTGGGCGCGTGTGCGCGGGCGTTTGCGCAGCGAGGTGGGGGAGGCCGCTTTCCGCTCCTGGCTCAAGCCGTTGACGCTGGTGGGCATGCGCGAGGACGTCGTGCGCATGTCGGTGCCGACGCGCTTCATGCGGGACTGGGTGTCGAGCAACTACGCGGATCGAATCCGCGCGCTTTGGAAAAGCGAGCAGCAGTCGCTGACCGGAGTCGAGATCATCGTCCAGGCGCCACGCGAAGCGCCCGCGAACGACACCGCACTTGCGGGGACGGTGAACGGTTCGGGCGGCACTGCGGCAAGGGTGGACAGCGATTCCGCCGAGTCGCAGCCTGCGCAATCCCCTGCCGCGCCTGCTCAGCCGCAGCCGCAGCCGCAGCCGCAGCCGCAGCCGGAGGTAGAGGTTACGGCCAGCGACTCGGGGCTTTACGAAAGCCGGGACAGCACGTTCAACGACCTCTCCGCGCCGCTCGACCCGCGCTTCACCTTCGAAAACTTCGTGGTGGGAAAGCCGAACGAACTGGCCTATGCCGCCGCGCGGAGGCTGGCAGAGGCGGCGACGACACCGTTCAATCCGCTGTTCCTCTACGGCGGAGTCGGGCTCGGCAAGACCCACCTGATGCACGCCATTGCCTGGCATCTGCACAGCCGCTCGCCCCGAAAGAAGATTATCTATCTCTCTGCCGAAAAGTTCATGTACCAGTTCGTGCGCGCGCTTCGGACCAAGAGCACGATGGCCTTCAAGGAGCAGTTCCGCTCGGTCGATGTGCTGATGATCGACGACGTGCAGTTCATCGGCGGCCGGGAGGCGACTCAAGAAGAGTTCTTCCACACCTTCAATGCGCTGGTCGACGACAATCGGCAGGTCGTGATCTCCGCCGACAAGAGCCCCTCCGACCTGGAAGGCGTGGAGGAGCGGATGCGCTCGCGCCTGGGTTGGGGGCTTGTCGCCGACATCCATCCCACGACCTACGAGTTGCGCCTGTCGATCCTGCAAGCCAAGGCCGAGGAGATGGGGACGGCGATCCCGCTCAAGGTGATGGAGTTCCTCGCCTATAAGATCTCCTCGAACGTGCGGGAGTTGGAAGGCGCGCTGAACCGGATCGCTGCGCACGCCACCTTGGTGGGGCGGGAGGTCACGCTGGAAGGCACGCAGGAGGTGCTGCACGATGTGCTGCGCGCCAACGATCGGCGGGTGACCATCGAGGACATCCAGAAGAAGGTCGCTCAGCACTACAACGTCCGCGTCTCGGACATGAGTTCCGCCCGCCGCGCCCGCGCGGTCGCCCGCCCCCGCCAAGTCGCGATGTACCTCTCGAAGCAGTTGACCTCGCGCTCGCTGCCGGAGATCGGCCGTAAATTCGGCGGGCGCGACCACACCACCGTCATGCATGCGGTGAAGAAGGTCGACGAGCTTCGCTCCACCGACGCCACCTTCGCCGAGGACGTCGACCTGCTGCGGCGGATGCTGGAGGGCTGAGGCCGCCCCTCGATCCGCCTTGCCGCACGGTAGGGCTTGCCCGCGCCTGTGCTATGGCTCGCGCGCGCGCCTGTGCTATAGTCCGCTGCCGCGATTCGCGGCGGCTCGAGAGGGCCAAGGCGGATTGTCTTTAGAAACACCGTTAAAAGACGGGGACCGATGAAGCTGACCATCGAACGCGCGGCGCTGATGAAGTCGCTGGGCCATGTGCAAAGTGTGGTTGAACGCCGCAACACGATTCCGATTCTGGCCAACGTCCTGCTGGAGGCGCGCGACGGGCGGCTGGGGCTGACCGCTACCGACATGGATCTCACCATCGTGGAATCGGTGCAGGCGGAGATCGGCGAGACCGGCGC
>SKZV01000101.1 GCA_007127165.1 Rhodovibrio sp. | reverse complement strand
TTGAACACCATGGCGTTGCCGCAGGCCAGCGCCGGGGCGGCCTTCCAGCAAGCGATCTGGAGCGGGTAGTTCCACGCGCCGATTCCCGCGCAGACGCCCAGGGGCTCGCGGCGGGTGTAGAAGAACGCGTCCTCGACCTCGGCATAATCTCCGCCCAGCTTGGCGGCGAGGCCGCCGAAGTACTCCAGGCAGTCGGCGGCGGAGTCCACATCGGCTTCCGGCGTTTCCGAAATCGGCTTGCCCGCATCCAGGGTCTCCAGCTCCGCCAACTCCCGCCGGTTTTCCCGCAGAAGCGCGGCCGCGCGGAGCAGGATGCGGCCGCGTGTCACGCCGCTCATCGCGGACCAGACGCCAAATCCCCGCTCGGCGGAGGCAACCGCCCGGTCGACGTCCTCTTCTCCGGCTTGCTGAATGGAGCAGATGACCTCGCCCGTCGCCGGGTCGATGGTCTCGAAGCTCTGGCCAGAGAGGGCGTCGATGTAGTCGCCGTCGATGTAGAGGGGTTCAGGCCGTTTCGACATCGCTGTGGTGCTCCCTTTGAACGCGCGGCGTCTGCGCCAGTTGCTTGTCCAGGTAGTCCTGCGCCATCGCCCTTGCCGATTGGCGATCCAGTTCGGCCTCGCCGCCCAGGGCCGAGCGCAGCGACAGCCCGTCAATGAAGACCGAAAGGCCGGTTGCGATGCGGCGCGCGTCTTCGTGGCCGACAAGCGCGCGCAGCGGATAGGCGAGGTTGCTTTTCAGCCGCTGCCGCAGCACCCGCTGCATCCGGGTGAGTTGCGGATCGCCGTGCGCCTGTCCCCAGAAGGCGACCCAGGCGGAGACCTTGGCGGGGGAGAAGCTGCGGTCCGAGAAATTCGCGTCGAGCACCGCGCGCAGCCGCTCCTCCGGCGTCCGCGCCGCCGCCAGCCGCCGCGCCAGCTCCTCGCGCAACTCCTCCGCCAGATGGCGCATCGTCGCCGCGAGCAGGCCCGGCTTGTCGCGGAAGTAGTGCGCGACCAGCCCCGGCGAGATCCCGGCCCGGCGAGCGACCTGATTGACCGTCGTGCGGTTGAACCCGACCGCGTGGATCGCCTCCACCGTCGCCAGGATCAGTTGCCGCTTGCGGATCGGCTCCATTCCCACCTTCGGCATGGCGCGCGCGTCCTTTCTGCTCTCCGCCCTTCGGTATCCAGGCCTAGGGATTTTATATTGAATGGTCAATCAATAAAAAGTAGCATGATGCCCAGTCGGCAACGACGGGCTCTTGAAGAGCCGCGTGGCGCTCGCATCGCGAGCGTGCGATCATCGTGCCTCGATCACGCTCGAAGAAGCGAACAGGGAGCCGATGCATCCATGCATCGAACGAGAAACGTCAGGAGGAGTACGGGTATGGCCTTCAGGAATTGGCTTATGGCCGGAGCGTTCACGATCACCGCGGTTGGCGCCGGAGCCGCCACGACGGCCACGGCGGAAGCCGCCGGGGACCCGGAGGCGTGCCGGAGCGTGAACTTGCAGCAGGTCAACTGGACCGGCGTGACCGCCAAGACCGAGACGCTGGCGTGGCTGCTTGAACAGCTAGGCTATGAAACGGAGAACGTCACCGCCTCGGTTCCGATCATGTTCAACAGCCTGGAACGCGAGCAGCGCGACGTTTTCCTCGGCCTCTGGCTGCCGACGATGCACACGATGGTGGAGCCCTACTTCAAGCGCGGGACCATCGACATCGTGTCGAAGAATCTGGAGGGTGCGAAGTATACGCTCGCGGTGCCGCGCTATGTCCATGAGGCGGGCGTCACCCACTTCAGCGACCTCGACGGCCACAAGGACCGCTTCAACGGCGACATCTACGGGATCGAGGCCGGAAACGACGGCAACGAGACGATCATCGCGATGATGGACGACGACGCCTACGGCCTTGGCGACTGGAGCATTGTGGAATCCTCCGAAGCCGGGATGCTGACGCAGGTGCGTCGCGAAGTGCGCAACGAGGGTTGGATCGTCTTCCTCGGCTGGGAGCCGCACCCGATGAACCTGAACATCGATATGGAGTATCTTGAAGGCGGCGAGGACTACTTCGGCCCGAACATGGGCGGAGCCACGGTCTACACCGTCGTGCGTCAGGGCTACGCCTGGAAGTGCCCGAACGTCGGCCAGATCCTGGAGAACTACACCTTCACGCTGGACGAGCAGAACATGCTCGGCGACTACGTCATCAACGGGGACATGACCTACCTGGAAGCCGGGCAGGAGCTGATCCGCAACAATCCTGGGCTTCTGGATCGCTGGTTCGATCAGGGCGGCACCTACAGCGCCACCACGCCCACCACCTTCGACGGCACCGAAAAAGCCCGCGCCGCCATCGCCCGCGCGTTCAAGTAGAGGTTGAACGGTTGACCCGTGCAGGTCGGGGTTCGCGAAGTGCGTACTCCAACCTGCGACACCGAGACCTCATCCCGAGTAGGCGCGTCTTGCGCGCCGTATCGAGGGACGCCCCCCTCTTATCCGAGGATGTGCCGCTGGCCCGCGCCCCTCGATACGGCCCAAGCGGGCCTACTCGGGGTGAGGTGAACTGAGGGCGTAGCCCGGATGGAGCGGCCAGCGTAATCCGGGAGCCCTCCGCCACAGGCCGCCGAGAGTCCCGATAACTTCCCTACTCGAACTCCAGGATCGCTTGATCCACGGCGAGATTGGAGCCGGGTTCGGCGTGGAGCTTTACGACTTTGCCGTCCTGTTCGGCGCGCAGGACGTTTTCCATTTTCATCGCCTCGACAATCGCCAACTCCTCGCCCGCCTTCACCGGCATCCCTTCCTCCACCAGCAACTGCACCAGCAGGCCGGGCATCGGGGAGAGCAGGTATTTGGAGAGGTCGGGAGGCTGTTTTTTCGGCATCAGCGCCGCCAGCTTCGCCGCGTGCGGGCGCAGCACGAGCAGTTGCCGCGACGTGCCGCCGTGGGTCAAGAGCCAGCGCGCGCCTCGACGGTCCACCTGCACGATGACATTGCGGCCCGAAATCCGGCCGTGGAACAGCGGCTCGCCGGGCTTCCAACTGCTTTGCACCTGAACCTCGCCCTCGCTCAGCGCCACGCGCCAGATCGCCTCGTCGCTCCGGGTGACGTGGACGGGAACATGCTCATCCTCCATCAGGACAACCCAATCGTTGCCCACGCCCTTTTCATGCCCTTCCACCTGTCCGGCAATGCGGGCTTCGCGGTCGGCGGTGGCGCGCTGCAGCACCGCGCTCACCACCAGCAGGGTCGCGCGGACCGCCTCGTCCATCTGCGCGCCCTGGAATCCGTCCGGGTATTCTTCGGGAATGAAGTTGGTGGAGAGGCGGCCGTCGCGGAAGCGGGGCGTCCCCATAACATCGGCCAGAAAGGCCATGTTGTGGTTGATGCCGCGCACATAATAGCTGTCCAGCGCCGCCTGCATCGTCTCCAGCGCGTCCTCGCGGTTGCGGCCCCAGGAGCAGAGCTTGGCGATCATCGGGTCGTAGTACATCGTGATCTCGGAGCCCTCCACCACGCCGCTGTCGACGCGCACATCGTCCAGCGCTTCCGGCTCGCGATAATAACTCAGCCGTCCAATCGAGGGCAGGAATCCACGCAAAGGGTCCTCGGCGTAGACGCGGGCCTCCAGCGCCCAGCCGTCGAGCGCGACATCCGACTGCGTCAGCGGCAGCTCCTCGCCCGCCGCCACGCGGATCATCTGTTCCACGAGGTCCAGGCCGGTGACCAGTTCGGTCACGGGATGCTCGACCTGCAAGCGGGTGTTCATCTCCAGAAAGAAGAAGCTCTTGTCCCGGTCCATGATGAACTCGACCGTTCCGGCGGAGCAGTAGTCGACGGCGCGGGCCAGCGCCTTTGCCTGCTCGCCCATACGCGAGCGGGTTTCCGGGTCCATCACCGGCGACGGGGCTTCCTCAATGACCTTCTGATGGCGGCGCTGGATCGAGCATTCGCGCTCGCCCAGGTGGATCACGTTGCCGTGGGTATCGGCCAACACCTGGATCTCGATGTGGCGCGGTTCCTCAATGAACTTCTCGATGAAAACACGGTCGTCGGCGAAGCTCGACTTCGCCTCGCTGCGCGCCGCGCGGAAGCCGTCGCGCATCTCCTGATCGTCGTGGGCGACGCGCATTCCCTTGCCGCCGCCGCCCGCCGTGGCCTTGATCATCACCGGATAGCCGATGTCGCGGGCCAGCCCGACGGCTTCCTCGGCGTCCTCGATCAGCCCCATGTGCCCCGGCACGGTGGAAACACCGGCCTCCTTGGCGAGCTTCTTCGAGGTGATCTTGTCGCCCATCGCCGCAATCGCGCCAGCGGGCGGGCCGATAAAGACGATCCCGGCGTCGGCCAGCGCCTGCGCGAACTGCGTGTTCTCGGAGAGGAAGCCGTAGCCGGGATGCACCGCCTGCGCGCCGGTGGCCTTGCAGGCCTCGACGATCCGCTCGATCAGCAGATAGCTCTGCGCGGAAGGCGGCGGGCCGACGAAAACCGCCTCGTCGGCCATCTCGACGTGAAGTGCGGTGGCGTCGGCTTCGGAATAGACGGCGACCGTCTTGATACCCAGCCGGCGGCAGGTGCGGATGACGCGGCAGGCGATCTCGCCGCGATTGGCAATCAGGATCTTGTCGAACACGGTCCCTTGGATACCCCCGTAAAATTGTGCTTTGCAGCAAGTCTAGCCAATAGAGCGGCTCGCGGTCACGCTTTCTCTGGATGCTTGCGGTTCACTCGGCGCCGGGGTCCGGCAGCGCGGCCGCCTGGGTTTCGGCTTTCTTGCGTTTCTTCTTCAGCTTTTTCGCCGCCTTCTTCTTTTTCGGCGTATGGGTTTCGAGGATGCGTTGCCAGATCGCGTGCTTCTCGTGATCGTCGAGCTTTTTCCAGGTCTTCTTTTCGTGCTTCGTGCGCCCGCAGCCCAGGCAGAGGTTGTTGGAATCGAATTTGCACACGTCGATGCAAGGATTTTTCGTCAGAAGGTCGCTCATCGGCGGCTCGCTCGTGAAATGCGGGTTGGCGCGTCATACATATTGTGCAGCTTACATTTGGCCATGACATAGCACGGTCAACCGCCGCGCTTGGTGTGCGGGCTTTGCGCGGCGCGCGCAGTCTGCTACCACGCAAGGTTATGAGTATCGTTCAAGGAGCCGGCGCGTGACAGCCGAGCCGCAAGAAAAAGCCGGGCCGCAAGGCGTTGAGAACCGGACGGTGAGCCCGGACGAGGGCGAGGTGCGTCTGGACCGCTGGTTCAAACGGCACTATCCGGGCCTGACCTTCGGCCGTCTGGCGAAGCTGGCGCGCACCGGACAGATCCGGGTGGACGGCAAGCGCACGAAGCCGCAGCAGCGCGTGGAACCGGGGCAGACGATCCGCATTCCGCCCCTTCCCGCCGACTCGGCGGAGGATGCGGACGAGAGCGGCGCGGCACTTTCCGAGGCCGATCAGCAGGCGGCGGAGGCCCTTCGAGAGCGGGTTCTGTTCCGCGACGACTGGGTGATCGCGCTCGACAAGCCCGCCGGGCTCGCGACGCAGGGCGGCAGCCGGTTGACCCGGCACCTCGACGCCATGCTGGACGCGCTGCGCTTCGACGCGGCGGAGCGGCCGCGCCTCGTCCACCGGCTGGACAAGGATACCAGCGGCGTGCTGCTGCTCGGCCGCAGCGCCCGCGCCACCGACGCGCTGGGGCGGGCGTTCCGCGACAAGACGGCGGACAAGGTCTATTGGGCGCTGACCGTGGGTGTGCCGCGCCCGCGCGCCGGACGCATCGATATGCCGCTTGGCAAGCAGAAGCGCGGCGGCGAGGAAAAGATGGCGCACGATCCCGATGGCCGCACGGCGATCACCGACTATCGCACGATCGCAAGCTGGAAGAGCCGTGTCGCCTGGTTGGCGCTGAGCCCGCTCACCGGCCGCACGCATCAGCTTCGCGCCCATCTCGCGGCGCTCGGGACGCCGATCCTGGGCGACGGCAAATATGGCGGCAAGGAGGCTTTCCCGCCGGGCGTCAAGGTGGAGCAGCTTTGCCTGCACGCCCGCGAGCTTGGCCTGCCGCATCCGCAAGACCAAACCACGCTGCGGGTGACCGCGCCGTTGCCCGAGCATATGCGCGCAATCTTCGAGACGCTGGGCTTCGATTCCCGGCACGGCGAAGGGATTCATCCCACGCCCAATTGACTTTAACAGGGCGCTGCGCCGGCGCGCCTTTGAGCGCGGCCCGCAAGCCCATTGACGATACTCGAACGAGAGGCCGCCGATTGGGCGGCCCGCGGGAACCATGATCCAGAACCATCCCTTCCGCCTAGTCGTCTTCGATGTCGATGGCACGCTGGTTGACAGCCAGTCGGGCATCATCGCCGCGATGAGCCGCGCCTTCGAGGCCGAAGCGCTCGATGCGCCCGAGGCCGAGGCGATTCGGCGAATCGTCGGGCTGTCGCTTGACGAGGCGGTGGCGCGCTTGCTGCCGTCCGCGGTCAACGCCGCGCTAGTCGAGCGGGTGGCCGAGGGTTATCGTCAGGCCTTCATCGCGCTGCGAAGCCGGGGAGACTATCGCGAGCCGCTGTATCCCGGCGCGCGCGAGGCCGTGGCCGCGCTCAACGTGGGAGAGGTTTGCCTGGGCATTGCGACGGGGAAGAATCTCCGGGGCTTGCGGGTGACGCTGGACCGGCACGACCTCGCGCCGCACTTCGCGACCTTGCAAACCGCCGACGGCGGCCCCGGCAAGCCGCATCCGCGCATGTTGCTGGACGCCATGGCCGAGGTTGGCGCGGAACCGGAGGAAACCGTCTTCATCGGCGACACGGTGTTCGACATGGAGATGGCGGTCAACGCCCGAACCACGGCGCTGGGGGTCGATTGGGGCTACCACGGCGGCGATGAGTTGCGGGCCATGGGCGCACGCGCCGTTCTGGACACTTTCGACGAGCTGCCCGAAGCCCTAGTCAAGCTGGGGGAGGGCGCGCCGTGAGGAAGTTGCGGCTCGTTGCAGGCGTTTTGATCGCCGTGGCCGCGGCGCTGGTGGTCTCCGTCTATGCCTTCCTTGTCACGTTGGACCTTGAGGATTATCGCGAGGAAATCGTCGCGCGGGTGACCGAGGCGACCGGGCGGCAACTGACCGTCACCGGCGAAATGGACCTACAGTTCGGCCTTACGCCAGTGGTGACCGTAGAGCAGGTATCGCTGGCCAACGCGGATTGGGCCCCGGCCGGTGAAATGGCGCACGTCCGCCATATGGAAGTGGCTGTCGGCTTGCTGGCGCTGCTGCGCGGTGAACTCGAAGTCCAGCGGCTCGTGCTGGTGGAGCCCGTGCTGCGGCTTGCCCGCAACGCCGAAGGCGACGGCAACTGGCAACTGAGCCCGCGCGTCGGCGAACAGCGCCCGGCACGCGAGGGCCTGCCGGAACTGCCGGTCATCGATTCCGTCATTATCGAGAACGCCCGCGTGTCCTACACCGATCCTGCGCGCGAGCATCCGCGGGAGGTGCTCGTTCAGCGCATGGAAGCGCAGAGGACCGAGACCGGACGCCTGGATGTGGTGCTTGACGGCAGCTATTCGGCCACCGCCTTTACGCTGGAAGGCGAGGTCGGTTCGCTGGAGACTCTTCTGGCGACCGGGATGCGCTATCCGGTCGATCTCCGTCTTGCGACCCAGGGCGCGCGCGCCGAGATCTTCGGACACTTGGAAGCGATTCCGGGGTTGCTGCATCCCGACTTGCGGGTATCGATCACGGGCGATCTAGACGTATTCCGGCCGCCGCTGGCCGCCATGCCGCCAACCGGCAGCTATGCGCTGAGCGGCAGGGTCACCCGGATCGAGGACGGCTTCCAAGTCGAAGGGCTGGAGGCGCGCCTTGGCGAGAGCGATCTCTCCGGCAGGCTGAGACTGCTGTTGAGCGGTCTACGGCCGAAACTCACCGGCAACCTGAGCGCCGCGCGTCTCGACATCGCGGGCCTCTGGCGCGAAGAGCCGGTGCAGGCGGAGGTTGGGCTGGCGGACGAATCGGAAACGCCGAACGAAGACTGGCAGGTTTTTCCCGACCTCGCGCTTCCCTTCGCGGGGCTGGATGCGATAGATGCGGATGTCGAGGCACGGATCGGTGCGTTGCGTCTCGCCAACGGGTTCACGCTGGCCTCGGTCGACGGCCGCATTCTGCTGGATCAGGGGCGGCTGATCGTGGACTCGCTGCGGGCGGACTTGAACCACGCGCCGCTCCGCCTGTCGCTGGATGCGGATACGGCGGCGTCTCCGGCCGAGATCTCTTTGCGATTGGAAGGCGATGGGATCGATTACGGCCGTCTGCTTTCGGACACCGGCGTCAGTGGGCGCGTGAGCGGCGCGATGGACCTTCGGGCGGAGCTTCGTGGCGCGGGCGAAACGCCGCGCGCGCTGGCCGAAACCCTGTCGGGCAACCTCTCCATCACCGGCGAGGAGGGCCGGCTGGAGCATCTCCTGCTCGATGCCGCGAGTGCGGACATCGGCCGTGCCCTGGCGCCTTGGCGCGAGCGGGGCGAGGATTTGCGGCTGAACTGCGTGGTCGCGCGGTTTCATATCGAAGACGGCGTGATGCAGAGCCGTGCGCTCCTGGCGGATACACAGGCGGCGGCGCTTGGCGGCGACGGCACGATCAGCCTCGCCGACGAGCGCTTCGACCTTCGGTTGGTGCCGCATTCCAAGCGGACCAGCCTGATGAGCCTCGCTGTGCCGGTGCGTCTCGAGGGCCCGCTGCACGCGCCGCACTTTGCACCGGATGCGCTGGGCGCGGCGCGGGCGGGCGCTCTGGCCGTCGGCGCGGCGGTAAACCCGCTGGCGACCTTGGCCGCGCTGATCGTGGAAGCGGCCACGGCGAACGAAAATCCCTGTGTGGCTGCCCTGGAGCAGGTCGAGGGGAGCGAAAGCGATCCCGGCGAGCGCGGCGGGATTGACGGCTTCCTGGAGGGGCTGGGGCGCACGATTGAACGGCAACTGGGTGGTGAAGGCAATGGCGACACGGACGATGGACCGGTTCTACGAAACCGCGGCGGCGTTCCCGGCCCCTGAGGGCGGCTTCGCGGTTCTGCTGGACGAGCGGCCGGTAAAGACCCCCGCGGAACGCAAGCCCTTGGTGGTGCCAAGCGCACCGCTGGCGGAGGCGGTGGCGCAAGAATGGGCGGAGCAGGGCGAGACGGTGCAGCCGCAGGACATGCCGCTGACGGCGCTGGCGTGCACGGCGCTGGACGTCGCCACGGCGCGGCGTGCGGATCTCGTCAAGGGGCTGTGCGGATACGCGGAAACGGAGCTTCTGTGTTTTCGGGTGCCGCACCCTCCGGAGTTGACGGTCCGCCAACATGCGCTCTGGCAGCCGCTGCTGGACTGGGCGGCCTTGCGCTACGATGCGCGGCTGAACGTGACCACCGGCATTTTTCCGCCGGAACAGCCGCCCGAAGCCTTTCAGGGGCTGGAGGCCGCCGTGCGGGCGTTGAAGGCGATGCCTCTCGCGGCGCTTTCGGCGGCGGTGCGCGCCACCGGCTCCCTCGTTCTGGGGCTGGCGCTGGTGGAGCGCCGGATCGGCGCGGCGGAGGCTTTCGAGGCCGCCGAGATCGAGACGACCTTCGAACTCGAGGAATGGGGCGAAGAAGCCGAAGCGATGAAACGCCGCGAGCACCTGCGCGCCGAACTGAAAGCCGTCGAACGCTTCGTGCGCTTGCTCGGTGAGTGAGCCTAAGCGGCCGCGGTGGGCGCGCGACATCTTTTCCGCAGTGCAGCAGCGTGCTATTCCCTGAACAGCATCTGGGGCGATAACAGGCAGGGGGCTTCGGCGGTATGCAGGATATCATCCGGCAACTTGAGGAGAAGCGGGCGCGCGCGCGTCTTGGCGGCGGGCAGCAGCGCATCGAGAACCAGCACGCCAAGGGCAAGCTAAGCGCCCGCGAACGCCTCGCTCTCCTGCTCGACGAAGACTCCTTCGAGGAGTGGGACATGTTCGTCGAGCACCGCTGCGTCGACTTCGGCATGGCCGATCAGCGCGTGCCGAGCGACGGTGTCGTGACCGGGCACGGCACGATCAACGGCCGCTTGGTGTTCGTCTTCAGCCAGGACTTCACCGTCTTCGGCGGATCGTTGTCGGAATCGCACGCCGCAAAGATTTGCAAGATCATGGACAAGGCGATTCAGGTCGGTGCGCCGGTGATCGGGCTGAACGATTCCGGCGGCGCGCGCATTCAGGAAGGCGTGGATTCGCTTGCGGGCTATGCCGAGGTGTTCCAGCGCAACGTGGACGCGTCCGGCGTGGTTCCGCAGCTTTCGCTGATCATGGGACCCTGCGCGGGCGGCGCGGTCTATTCCCCGGCGATGACCGACTTCATCTTCATGGTGGAAGACAGCTCCTATATGTTCGTGACGGGGCCCGAGGTGGTGAAGACCGTCACGCACGAAACCGTCACCGCCGAAGAACTCGGCGGCGCGATCACCCACACCAGCAAGTCGGGCGTCGCCGACCTTTCCTTCGAAAATGACGTCGAAGCCTTGCAGATGACCCGGCAGTTCTTCGACTTTCTGCCGTCCTCGAACCGCGAGCAGCCGCCGGTGCGGCCTAGCTTCGACACCCCGAACCGCGAAGAGCCGTCGCTCGACACCCTGGTGCCGCCGTCTCCGAACAAGCCCTACGACATGAAGGAACTGATCGAGAAGGTCGTGGACGAGAAGGACTTTTTCGAGGTTCAGCCGAACTACGCGAAGAACATCATCATCGGCCTTGCCCGGATGGAAGGCCGCACTGTCGGAATCGTGGCGAATCAACCGATGGTCCTGGCGGGCTGTCTGGACATTGATTCGGCCCGTAAAGCAGCGCGCTTCGTGCGGTTCTGCGACTGTTTCAACATCCCCATCGTCACCTTCGTGGATGTGCCCGGCTTCCTGCCCGGCACCTCGCAGGAGTTCGGCGGGATCATCAAGCACGGCGCCAAGCTGCTCTACGCGTTCGCCGAAGCCACCGTGCCGAAGGTGACGGTCATCACCCGCAAGGCCTATGGCGGCGCTTACGACGTGATGAGTTCCAAGCACCTGCGCGGCGACGTGAATTACGCCTGGCCCACCTCCGAAATTGCCGTCATGGGGCCGAAGGGCGCGGTCGAAATCATCTTTCGCCAGGAAGCCAAGGACCCGGAAAAGCTGGAGGCGCGCACCGAAGAGTACCGCACCAAGTTCGCCAACCCCTTCGTGGCGGCTTCGCGCGGGTTCATCGACGACGTGATCATGCCGCACGGCACCCGGCGACGCATCTGCGCATCCCTCGCGATGCTGCGTGACAAGAAGCTGAATAATCCCTGGAAGAAGCACAGCAACATCCCGCTGTGATGCTGTTCGTCTGTGCACTGACTTTTCCACGTGGAGAGGCCTGTCCCTCGATACGGCCCAAGCGGGCATACTCGGGATGAGGGAATCCATATGTTGAAAGAGCCTCACCCCGAGTAGGCGCTTCTTCAGCGCCGTATTGAGGGGTCAGTCGCGAAAAGTCCCGTCTTTCGCAGCTTGGTATGAAACAAAAGCGCGGTGGCTCCCCGGAGAGGTTTCCCCCTCCAGGGAGCCGCCGCGTTTCGCGTTCAATATTCAGCGTGTCGGCACCGGCTTCTCTCCGGAGTAGTCGTAGAAGCCGCGGCCCGACTTGCGGCCGAGCCATCCCGCCTCGACGTACTTCACCAGCAGCGGGCAGGGGCGATACTTGCTGTCGGCCAAGCCGTCGTAGAGCACATGCATCACCGAGAGGCAGGTATCCAGGCCGATGAAGTCGGCCAGTTCCAGCGGCCCCATCGGATGGTTGGCGCCGAGCTTCATCGCGGTGTCGATGGATTCGACGTTGCCGACGCCTTCGTAGAGGGTGTAGACGCCCTCGTTGATCATCGGCAGCAGGATGCGGTTGACGATAAAGGCCGGGAAATCTTCCGCTACGGCAGGAACTTTGCCGAGCCGCATCGTCAGGTCGCGCACCACCTGGAACGTTGGCTCCTCGGTCGCGATGCCGCGGATCACCTCCACCAGCTTCATCACCGGCACCGGGTTCATGAAGTGCATGCCGATGAACTGCGCCGGGCGATCCGTGGTGGAGGCGAGACGGGTAATCGAGATCGACGAGGTGTTGGTCGCGATAATCGCTTCCGGCTTCAAGTGCGGCACCAGCTTCTTGAAGATCTGCCGCTTGATCTCCTCGTTTTCGGTCGCCGCCTCGATAACCACGTCACAGTCGTCGAAGATCGAATAGTCGAGACCGGTGGTGATGCGCTTCAGGGTGGCATCCCTGTCGCCGGAGCTGATCTTGCCCTTTTCGAGGGCGCGGTTGAGGTTCTTTCTGATCCGGGAAAGCCCCGCATCGAGGGCTTCCTGCGAGATGTCGGAGACGCGCACATCATAACCATGCTGGGCCATGACCTGAGCGATGCCGTTGCCCATCTGGCCGGCCCCAATCACACCGACGGTGCGGATCTCGAGGTTCGAGAGGTCCGGCGCATCGCCTTTGTTCTGCTGCTCCGCCATGAGATCCTTCACCCTTGTTTTTGTGAAACTGAGCGAGAGGTCGCGTCGTCGAGGCGTCACGCCTTCACGCCGTCAAGCGCTTTTTCCAACTCCGGCACCGCCTGGAACAGGTCGGCGACGAGGCCGTAATCGGCCACCTGGAAAATTGGCGCTTCTTCATCCTTGTTGATGGCCACGATGACCTTGGAATCCTTCATCCCAGCGAGATGCTGGATCGCGCCGGAAATGCCGACCGCAATGTAGAGGTCCGGGGCCACGACCTTACCGGTCTGCCCGACCTGATAGTCGTTCGGCACAAAGCCGGCATCGACCGCCGCACGGCTGGCCCCCACGGCCGCGCCCAGCTTGTCCGCGACCTTTTCCAGCAACTGGAAGTTCTCGCCGCTGCCAAGCCCGCGCCCGCCGGAGATCACGATCTTCGCGGTCGTCAGGTCCGGGCGGTCCGACTTCGTCAGTTCCTGGCCGACGAAGGTGGCGAGGGTCTGCTCGGCCGGGGCCGCAATCTCCTCGATCGCCGCGCTGCCCCCCTCCGCCGGATCGGCGTCGAAGGCCGTGCCGCGCACAGTGATGACCTTGATCGAATCGCTCGACTTCACCGTCGCAAAGGCGTTGCCTGCGTAGATCGGGCGACGGAAGGTGTCGTCCGAGGCGATGCCGGTGATGTCGGAAATCTGCTGCACGTCGAGCAGCGCCGCAGCGCGCGGCATGATGTTCTTGCCAACCGTCGAAGCCGCCGCAACCACATGCGTGTAGCCCGTCGCCCGCTCCACGATCAGCGTAGCGATGCTCTCCGCGACGGGATGCGCCAGAGCCTCGCCCTCGGCCAGCAGAACCTTGCTGCATCCGGCGACCTTCGCGGCATGTTCCGCCGCCGCGCGGCAATCGGAACCCGCCACCAGGATATGCAGGTCGCCGTCGCCCAATTGCTTCGCTGCCGCGATGGCGCTCAGCGTTCCGGATTGAAGTTGGTTGTTGTCGTGTTCGGCAATGACCAGAACGCTCATGACCCACCTTGGATGTTCGTGTCGTGTTGATCGGGACTGGGCGAAGGCAGGACAGCGAGCGTTGAAAGCCGGGTCGGCCCAAACCGATTGTGCAGTCGCACAATAGGTGGACACCCAACCTCTGTCAACGCCACCTGAGACGCTTCGACTCCAGGCGCTTCGAAGGCCCCGCCGCCCCTAAGGAAGGAGGGGGTGAGCTTGGGCCAGAGTAAACCATTAACCATTTGATTTAGAACGTCTTTGTGCGGTTCGGCTAGGTGTGCGACCGATGTCAACGATGCTCTCCGGGTTTCCAGAGAACATCGCCGCCAGCTTGTTTGTTGACGTGGCGGGCGAGCACGAAAAGCAGATCCGAAAGCCGGTTCATATACCGCAGCGCATCATTATTGATCGTCGCATCGACGGCGAGCAGCGTGATATCGCGCTCGGCCCGGCGGACGACGGTTCGCGCCAGATGCAGGTAGGTCGCCGCCGGGGTTCCGGCAGGCAGGACGAACGACTTTAGGGGCTCCAACTCGGCGTTGATTTTGTCGATCTCGCGCTCCAGCCGCTCGACCTGTGCGGGAACCACGCGCAACGGCGGAAACTCGGGCGCCTCGACTTCCGGGGTACAGAGGTCGGCGCCGACGTCGAAGAGATCGTTCTGAATACGCTCCAGCATGGCGTCCAGCGCTTCGTCGGCATGCATACGCGCCAGCCCGATCGTGGCGTTCGCCTCGTCCACCGTACCGTAAGCGGCAACGCGCGGGTCGTGCTTCACCACGCGCGCGCCGGTGCCCAGCGATGTCTGTCCCTTGTCGCCGCCGCGCGTGTAGATGCGCGTGAGCTGAACCATTGTCGCTCCTCGTTTCTCTTGACCGCTCAGGTTGCTCCTAGCCCGGCCCAAGCATAAATGCCAGCGCCAGCATGGCCAGCGCGACCCCCTGCAGGATGATACGCCAGCGCATCAGCTTGTTGCCGTACTTACGATTTGCTTCTCCGCCCCGGGCCATCACGATCAACCCGGAGAACAGGACGCCGAGCGTGAGCAATAGCGCCACGACGACGAGAAATCCAACGAACGTGCTCATGCGCTCTCATATAATCCGTCCGGCGACGCGAGGCCAGCACGGCTTTCATTTTTCTTGGCGGTCGTCCCCGCGACTCTAAGGATCGATGCGCGGGAGACCACAAAATGAGCGCCCCCTTATGGCCCGGCAGCGCCGCTTTCGAGCAAACGTACGAGGACGATCGAGATGTTGTCGCGACCGCCTGCCGCCATCGCGTCGCTAAAGAGCGCGCTCACGGATTCCGCATCGTCCCGCACGTTCAGGCGCGCAAGGATCGCCTCCGGACCGACAAGATCGGTGAGGCCGTCGCTGCACAACAGATAGCGAACGCCCGGGGCAGGCGGCTCCTCCGCGACATGCGGTTCGATACCGGCGAAATCGGGATGCCCACCAAGGGATTGGGTGATGATCGGCGAGGTGTGGAGCGCGGTGCGGCCGTCCGCCAGCTTTGGCCCCGGTGTGTCGTCGGTGCTGAGTTGGACCAGGGAATCGCCATCGAAGCGGTAGATACGGCTGTCGCCGACGTTGCCGACCACTACTCCGCCCGGAGTGAGCGCAAGCGCCGCGATGGTGGTGCCCATCCCGGGCGGTCCTTCGCCCTCGCGCATCATGTCGTAGAGCGCGGCGTTGGCGGATTCCAGAGCGCGCGCCATCCCTGCGGCGGACGACAGGTTGGGGAGGTGGCGTTGCACTTGAGCGACGGCGGAATAGCTTGCCACGTCGCCGCCGCCATGTCCGCCCATGCCGTCGGCCACGGCGACGAGCAGAGGCTCATCCGTGGCTTGGTTTACGGTGAACTCGAAGCGCTTCGGCTGCTTCAGCGTGTTGGCGGCGGTCCAGTCGCCCACCGCAATGGTATCCTCGTTCGCCGGGCGGAGCGCGCCGGGGTGGGTGAGCGCGTGGACGACAAGTTTCTCCACCATCGCCTCCTCCGTTGCGCCCTGTAGTCTATAGCACTCCGGCACGCCCCGGCAGGGCGCTACGCCTCTGGGCGCGCCGTCTTACCCAACCGAGGCGAACCGCTTGCCAAGCTGCACCGCGGGAACCTCGCTTTCCAGCCAGCCATCGAGTTCGCGGCTGGCAAGCTCGGCGATCATCTCGACGCTGTCCTGGCTGGCGTTCAAGCAGGGAATGTAGCTGAATTTTTCCCCGCCGTTCGATTCGAAGCTCTCGCGGCCCTGCATGTCCAGCTCTTCGAGCGTCTCCAGACAATCCGCCGAGAAACCGGGCGCGACAATGGCGAGCTTCTTGACGCCCTGCTTCGCCAGCGCCTCGATGGTCTCGTCGGTGTAGGGTTGCAGCCACTCTTCCGGCCCGAAACGCGACTGGAAGGTCAGCTTGAAGCGCTCCGGCGACCAGCCCAGTTCGTCGCGGATCAGCCGCGAGGTCTTGGCGCAATGGCAATGGTAGGGATCACCCAGGCGGTGATAGCGCTTGGGGATGCCGTGGAACGAGGTCAGGATCACCTCCGGCTCCCAGTCCAAGGTATCCAGGTGCGCGCGGATTGAATCCGCCACGGCCCGGATGTACACCGGCTCGTCGTGGTAGGCGGGCGCCGTGCGGATCGCCGGCTGCCAACGCATTTTCATCAGCGCCTGGAACGCCTTGTCATAGGCCGTCGCCGTCGTCGCCGCCGCGTACTGCGGATAGAGCGCGAAGAACAGGATGCGGGTGCAGCCCTGCTCCTGCAGCCGATGGATCGCGTCCTCGGTGCGTGGATAGCCGTAACGCATGCCCCAATCCACGATCACGTTCTCGCCGTGGCGTTCGCGCAGTGCCTGCTGCACGCCCTCCGCCTGTTCGCGCGTGATCGTCTTCAGCGGCGATTCGCCCTTCTCGTGGTTCCAGATCTCGTGATAGGCCTCACCGGACTTTTTCGGACGGCGCATCAGGATGATGCCGTTCAGGATAATCTGCCAGAGGATCGGGTTGTAGTCGATCACCCGCCGGTCGGAGAGAAACTCCTTCAGGTAGCGCCGCATCGGCCAATAGCTCGTCCCCTCGGGCGTACCGAGGTTGAGGACCAGAACGCCGATCTTCTCCTGCCGCCGCTTGGGGTGGTCGTTGGGAAACTCGGTCTGATAGATAATTTTCCCCTTCGCGGGGGCTTTATCGGCGAGCGTCTCGGCCATGGCTCATCCTTACGGCGTTATCAGTGTAACCGGCTCACTAGAGGTAACATCGAGTTCGCCGCGAACAAGGGGCAAGCCTCGTATGCCGCGCCTCACCCCCACAAAGCCGCTTCCGGCGGATAGATTATGCTGCCCTCGAAGCGCAGACCCGGCTTGCGGTCCTCGGCCAGCAGCAGCGGGCCGTCCAGGTCCACGACCTCCGCGCCCTGCGCCACCAGCATCGCCGGGGCCATGGCAAGCGAGGTCGCGAGCATGCAGCCGACCATCACCGCATAGCCTTGCGCTTGCGCCTGCTCCTTCAAACGCAGGGCCTCGGTGAGGCCGCCGGTCTTGTCGAGCTTGATGTTCACCATGTCGTACTTGCCCGCAAGATCGGCCAGCGTGGCCGTATCGTGGCAGGATTCGTCGGCGCAGACCGGCACGCTGCGTTGCAGCCCGGCCAGCCCTTCGTCGTCGCCCGCGGGCAGCGGCTGTTCGATCATCTCGACGCCAAGCTCTTTCAACTGCGGGGCCAGCGCGGTGTACTCGGCGGCGTTCCAGCCCTCGTTGGCGTCCACGATAATCCGAGTGTCCGGCGCGTTGCTCCGTACTGCCGCCACGCGGTCCAGGTCTTCCGGCCCGGCCAGCTTCAGCTTGAGAAGCGGGCGCTCGGCGTTGCGCTTCGCGGCGACCGCCATGCGCGCGGGCGTGTCGAGCGAGAGGGTGTAGGCGGTGGCAAGCGGCTCCGGCGCGTCCAGTCCCAGAAGCTCCCAGGCCCGCTTCCCAGCGCGCTTGGCTTCCAGGTCCCAGAAGGCGCAGTCCAGCCCATTGCGCGCCGCGCCCGCCGTCAACCGCGCTTGCAGAGCCGCGCGGTCCAGGCCCTGCGCCAACTCCTCGCGCAAGCCCTCGATGGCTTCCGTCACGCTCTCGACCGTCTCGCCGTAGCGGGCGTAGGGCACGCACTCGCCGCGCCCACGGTGCGCGCCGTCGGAAAGCTCGACGACGACGACCTCGACGGCGGTGCGGCTGCCGCGCGAGATAGTGAAGCTGCCCTGGATCGGCCAGGATTCGCGGCGGACTGTGAGATCTGTCATCGGATCACTCCAGCCTGTCGACAATCGAGGCGACCCCGTCGCGCACCGGATCGACGGCGGGAAGGTCCATCGTGTCCTCGATCTCCCGCAGATAGCGATGCGCCGCGTCCGACTCCAGGCCGGAGGTGTTGACCGCGATTCCGATGGTGCGAACGTCCGGGTTGGTCAGCCGCGCCATCTGCTCGTTGCGCTGCATGCAAAGGTCCAGCGGTGGCAGGGAGAAGTCGGGCAGGCCGCGCATGTGCTTGCGCGTCGGCTCGTGGCACAGCACCAGCGCATCCGGCTGCGATCCATGCAGCAGCCCCAGCGAAACCCCGGCATAGGAGGCGTGGAACAGCGAGCCTTGCCCCTCCACCACGTCCCAGTGGTCCGGCTCGTTCGCAGGTGTCAGCCACTCGGTCGCGCCGGAGATGAAGTCGGCGATGACTGCATCGACGGAGACACCTTCGCCGACGATGAAGATTCCGGTCTGCCCGGTGGCGCGGAAGTTCACCTTCATGCCGCGTCTGTCCATCTCCCAGGCCAGCGCGAGCGAGGCGTACATCTTACCCACCGAACAATCGGTGCCGACGGTCAGCAGGCGCTTGCCCGGCCGCTTGCTCCCAGCCGCCACGGCGAAGTCCTTGGTGGGGTGGCGCACGTCGAAAAGCTGCCGCCCGTTCCGCGCGGCGGCCTCGCGCAGCCTCGGCACGGCGGCAAGGCGGTTGTGCAGTCCGGCGGCCAGATCCATCCCCAGATCCAGCGCCTGCTCTAGCACCTCAACCCAGGCTTCCGAGATGACGCCGCCCCGGTTCGCCACGCCGATGACGACGGTGCGGCAGCCCGCCTCCGCCGCTTCCGCCATCGTCGCAATCTCGGGCAGCTTCAGGTCGGCGTTGCAGCCGGGAAGGCGGAATTGCCCCTTGCACCACTCTGGCCGCCAGTGCGCCACGCCCTGCGCCGTCTTCGCCGCAAGCTGGTCGGGCGCGTCGCCCAAAAACATCAGGTAAGGGTGCTCGATCGCCATGGCCTTCGTGGTCTCCCGAAAGTTCGAAATGTCTGAGTTTGTATCTTAACGGCGCGCGTTGCGGAACTCTATGACCGCTGCAACACGGCCACGCCCGGAAGGTCCTTGCCTTCCAGCCACTCCAGGAACGCCCCGCCCGCCGAGGAGATGTAGGAGAAGCGCTCCAGAACCCCCGCGTGGGAGAGCGCCCCAACGGTGTCGCCGCCGCCCGCAACCGAGAGCAGCCGCCCCTCCTCCGTCAACTCCGCCGCTCGGCGCGCCACGGTGTTGGTCGCGGCGTCGAAGGGCGGGACCTCGAAGACGCCGAGCGGGCCGTTCCACGTCAGGCCCCGGCAGGACTCCAGCCGTTTGGCGATATGCGTCGCCGTCTCCGGCCCCAGGTCAAGGATCATGCGGTCGGCGGGGACGTTCTTTACGGAAATGGTCTGAGTCTCCACGCCTTCCTTCAGCGTTTCGGCGACCGTCACGTCGGTGGGGAGCACGATGTCGCAATTGGCCGTCTTGGCCTTCGCCACGATGTCCTTAACGGTCTCTGCCATGTCCTTTTCGCAGAGCGACGCGCCAATGTCCTGTCCCAGCGCGTGCAGGAAGGTGTTCGCCATGCCGCCGCCGATCACCAGCACATCGACCTTGGCCACCAGATTGACCAGCAGGTCCAGCTTTGTCGAAACCTTGGCCCCGCCGACAATCGCCATCAGCGGGCGTTCCGGGTTTTCCAGCGCCTTTTCCAGGTGCTCCAGTTCTTCCTGCATCAACCGCCCGGCGTAGCTCGGCAGGCGCTGCGCCACGCCGACAACCGAAGCGTGCGCCCGGTGCGCGGCGGAGAAGGCGTCGGCGACATAGACCTCGCCAAGCGCCCCGAGATCGTCCGCGAACTCCGCTCCGCCCTTTTCCTCGCAGGGGTGGAAGCGCAGGTTTTCCAACAGCACCACTTGGCCGGGCTGCATCGACTTGATGGCGTTTTCGGCGGGCGCGCCCACGCAGTCCTCGGCGAAGGCGACCGCGATCCCCGGCAGCGCCGCGCGCAGCGGCTCCAGCACCGGCTTCAGCGACATCTCCGACACGCGCCGGCCCTTGGGCCGCCCGAAGTGGGAGAGCAGCACGACCTTTGCGCCCTTATCCGCCAGTTCGCGGATGGTGCGAGCGGCGCGCTCGATGCGGGTCGGATCGCTGACCTTGCCGTCGCGCACCGGGACGTTGAAGTCCACACGGACCAGAACGGTCTTTCCGGCCGGATCGAGGTCGTCCAACGTCTTGAATGCAACCATCTCTCGTGCTCCTCCCCATCGCCCCACGGCGTTCGATGCGCCGGAGCCTACACATGCGGCGCGGCCATGCAAGACCGCTCGCCTCATTCTGCCGGGTGTCTTGACCGGAACCGGGCGCGGGCAATTTAATTCTGTAGTTCGTATAGGGACATACAAGAACGGTGTCGGCGGCGATGACGGGACTTTTGCAACGCTCTGCCTACGCGGCGGGACAGGCCGCGCGCGTTGGCGTCTATTTCGGGCAGTACTGGCTTTCGGCGCGGATGACAACGCCGGTGAAGCCACGCAAGCCGATCGAGGGGCCGTTCCCCACGACCGGCAAGATTCTGGCGGACCTGCGCGGCTTGCTCGAACGCGACTGGGCGAATATCGAGGCCGGGCGGTATCGCGTGCCGCACGATCTGGTCTCCGCACCGCTCTCGGCGCTGCGCACCGCCCCCGGATACTTCCGCGATCTCCAGGAGGTCGAACGCCGCCGTCACAGCGGCAGCGCGCAAGAGGTGGCGAGGCCGGAAGGCCACGAGGGGTATCCGCGCTACTACCTACAGAACTTCCATTACCAAACCGGTGGCTGGTTCGGGCGCGAGTCGGCGCGGCTCTACGACCATCAAGTCGAAATCCTCTTTGGCGGCGGCGCGGACGCGATGCGGCGCATGGCGCTGGTTCCGCTGGGCGAGACGCTCGCACGGCGTGGGGGGTCGCGCGGGGCGCGGCTGCTCGACATGGCGAGCGGGACCGGGCGTTTCCTCACCTTTGTAAAGGACAACCACCCGCGCCTGCACGTCACCGCGCTCGACCTCAGCCCGGACTACCTGCAAGAAGCCCGCGAGAGCCTGAAGCCCTGGCGCGGCGTGAACTTCGTCCAGGCGCAGGCGGAAGCGACCGGGCTGCCGGACGCGGCCTTCGATGCGATCACCTGCGTCTACCTGTTCCACGAACTGCCGCGCAAGGTGCGCCGCGAGGTGGCGGCGGAGGCGTTTCGCCTCCTAAAGCCGGGCGGGCGCTTGATTCTGGTAGATTCGATCCAGCTTGGCGACAATCCCGAATACGACGGACTGCTGGACTACTTCCCGGTCGCTTTCCACGAGCCCTATTACGCCGACTACGTGCGCAGCGACCTTCCGGCGCTGTTCGAGGCGGCCGGGCTGCGCGTGGTGGAAACCGAAGTCGCCTACTTTTCCCGCGTGATGACGATGGAAAAGCCAAGCTGATGTGGTTGCCATAACGCCCGCAGGGTCAATGCTGCTGGCCGGGTCCGGGAGAAGGGCGGTGCTTCGCGGCGCTTCTCGTCTGGACGAGGTGGCGGCGCAGGAGAGCCACATTCCGCCGGTTGCTCTTGAAGGCGACGTCGAAGATGGTACCGAAAACCGGTACCGAGCCGAACGCAAAATCCACACCGATATTGCCGACCATTCGCGCCATCGTCCCTCGGGAAGCCCCCATACTTCTGGCCTCCGAAAGCGCCCAAAGAGCGACCGCCGCCATGGCCGCGTCGCCGATGACCGGAACGAGACCGAAAATGCCGTCCCATCCATAGCGCCAGCGGGTCCCGGGAATGAGGTAGCGCGCGTCCAGGAGGTTCGCGAAGGCCTCAAGGCGCTGCAAACGCGCCTCTTCGGCTTCGGACAGAGGCCCGGCTTTCTGAGGCCCCGGCTTTCGCTTCATGGGCCGCCATTTTCAGTGAATGCCGGAGATTGGACCATCACCTGAGGGCGCTACTTCTTCGCTA
The DNA here is from genome assembly GCA_007127165.1 of Rhodovibrio sp. GTDB lineage: Bacteria > Pseudomonadota > Alphaproteobacteria > Kiloniellales > Rhodovibrionaceae > SKZV01. The sequence continues at coordinate 700 of SKZV01000101.1, read as the reverse complement.
TGATCCAAACTGCATGGATAATTCCCGGAATGTAGCCAAGAATTGTCAAGAGAATATTCAACCAGAAGTGAAGGCCCAGCCCGACCTGTAGGAACACCCCCAAGGGCGGCAGCAAGATGGCAAGCAGAATTCGGATGGGGTCCATTGTAGACCAGTCCTTTTGCGTTGATGGAACTCATATAGAGCGCGATGATTTCAAGCCCCTTCGGCTTGCGATCTGAATCGCCTCGCAAAACAAAAGCTTAGAGCGGGATGGCGATTCGAAGATAAGTCATCCCCCTCTAAGGACTATGTACCCCTTGTGCAGGAGCCGGGTTCCATGACGGCTCCCGCGAACGGGGCCGGGGTCATCTGGCACATGTAGAACGTTGACCTGAGCGGGCTTTCGGCGCATCACCGGCAAGTAGCGAGATCCCGAGTAAAGAGGAGATTACCGGCGTGAGCGGGGACAGCCTGAAGGACCGCATGAGCGACTCGATCACCATGAACCCGGAGGCGCGGGCCTTGAGCACTTTCGGCCGCTCCTGGCGCTACGGCGAGCTTGCGGAGCGGGTGGAGCGCATGACCGACACGTTGGATCGTCTGGGCGTGGGGCCGGGGCGGCGGCTGGGGTTATTGTTGCCGCCGGTGCCGACTGGAGCGATGGCGATGCTGGCGGCCTTCCGGCTGGGCGCGGAGGTGGTGGCGGTGAACCCGATGC
>SKZV01000033.1 GCA_007127165.1 Rhodovibrio sp. | reverse complement strand
ATAGGTCTCCAGCCACATCGAGGCTTCCAGGTCGAGGTGGTTCGTCGGCTCGTCGAGCAGCAGCACGTCCGGCTCGGAGAACAGCAGCGCCGCCAGCGCAACGCGCATCCGCCAACCGCCGGAAAACTCCGCGCAGGACTGCGCCTGGGCCTCTTCGTCGAAGCCCAGACCGGCGAGGATTCGCGCCGCGCGCGCCGGGGCGCTGTGCGCGTCGATGTCGCCAAGGCGCGCGTGGACCTCGGCGATTCGCACGGGGTCATGGGTGGTTTCCGCCTCGGCGAGCAAGGCCGTGCGCTCGGTATCCGCCGCCAGAACGGTGTCGAGCAGGCTGTCCGGCCCTCCCGGCGCCTCCTGACGGACCCGGCCCACGCGGCGCGAGCCGGAAAGCTGGATCTTGCCGGCGTCGGGTTGCAGGTCGCCCGCGACCAGCTTCAGCAGGGTGGACTTGCCACTGCCGTTGCGGCCGACAAGGCCGACGTGCTCGCCGTCGTTGACCGACAGGCTGGGGCGCTCGAACAGTGCCCGGCCTTCGATACGGAATTCTAGGTCTTGGATCGTAAGCATGATGCTGGGGGATGTAGCACGCACGGCGTCCAGATTGAAGAGCGCAAGCCGCACGTCTGTCCTGCGGCGGTTGCTACCCTGCACGGCCAGGGCTATAACGCCGCCGGAGAGCACTCCCCATCAATCGCATTACAACCATTTCAGCTTAGGAGAACCAGACCATGGCGGTCGAACGTACCCTCTCGATCATCAAGCCGGACGCCACGCGCCGCAACCTAACCGGCAAGATCAACCAGCGTTTCGAGGATGCCGGTCTGCGCATCGTCGCGCAGAAGCGCCTTCACCTCACGACCGCGCAGGCGCAGGCCTTCTATGCGGTGCACAAGGAGCGGCCGTTCTACAACGACCTCGTCTCCTTCATGACTTCCGGCCCGGTCGTGGCGCAGGTTCTGGAAGGCGAGAACGCCGTGGAAAAGAATCGCGAGGTCATGGGCGCGACCGACCCGGCGAAGGCCGACAAAGGCACGATTCGCGCCGACTTCGCGGAGAACATCGAAGCCAACTCCGCCCATGGCTCCGACAGCTCGGAGAACGCGGCGCAGGAAATCCGCTTCTTCTTCTCGGACATCGAGATCGTCGGCTGAGTTTCGCTTGCCGAGGAACATTCAAAAGCGGGCCGGGCACATGCCGGGCCCGCTTTTTTAAATCAGGCTCGATGCGAAGCCGACGGCTTCAGAGCAGGAAGATGGCCAGCAAAATCAAAACGATCGCCACGGAAGCGGCCGCGAAGATCGCAAATTTGATGAAGCCTCCGTACATCTGCTGCCGTTCGCGCAGCAGAGGGTCGTCGTTCGTCGTCGCCATCTCTTCTTCTTCCTTCCGTGTGCCCTGTTTGTCTCGTACGTCCTGTTTGTATGGGGCGTCGTGTTTCGCGGTGTCCTCACCCTCGCGCGCGTCACTTTGCTCGCGTGTCTTGTTTTCCGCCATCGCGTCCTCCGAAACCTGTGCCCATGGGTTTCGTTAGGGTTTGGGTTTTCTTAGCCCGACGCAAGGTCCGCTGGCAAGGCTGTAAGGCGCCGCGAGCGGCCGCCTCACTCCTCCGCCGGGTTCAGCAGGATCGGCTCGCTCTCGGGTTTTCCAGCGATACGCACCGCGTGCCCCACGATTCGCGTGCGGCCCTGCGCCACCAGGGCGAGGCAATGCGGATAGAGCCGGTGCTCGGCGTTCAGCACTCTGGCCGCGAGCGCATCCGCCGTGTCGGTGGAAAAGACCGGAACGGCGGCCTGGCCGATGATCGGCCCGCTATCGACCTTTTCAGAGACGTAGTGGACCGTGCAACCACTGATCTTGACCCCGGCCGCGATCGCGCCGGCATGGGTGTGGAGTCCGGGAAACGCCGGTAACAGGGATGGATGGACGTTGATCAGCCGTTCCCGCCACCGCTCGATGAAATCCGCCGTCAGCACTCGCATGAAACCGGCTAGGCAGACCAGATCAACCTCGGCCTCGCGCAGCGTCTCGCTCACCGCGCCTTCGAATCCGGGGCGTCCGGCAAACAGCGTGTGGTCGATGGCCTCATTGGGAATCCCGGCCTCTTCCGCGTACTCCAGGCCCTGCGCTTCCGGGCGGTTGGAGATGACGGTCACGATCTCTGCCGGGTAATCCGGGTCGCGGGCCGCGTCGATCAGGGCTTTCAGGTTGCTGCCACGGCCGGAAATCAGAACGCCGACTCTCATGCGAGCCATGATGCCTCCTGGTTATCGATGATCACGCGCGGTTCTCCCGGCTGCGCCTCGCGAATTGTGCCGATACGGAACACGCTCTCCCCGGCGGCGGTGAGCAGCGCCACGGCCTTTTCCGCCTGATCCGGCGTAACCACGGCGGCCATGCCGATCCCGCAGTTGAAGGTGCGGGCCAGTTCGGCCGGCGCAATCGCGCCTTGCTCCCGCAGCCAGCGGAAAACCGGCGGCAGGGGCCAAGCCGTCGCATCCAGCCGCGCCCCAAGCCCGTCCGGCAAGACGCGCGGCAGATTTTCCGGCAGTCCGCCGCCGGTGATATGGGCCAGCCCCTTCACGCACGTTTGCCGGGCCGCGGCCAAAGTCGAACTCACATAAATCCGGGTGGGCGTCAGCAGCGCGGCCCCCAGGCTCTGCGAGGGGTCGAACGGCGCGGGCTCGTCTAGCGAAAGCCCGAGATCCTCCACCACACGGCGCACCAGGGAAAAGCCGTTCGAGTGCAGCCCGCTCGAGGCCAGACCGAGCACGATGTCGCCCGCGGCGATGGCGCTGCCGTCCAGCCCCTCTCCACGCTCCATCGCGCCGACCGCGAATCCGGCGAGGTCGTAGTCTCCCCCGGCGTAGAGTCCGGGCATTTCCGCCGTCTCGCCGCCGACCAGGGCGCAGCCGGCGATCCGGCAGCCCTCGGCAATGCCGCCCACAATGGCCTTCCCGGCCTCGACATCCAGCTTGCCCGTCGCGTAGTAGTCCAGGAAGAACAGCGGTTCCGCACCCTGGACCACCAAGTCGTTGACGCACATTGCCACAAGATCGACCCCGACGGTATCGTGGCGGCCGGTGTCGATCGCGAGCTTCAGCTTGGTCCCGACGCCATCGGTGGTGGCGACCAGAATCGGGTCCTGATAGCCTGCCGCGCGAAGGTCGAATAGGGCGCCGAAACCACCGAGTCCGCCGCCCGCGCCTCGCCGCAGGGTCGATTTCGCCAGCGGTTTGATCGCGTCGACAAGAGCGTTTCCGGCATCAATATCCACACCGGCGTCTTTATAAGTACGGCTGGTTATGGCCTCGCCCCCTCTTCATGGAGTATGTCTATCATTGAATGGCTCGTTATCGAACGTTGGGCAGGTGGCCTCGGCTCACCCTCGACGCTGGACAATACTTTTTCCGGGACGCTTTGCAATGTCGCTGCCCCGACGCCTTTTGACCGCTCTCACCGGACTGGCGCTGCTTTCGGCGGCGCTGGTTCTCCCAATCGTGACGCTACCATCCTTGGCGGCTGGCTCCGGCGATGTCTATACCGTTTCACAGGTGCCCGTCGACGTGACCGCCGGGTCGGCCGCGCAGGCGCGCGAGCAGGCCTTGGAGCGCGGCCACAGAGAGGCGTTCCGCCGCCTGGTCGGCCGCATCGTCCCTCGTGGCGAGACACAGGCCTTGCCCGAGGCGTCCTATGATCGTCTGGCGAACATGGTGCGGGATTTCCAGGTGGAAAATGAACGCACCTCGAATGTCCGCTACCTCGCCGATCTGACGATTCGCTTCCGTCCGGATGCGGTGCGCGACTTCCTGCGGGAAAACAATGTCGCCTATGCGGAGACGGTGAGCAGCCCCGTGGTGGTTCTGCCGGTCTTTGGCGAGGCCGAATCGGCGGTGCTGTGGGACGACCCGAATCCGTGGCGCGAGGTGTGGAACCGGCGAGAGGCGCAGCCTGGGCTGGTTCCGATTACCGTTCCGCTGGGCGATCTCGGCGACATTCAGGCGATTTCGGCCTCGGAGGCGCTGCAAAACGACCAGGAAGCGTTGATGGCGATCGCCGAACGCTCCGACGCGGGCGATGTGGTGGTGGCGCATCTGATGCTCGACGGCGACCCCGACTCGGGCGATGCCGTCGCCCGTGTCGTCAGCAGTCGTACGGGCCTGTCCGGGCCGCAGCGCACCACGGTGCAGACGGTCCGGCAGGCGCAGGCGATCACGCTGGACGAGTTGCTCGAGCGCGCGGCCGAGGTCGTGATCGAGGATTTGGAGGCGGCCTGGAAACAGGCCAACCTGATCCACTTCGAAGACGCGCGGGAGATGAGCGTGACGGTGCCCCTGCGCGGCCTCGAAGACTGGACGAGCGTGCAGGAACGGCTTTCAGGCGTCGCCGTGGTCGGGGACGCAGCGCTGCGGCGCTTCTCCCGCGGCACGGCGGAGCTGGATATGATCTACTACGGCGATCCCGCACAACTGAAAATGGCGTTGCGGCAGAGCCGTTTGAGCCTGGAAGAATCGGACGATGGCCGCTGGCGGCTGTATCCGTCGGAAGCCCAGGTGGAGCGGCCCAGCGTGCCGCTAAGGGCCGACCGCGGAGCCCCCAGCCGCGATGGGCTGTCGGAGGACGGAGTTCTAGCGCCGCCGGTGGACGCGGATGGCGATGACGATGAGGGCGGGCGCACCCAGTGATGCCCATCGCACCTCGCTATTTGCTGCCGACCGGCATTACGCTCGCGCGCATGGTTGCCGTGCCGGTCATGGTCTATCTGATTATCGACGACCGGCTGGCGGCGGCTTTTTGGATCTTCGTGCTGGCCGGGGTGTCTGATGCGCTGGACGGCTATCTGGCGAAGCGGTTGGATGCGGCCTCCAACATTGGCGCCTACCTTGACCCCTTAGCCGATAAGGCGTTGCTGGTGGCGGCCTTTCTGACGCTCGGCCACATGGAGCATATTCCCTTGTGGCTGGTCATCCTGATCGTTTTCCGCGACGTGGTGATCGTCGGTGGCGCGATTCTCTATCACACGCTGACCCAGGCGTTGAAGATGGAGCCGCTGTTCATCAGCAAACTCAACACGGCGGCCCAGATCATTTTCGTTGGCCTGGTCCTGGCGAAGCTCGGCGTTGGCATTACCGCGACGGCGATCACGGAAATCGGGGCGTACATCGTTGCGCTCACCACGGTCGCTTCCGGCGGAGCCTATGTCTGGAAGTGGGGCAAGCGCGCCTTCGCCTATGAGGAGCGCGAGTGATGGCGCCCAGCCGGCAACTGCTTTGGTTCTCGCTGGGGCTGTTTGGCTTCCTGCTTCTGGTTTGGGTGTTCAGCCCGATCCTGACGCCGTTTTTCATCGGCATCGCGGTCGCATATCTACTTGACCCGGTTTGCGAGCGTCTTGAATCGCTCGGCCTGTCGCGGATTTGGGCGACGACGGCGGTGACGCTGGTCTTCGTTCTGGTCGTGATGGTGCTGCTGGGGTTCCTGGTCCCGCTCATCGTAGGCGAGGCGGCGCGCTTCCTGGGGCAGCTTCCGGGCTATTTGCAGGGCGCTCGCGATGCGATGGTCGAGCTGGCGGAACGCCTGGAAACCGAGGCGGACCCCATCGTTCTGGATACATTGAGCGAGGTCGCAGCGGCGGCGCAGGAACGGCTGACCGAGTGGGTGGCGAACTTGGCGCGTGAGATCCTCTACGGCGGCGTGGCGTTGTTCCATATTCTGTCCCTTCTGGTAATTTCGCCGATCGTGGCCTTCTACCTGTTGCGGGACTGGCACCACCTGTTGGAAAAGGCGGACAGCCTGTTGCCGCCAGCCTACGCCGACACGATTCACGAGCAAGTCGCCGAGGTGGACCGCACGTTGTCAGGCTTCCTGCGCGGGGTGGGCGCGGTCTGTCTCGTCCTGATGCTTTTCTACGCGGGCAGCCTGATGCTGGTCGGGCTCAACTTCGGGCTTGTCATCGGGCTTATCGCCGGTCTGATTTCCTTTATCCCGTTCGTCGGCGCCATTGTGGGCTTCATCGCCTCGGTGGGGATGGCGTTCCTCCAGTTCGAGAACTATTGGATGATTGCCCTGGTCGCGACCATCTTCATGGTCGGGCAGGTCATGGAGAGCTATCTTCTGTATCCCAGACTGGTGGGGCGTCGCGCCGGGCTGCACCCGGTCTGGGTCATCTTCGCCCTGTTTGCCGGTGGCGCGCTTTTCGGCTTTGTGGGAATCCTGGTTGCGGTGCCAGTGGCGGCAGTGGTCGGGGTCGGGGTTCGCTTCGGCTTGGCCCGCTACCGTGAAAAGGTCCTGCAACCCCACCCGGACTCCTTGGAGGGCAGGGCGGCGGCGAGGAACCCGGAGTCGGTGGAGAGCGAGATATGAGTGTGGCGGAACGCCAGCTCGCCCTTGATCTGCCGCACCGTCCGGCATTGGAGCGCGAGGACTTTCTCGTGACTACCGCGAACGCCATGGCGGTGGCCTGGATCGATCAATGGCCGCAGTGGGGACAGCCGGCGCTGCTGCTCTACGGCCCGGCAAGCAGCGGCAAGACCCATCTGGCCAGCGTATGGCGACGCGTCTCCGGCGCCGTCATGGTGCAGCCGGAAGCCCTTCTGGAGCGCGATCCGCCGGAGTTGCTGGTGGGCGCGGCCGGTGCGGTGGTCGACGATTTGGACCGCTTGCTCGACACCGTTGCGGAAGCCAGCGAGATCGAGCGCGCGCTCTTTCACCTGTACAACGTCCTGCGTGAGCAGGGCGGGCATCTGCTGGTGACCGGTTGCGCCCTACCCAAACAATGGGCCTTGACGCTGCCGGACCTGCGCTCCCGCCTTGCGGCGGCCCCGGCGGTGGAAATCGGGCCGCCGGACGACCGCTTGCTGGAGGCGGTTATGGTCAAGCTCTTCGCCGACCGTCAGCTTCGGGTCGCGCCGGAGGTGATACGTTTCCTGTTGGCGCGAATGGAGCGCTCTTTCGCCGCCGTACGCGCACTCGTAGCGGCGCTGGACCGCGCTTCCCTGGCGGAGCGGCGGGATATCACGATCCCGCTGGCGCGCCGGGTGCTCGACGACATTCAGGGCTACACCGAGAACGAGGCGCACGAAGAGGGGAGTTGACGATGGAACTGGGAATCGCCGGAAAGACGGCACTGGTCTGCGCCGCGAGCAAAGGGCTTGGGCGCGCCTGCGCGTATTCGCTGGGCCGCGAGGGCGCGCGGCTGACGATCGTTTCGCGCAACAAGGATTCGATCGAAACAGCGGCGCGCGAGATCGCCGAAGCCACTGGCGCGTCGGTTACGCCGGTGGCGGCGGACATCGCGACCGAGGCCGGACGCGAAGCGGCTCT
>SKZV01000288.1 GCA_007127165.1 Rhodovibrio sp. | reverse complement strand
CGGATACGCCGCTGACCCTGGCGGAGACGGCGAGCGTCTTCGGCGAGATGCTGACCTTCCAGGCGATGCTGCGTGCCGAGAGCGATCCCAAGCGGCGCAAGGTGATGCTCGCGGGTAAGGTCGAGGATATGCTGAACACCGTGGTCCGGCAGATCGCATTCCACGATTTCGAAACACGCGTCCATGACGAGCGGCGCGAGGGCGAACTGCTGGCCTCGCGGCTTGGCGAGATCTGGATGGAGACGCAGCGCGATGCCCTGGGGCCGGTCTTCTCCTTCGATGAGGAATACTACAACTACTGGGCCTATATTCCGCACTTCGTCCATGTGCCGTTTTACGTTTACGCCTATGCTTTCGGAGATTGTCTCGTGAACTCGCTTTACGCGGTTTACGAGACGGCGGAAGACGGCTTTGCGGAGAAGTATCTGGAAATGCTGGAAGCTGGCGGCACGAAGCGCCATCGGGAGTTGCTGGAGCCCTTCGGACTGGATGCGAGCGATCCGGCGTTCTGGAAAAAGGGCCTTGGGTTGATCGAGCGGTTCATCGACGAGCTGGAGGCGTTGGATTAAGACACGCGACAGGGGAGGCTTGCCTTCCCTGGTTCCCGCTCAAGTCGTCCGGCTCTTCGATTTTACCTTGGTGCTTATGGACATGCGCCCGGATTCGACCAACATTGGTCGCGTGAGGATGGAGCGCAAATGAGCCAGAACAAAGACCAACAGCCTGAGCCGCGCGGGGCCGATACCCGCGAGAACGACTACGACGATGCAGGCGCCGCGCGCCGCCGTGACCGTGGCCAGGATAACGAGGGCACCACGTTCGGCGGCCAAGTGCGCCGCTATGCGCAGGTCGGGCGGACGATGGGCGGGCTGGCTGTGCAGCTTGCCGGGAACCGCTACCTCGGCCTTGAACTCGATTCGGCCAAACACTCCAACGAGCTGCGGAGTGCGCTTGGCGGAATCAAAGGGCCGCTGATGAAGGCTGTCCAGATCCTCGCCACGATTCCCGACGCGCTGCCGCGCGAGTACGCGGAGGAGCTTCAGCATCTCCAATCGAATGCGCCGCCAATGGGCTGGCCCTTCGTCAAGCGGCGGATGACCAGCGAGCTTGGCGCCGGTTGGCGGAAGCAATTCAAGGAATTCAGCCGGGATGCCGCGGCGGCGGCCTCGCTGGGGCAAGTCCACCGGGCGGTCGACGACGAGGGCCGGGAGTTGGCGTGCAAGCTGCAATACCCGGATATGCAGTCCACCGTCGAGGCGGACCTGAAGCAGCTTCAATGGCTGCTGTCGATCTATCGCCGATACGACAATGCGATCGACACCAGCAACATCTATCGGGAGCTCTCCGATCGCTTGCGTGAGGAGTTGGATTACGAGTTGGAGCGCCGCCATCTCGCGCTCTACCGCAACATGCTATCGCAAGAGCAGGGCGTCCATGTGCCCGATGACTTCCCGGACCTCAGCACGCGCCGACTACTGACGATGTCCTGGATCGGCGGGGAGCGGTTGCTGGATTTCGTGGACCAGCACGCCGATCAGGAAGAGCGCAATCGCGTGGCCTATAACATGTTCCGCGCGTGGTATGTGCCGTTCTATTACTACGGCACCATTCACGGCGATCCGCATCTCGGGAACTACACGGTGCGCCCGGAGGATCAGTCGGTGAATCTGCTGGACTTCGGCTGCATCCGTACCTTCCCGCCGAGCTTCGTGAAGGGCGTGATCGACCTCTACCACGCGATCGACACCGGCGATATGGAGTTGGCGAAGTCGGCCTATGCGACCTGGGGCTTCGTCAATCTGAACGACGACGTGCTGGAGGTGCTGAACCTCTGGGCGGGCTATCTTTACGGGCCGCTGCTGGAAGACCGGGTGCGGCCGATCCAGGGCGAGCACAGCACGACCTACGGGGCGGAGCTCGCGAACAAAATTCACAAGGAACTCAAGCGTCTGGGCGGAGTGAAGCCGCCGCGCGAGTTCGTCTTGATGGACCGCGCGGCAATCGGCCTCGGCTCGGTCTTCATGCACCTGAAGGCCGAGGTGAACTGGCACCGCCTGTTCCGGGAGATGATCCAGGACTTCGACGTCGACGCGCTGGCGAAACGCCAGGAAGACGCTCTCACCCGGCATGGAGTGCCGATGCCTGCATAGGCTGCGCGCGCGAAGCGCCCCAGTGGCCGTCACTCTCACCCTACCGCACGAATGAGGGGAGGCCGAAGGGCCTCCCCGTTTTTCGTCTGCTCCCAAACGTCGCGTCCGGTGGATGTCTTTACCGGCGCGGCGGCATGTCGCGCCAGGCTTCGTGCTGGAACCCGGTATTGTCGGGGCGTGCAACTCCGCCGCTGCGCGCTTGGACGCCAGTGGCGCTTTGTGCCGTGTCGGTCTGCCCGGCGGTCGCGGCCTGCTGGCGGCTTTGGCCGGAGAAGAGTTCGGCGAAGGTCACGCTTTCGGCCTGGGCCTGGGCGACCCGCTCGGAGAGCGGCTGTGTCACGCGCAGGCTCCCGTCGCCGCCCTCTTGGGCCAAGGCGGAACCGGAACCGGCGATCATCGCGACGGCGGCGGCGAAGGTCAGCGTCTTCAAGCTATTGCGAACGAACATCTCGATGGCTCCTTTGCGGCATTGATGTCTACTGGGGCTTCACGTCTCTGGTGATGGTTAATCTGCCGCAAATCCCCTCAGCCCGCCGTGACGGCGCTCACAGTTGACGCTTTCGTGATCCGTTTTTCCCGCATCCCGCGATCACTCCCGCTCGATTACGAAGTTCGTATCCCAGGCAAAGTCGTTCTCGGCGTTCAGGGTTATGGGTATGAAGGTGTCGTGGTCGCGGGCAAGGCGGAGGGTGTAGCGGCCGTAAGGGACCGCGCCGAAATAGTAGTAGCCGTCGAAGGTGACGAGTTCTTCCTTTAAAACCTCGCCGTTCTCACGAACGAGTTGGAGGCGCGTGCCACGCCCCGGCCGCTCGCGCTCACCGTTCACGATGGTAACGACGCCGTCGATCTCGCCGGTCGGTACGACCGGGAAGTCCAGGTAGGTCGTCTGGCCTGGGCGGACGAAGAAGCCTTGCTTCGGATCGGTGGGGACCAGGAAGGGATCTTCTATGGACCGCGCGTCGAGTTCCAAGACTCTTTCACTGTAAGGCGCTATCCCGGACGCAAACAGAAGACCGTCATCCCCGGTTCGGTGATCGCGGCTGATGCCGCTTCCGCGAAAAGCAACACCTTCCAAATAAGGATCGCCGGGGTCGCGTCGGCCGGTGGCTTCCTTGTCGAGGAAGGCTCGCGGCGAGACGGCTCCTCCGCTGCTCATTCCGCCAGAACGCACATCGAGTTTGTTGTTGCGCGGATTGATGCCGAAGCCGACGCGAAGCGTGAGTTGGGCGGAAAAATTCCGATCCGTGTTTACATCCCCGTTGAAACCGATGGCAAACCGCCCGTTATTCCAATTCAACCCGCTCGTGAGGGTGGTGAGACTGTTTTCGGGGACATGGCGAATGCCGTTGCGGACGCCAACGCGTGAATTCAAATCCCAGTCGGCTGTCATATTGACGGTTCGAAGTTGTGGATCGGGCTCAATGCGATAATTCGCCGCTCCGCGCAAACCGACCGGGCCGAACGACGTGCCCAAGCGGAAAGATAAATTGCCCTGCGGCGAGCGAGGCTCCGTCTCCTCTCGTCTGTCGGCCCCGCCTTCGAAGTTCCAGGAGACCTGCGTCGTTTGCCGGAACCGCCATAGACTCGAAGACAAACGGCTGTTGAGCCTGTAGGCGCGGAGGCCGGACGCGTGGGCAGCACGGCTGGCCCCCATGCTGATGCTCGGACGGCGCAAGAAAGAGACCGTGGGCGAGGCGTTAACGTCGATCTCGCTTTCGCGTTTTGGAGCGCCCAGACGGGTGATCCGATCGCTGATTTCACTTTCCAGACCATGAAATTCCCGGTGCTCCAACGTGAAGCGCATGTGGTCGATTGCGCTTTGCACGGAAAATTCCGTGCCGAAGCCGCCACGGGGGTTCAAGGCCGCATCGAAGTTCGCCAACACACCGCCGAAGGTGGCGTTCACGCCAGTTCCCAAGAGCACTTGGCGTCTGCCTGCACGAGAAATCAGTTCCCGGTCTTCCAACCGATCCGGCTGATCCGAAAAGACGTCGGCTTGATCGAGGAAGTCGTCCAACGGATCGGAGGGGAGGGCCGACAATTCGAGGGTATCGGGCGAAACCAGCGTCGTGACGCTGGCGGAAGCGCTTATACGGTCGGTTAAGCCATGCTCGACCAGCGCAACCCCTCTGACAGTCCCGCTGGCGGTGCCGCCCGATGGCCGGTTACGTAAGTCGATCAGGTTGCTGCTCTGCTGGTTCACGGCCAGTTCCACGTTCGTTTGCCCCGCCGGGGTGCTGAGGCCGTCGACGAAGAAGCGTTCGATCTCTTCGCGCCGCTGCCCCTGGGGGCCGAAAAAGATCAGCTTGAAGGTGTTCATGCCGCTGCGCGTTCGCAGCTCCTGGAATTCATAGCGCCCGTCCCGGTCCGGAGCCGTTTGAAAGTCCAGGATCGTGCCGTCGCGATAGACTTCGACCTCCCATCCGGTCGGCAGATCGCCGCGCAACGTAATCCGATTGCCGCGCGTGCGCGTCGCACGGTTGAAGGTCGACAGGCGAGCGCCGCGCCCGGCCCGGTTGTTGGCGACCAGAGGTATTCGGGGCGTCGCGACATCGCCGAGCGCATAGGAGCGCAGCCCCGGAATTCCCAGCAGGTCCTCGGTCAAGGATTCACGGCCCAGGGTCATGCGCAGGTTCGGTTCCTGGAGCCCCCCGAGGCTGGAGCCGGAGCCGTTGAGCGTGGCCGAAAAATCCTGTCCCAGCAGACCCGAGGCGGCGCGCAGCGTGTAGCTACCGGACAAGCGCCGATCACCGTTGTTTTGCCGCACACGGAAATTGGAGTTGGTGTCCATGAAGGGCAGGGTGGCCAACCGCTGCGCAGGGCCGATCAATGTACCGTCGAAACCCTGTCTGGAGCCGGGGATTCGGCTGCGCCGCTCTTGCGTGGCGAGGCGGACTTCAAGAGGCAGGGGCTCGATGGTCGAGACGAGCAATTGCAACCGTCGCAAATTGACGTCCAGGTGGAGCGGAAGCCACTCTTCAAGGACATCTTTGCGAACATAGATATCGTCGAGATGACGCTCAACCTGATCGCGGGATAGGGCGATTCGCTCGCCCTCCAGCATGAGGACACCGGCTTCAAGGTCCATCTCAAAGCGGCGGCTTTCGTTGTAAATCCAGCCTTCGGCGCGCAGTCTGTCCGGCGATACGTCAACTTGAAGCTGAAAGGTCGCCATCAAGTCCCCGAGCGGCAGCCAGAATTCCCCCATCGTCCGGTAATCCTGGAATATCAGGATGCCGGGATTGAGGGTATGCCTGCCCAGTTCAACGGTGACGACTAGGGCCTCGTCATCGTCGCGGTCGGCTTCCTCGGAAAGGGCCAACACGTCAGAGGCGGCGGCGCTGCCGGAAGCCTGTCCCAGAAGAATCAGAGCCACCGTCGCCGCCGCCCGAAAAAAATACTTTGTTCCAACCCACAGACTTCCCATGGTCCGGCTTGATCGGCCGGGGGCGATCAGCCGGGAGGCACGTTGGCGCTGGTCAGCACGTCGCCGTTTTGCCTGTCCCGCAGTTCCACCACGAGATTGCCGTGCTCGCCCGCGGGCAGGCGCAGGTCGAGATCGCGGTACGGCGTGCTGACGTAAACCGCGGTGCCCCGGCGGCGGGCAATCGCTTCGCCTTCTTCGTTGACGACGAACACGTCGCCGCTCAGGCGGCGGTTGCCTTCACTGCTCAAGCGAACCCTGACGACATCCTGACCGTTTTCCGTGCGCCTGAGGGGCTCGGCGGAAATCCGCGGCTCGAAGCTGAGTTCGCCGACATGGAAAATCACGGGAAGGCTGACGCCGAACACGGTTTTGATTTCAATGGCAAGCTCATCGTCGGCCCCCGCATCTCCATTCGCAGCGCCGTCCGCCGTGTCTTCTTCCGTGAGAGGAACGAGCATCAACTGAAGGTGGCTGCGATACTCGCCTTCCGGCAGATCGTTGGGACGGCGGAGCATGAAGCGAACCGCCTGCGGTTCGCCCGGCGGCAACATGATTTGACGCGGCGAGTACCGAATGTAGGGGTCGGCGAAGTATTCTCCCTCCAGCGGCGTGTCGACGAGTTCCCGCCGCCCATCGGTATGCTGCCGGTGATTGACCATCGAGAGGCGGAAGAGCTGAGGCTCCGTGCTGCGATTTACGAAGGTCACGGATTTCGCCCGCTCCCGGCCTTCGAAGATGACGCTCGTGGGGGTGACCAGAAGGCCATCCTGAGCCCAGCTTGCAGCGGGAGCCGTGAGAAACAGGATGATCGCCGCAAGCCACACAGTTCGCAGTCGGGTTGTCATAAGTCGGAGACTCCTCGGACATTGCTGACGCCGTGACGAGAGAGGCGCGACGGATGCCAAATGGCCGGACCATGCTTTAACGCTTGATCAGCGCAGAGCGCAGTCCGGCCACCGGCGAACCTCAAAACGAACTGGAACGTTCGTAGAGACTACTCGTCAAAGTTAAACGCCGCCTCGATCGTGGCGGTGTAAGTCTCCGCGGCCTGCTGCGCGTTGATGTTGAGCGTGCCGCCGATGGTGAGGGCAATCGGCGTGGTGTCATCAACGAAGGTCACATCGACCGAGCCGCCCGTTGCACCCAAGATCACCTCTGGAGCGGCGTCGATGGAGGCGGTGAGATCGAGCGTCATCGGAGTACCCTCGGTGCCGGTCAGCTCGATATTGCCGCCGCCCTCGGCGCCAATGTCGATCGTAACGTCGCTGCCGATACCGAAGACCTCGAAGGCGCCTGCGCCCCGGTCCGGGTTCGTGGCGCTTTCGAAGACATTCGTCTCATCGGCCGCGAACGTGCCGTCGGCAGCGTCAACCGTGGCCGTACCCGCGGCGCCACCGGCGATGATGGACCCGAACCGAAGGTTCGCCAGCTGGTTAATGTCGAACGGGTTCTCGATATCGACAGTGGCATCCGTCGTATCCGAATCCGACTGCTGCGCCAAGACGACGCTGCTACCACCAGCAACCATGGCGAGCGTCGCGACGCCTGCTAGGAACTTTTTCATCTGATAGCCTCCTGCTATACGTTTTCAAATTAGACGATGATCATTGATGACGACAAAAGATAAATAATTCCTTAAAATGCTTCAGGTTCGTGTTGAAAGAGAGGTACTATAAGAATCGAAAGAGGTATCAATAAATTCAAAAAGTATAAAGTATAAATAGATCGAAAGCTTTCG
>SKZV01000014.1 GCA_007127165.1 Rhodovibrio sp. | reverse complement strand
TCCTCGATCCGCGCGGTGGATATCGGGTCGAGCGCGGAGGCCGGTTCGTCGAGCAGAAGGACCTCGGGCTCGATGGCGATGGAGCGCGCGATCACGAGGCGCTGCTGCTGCCCGCCCGAAAGCGAGATCGCGGGGCTGTTGAGCCGCTCCTTCACCTCGTCCCAGAGCGCCGCGCGCTTCAGCGAGCGCTCCACCACCTCGTCCAGCACCTTGCGGCCGTTCACCCCCTGGATGCGCAGGCCGTAGGCGACGTTCTCGTAGATCGACTTCGGAAAGGGGTTGGGCTTCTGGAACACCATGCCGACCCGGCGGCGCAGTTCCGCGACATCGACCGAGCGGTCGTAGATCGGCGCACCGTCGAGCTTGATGTTGCCTTCGATCCGCACGTTGTCCACCAAATCGTTCATCCGGTTCATGCAGCGCAAAAGGGTGGACTTGCCGCAGCCGGACGGACCGATGAAGGCGGTCACACGCTTGCGCGGAATCATGGCGGAGACGGACTTCAGCGCCTGATCGTTGCCGTAGAAGAGCGAGAGGTTCTCAAGCTCGAAGCAGGGCTCCTCCCGCCGCAGGTCCAGGTTTGTCCCGCCTGCGCCAGCGGGGCCGCCGCCAAATGGGCCGCCGGGGTTGAGCGCGTGGCTGCAATATGTGGTGTCGACGCTCGCCATGGTCTTTTTCCTAATGTTCGCTCGAACTTCAATTCAGGCTCAGTCGCTCTCGCCGCGATAGCGTTCGCGCAGCCGGTTGCGGATCATCATCGCCGTCAGGTTGAGGACGACGATGATGACGACCAGCACCAGGGCCGTGGCGTAGACCAGCGGCCGCGCCGCCTCGACGTTCGGGCTCTGAAAGCCGACGTCGAAGATGTGGAAGCCCAGGTGCATGAAGGCCCGCTCCAGGTGCAAATAGGGCGCAACACCGTCCACCGGCAGGTTCGGGGCCAGCGCCACCACGCCCACCAGCATCAGCGGCGCCACCTCGCCCGCCGCCCGCGCCACCGCGAGGATCAGCCCGGTCATCATCGCCGGGAGCGTCATCGGCACGACCACGCGCCACAGCGTTTCCGCCTTGGTCGCGCCCAGCGCCATGCTGCCCTCGCGCACCGAGCGGGGAATACGGGTCAGACCTTCCTCGGTGGAGACGATCACCACCGGCAGAGTCAGCAGCGCCAGGGTCAGCGAGGCCCAGAACAGGCCCGGCGAGCCGAAGGTCGGAGCGGGCAGCGCCTCGGGATAGAACAGCCGGTCGATGCTGCCGCCCAGGAAGTAGACGAAGAAGCCGAGGCCGAACACGCCGAAGACGATGGACGGCACGCCCGCTAGATTGTTCACCGAGATGCGGATAATCCGCACGAACGGCCCCTGCTTGGCGTACTCCCGCAGGTAGATCGCGGCCAGCACCCCGATGGGGGTGACAATGACCGACATCAGCATCACCATGATGACCGTGCCGAAGATCGCCGGGAAAATGCCGCCCTCGGTATTTGCCTCGCGCGGGAAGCCGGTGACGAACTCGTTAAAGCGGTCGGCGTAGTGCGCGACCTTGTCGGTGAAGCCCATGCGGTTGGGGCCGAAGGCGCGCACCACGTTGGCGACGCGGATTTCCTTCTCGGAGCCGTCGGGAAGCTCCGCGACCAGGGAATCGCGCCGGATTCGTTGACGCAGCTCGTTGCGCCGCGATTCGTGGACCGAGTATTCCCCGCGAAGCGCGTCGCGCTGCGCGGAGAGTTCGGCATAGCGCGGATCGTCCTCGGAAACGCCGCGCATCCGCAGACCGCGCCGCTCCAGGCGCAGGCGTTCGATCTGAAGGTTCACCTGCCCGATGTCGTAGCGTTCGATGCGGTTGATCTCGCCGCGCAGGTCCCCGGCGCGCGCCACCCGCGCAAAGAGTTCGTCCCAGGCCGCCTCGCCCTCGGCAACCACCTCGCCGTCCTGCTTCACCGCGCGCAGATAGCCGATGAAGTCGCCCCATTCGGTGCGGTTGAGAACCAGCGCATCCTCGGGATAGCTGAACTCCCCCATCAACGGCCGGGCGAACCAGGAGAAGTCGTTGCCGGTGACGTCACGGTTGCCCAGCTTCAGGCGGTGGCGCGTGATGATGCTGTAGCCTTCCGGCACCTCGAAGCCCGCGTCGCGCATCGCCTCGGCGGTAATCGTCTCGCTGGCGTCGACCTTCCCCAGCAGCCGCACCGTCTCCCGTCCCGGCGCGGTGTAGTCCACTTCGACCACATCCGACGGCCAGAAGTGACCCAGCCCGCGCACGGCGATCAGCATGATGAGCCCGATCACCATGACCAGACTGATCGAGACCATGCCGCCGGTCAGCCAGATCCAGGGACTGCCGCTTTTTACCCAATTTCGCATTGCTGCGTGCTCCTATGCCCCGGTTCAGGCCCGCTTAGAGTGACGCGTACTTCTTGCGCAGCCGTTGGCGCACGATTTCAGCGATGGTGTTGAAGAAGAAAGTCATGACGAAGAGCACCAGGGCGGAGAGGAATAGAATGCGGAAGTGCGAGCCGCCCACCGCCGCCTCGGGCATTTCCACCGCGATGTTGGCGGAGAGCGTGCGCATGCCCTCGAAGATGTTCATGTTCACCACCGGGCTGTTGCCGGTCGCCATGACCACGATCATCGTCTCGCCGATGGCCCGGCCCATGCCGATCATCACGCCGGAGAAGATGCCGGGGCTGGCGGTCAGCAGCACCACCCGCGTCATCGTCTGCCAGCGCGTCGCGCCCAGCGCCAGCGAGCCTTGCGTCAGGTGCTTGGGAACGTTGAACACCGCATCCTCGGCGATGGAGAAGATCGTCGGGATCACCGCGAAGCCCATGGCGAAGCCGACGACCAGGGCGTTGCGCTGGTCGTAGGTGTAACCCTGGTCGGTCAGCCACTGGCGCATGTCGCCGCTGAAGAAGGCGACCTCCATCACCGGGCTCATCTGAATGCAGGCGTAGCCGACGAAGAGCACCACCGGGATCAGGATCGCCGCTTCCCAGCCGTCGGGAACGCCCGACCTCAGCCGGTGCGGGATCAGGTGCCAGAGATAGGCCACGAGCAGCATCGAGAGCGGCAGCAGCACCAGGATCGAGAAGACGGCGGGAAGGTGATTCTCGACGAAGGGCGCCATCCACAGGCCCGCGAGGAAGCCCAGGATCACCGTCGGCAGCGCCTCCATGATCTCGATGGAGGGTTTCACGAGGGAACGCATCCGCCGGGTCATGAAGTAGGCCGAATAGATCGCTCCCATGATCGCCAGCGGCGTGGCGAAGAGCATGGCGTAGAAGGCCGCCTTTATCGTGCCGAGGGTGAGCGGCACCAGCGAGAACTTCGGCTCGAACTCGTCGGTGGCGGAGGAAGACTGCCACGTATAGGTCGGCTCGGAGCGGCCCTCGTACCAGATTTGTCCCCAGAGCCCGCGCAGCGAGACTTCCGGATGGCGGTTCCAGATGTCGAGGTAATGGATGCGGTTGTCGGTGTCGAGCAGCAGGCCGCCGTTGCCGCGCGGCGCGGGCATGGCGTAGACGATGCCCGCGCCCTCGACCACGTTGTTCAGGTAAAGCGTGCGCTCCGAGGTCGAGAAGCGGATGCCGAGGTTGCCGTTCTCGTCGCCGGTGAAAAAGCCCTTGCGCGCGTACTCGGGGTTGAGCGACGTCACCGCGCCGGAATGCGGTTCGAACTCCCGCACCTTTTGCAGGCGGCGGACATTATCGTCGCCGCGCACCAGGAACCACTGCGAAACCGAACCGTCCTCGCCGCCGACGATCAGCGACACCGTGCCAAGCAAGTAGTCCATCGTCGAGACTTCGCCACCGTCGCGAATCACCGAAGCGCTGTCGCGAAGCTGGACGTTGTTGATGTTTCCGATATCGTAGTAGTGGATGTTGCCGCCCTCGTCGCCGACCAGAAGATCGCGCATGTCGATAGACAACATCAGCCGCCGGACATCGTAAGGCGGGGCTTCAAGGTCCACAGCGGTGCGCTCGTACTCGACCTCCCCGGTCATGAAATTGGTCCGCCCCGCGTACTCGGCGAGACGCAGGCCGCCATCGGCGGTCTGCACCGCCATCTTCACGCCGCCTCCGCCTTCCTGGACGCCGATCCTGTCAAGGGCGAGGCCATCGTCGTCGACCACGAACGGCTCTTCTTCGAAGGGATAGGAGAGGCTCGGCTTTGCTACGGTGCGGCCGCCCACCCAGGTATCCTCGTATTCGTGGCGCGCCAGAATGGCCGTTCCGTCGGAGAGCCCCAGGGCCACGAGGCCGGTCCGCGGCTCGGCACGGGCGAAGCTCGTGATCTCGACGCCTTCGGGAATCGGCAGGCGCTCATCCAAAACGATCTCGCCGCTTTCGGGGCGGAAGAAGGTCACGCCGCCGTCGTCGGCGAAGCGCACGGCAAGCTGTTGGTGGCGCTCCAAAAAGACGGCGAGCGTCCCGGCCTCCCCGTTGCCTGGCGCGTCGTAGGAGGCGGCCACCTCCACGCTGGCTGGGCGCATCATGGGAACGGCTTCGTAGGCCAGATAGACGAAAATCAGACCGAGCGCGATAATGACGCTGACACCGCCGATTCCCACGAAGATGCGCGAGAAGTGATCCTTGAAGCCGCGCCAACTGCGCAGCCGCTTCCGGTTCTCCGCATTCGGCAGCGCGCTCGGCTGGGTTACACGCTCACGCGTCACGGTATCGTGCATGATTCTCGCTCTTCAGATCGTAAGGAACGCGGCATGCGCCCCTTGGCCGACCCCGGCTCTCGATAAAGGGGACAGGGGAGACCCGAGAGCCTCCCCTATCCAGTTCACGTCCGGCCCCTCTCGCGGAAGCCTTATTCCACGCCAAGCTCGATGCGCTGACGTTCCGCCACCGAGGCGGGCAGCGGGATGAAACCGTCGCGGTTAACGACCTCTTGGCCCTCCTTGGAGAGCACCATGCGCACGAATTCGTGCTCCATCGGCGCGAGGCCGTCCTCTGGGTGCTTGTTCACGTAGAAGTAGAGGAAGCGGGCCAGCGGATAGTTGCCGCTCGCGGCATTCTCGGCGGTGGGCTCGTAGTAGTTTTCACCGCCGTCGGGCGATATCGGCACGGCGCGGACGCCCGAGGTCATGTAGCCGATGCCGGAGTAGCCGATGCCGTTGATCGACTCCGACACGCCCTGCACCACCGAAGCGGAGCCCGGCTGCTCATTCATGTTGTCGCGGAAGTCGCCGTCGCAAAGCGCGTGCTGGCGGAAGAAACCGTAGGTGCCCGAGACGGCGTTACGGCTGTAGATCGTGAAGTCCCGGTTCGACCAGGAGCCGTCCAGCCCCACCTCGCCCCAGCGGACGAGATCGCGGTCGTGGCCGCAGCGGCGCGTTTCCGAGAAGATCGCGTCGACTTCCTCGACCGTCAGCCCCTCAATGGGGTTGTCGCGGTTGACGTAGACCGCGATCGTGTCGATCGCCACCGGCACCATCGTCGGCGCGTAACCGTGCGCATCCTCGAAAGCGGCGATCTCGGAATCCCGCATCGTGCGGCTCATCGGGCCGAAGTTCGCCGTACCCTCGGCCAGCGCCGGCGGCGCGGTGGACGTTCCCGCGCCCTGGATTTCCACATTCACGGCGGGGTAGAAGCTCTGAAACTCCTCCGCCCACAACGTCATCAGGTTGTTCAGCGTGTCGGAGCCTACGCTCGTCAGGTTGCCGGAAATGCCGCTCACCTCGGTGTAATCCGGCAAGTCGGGGTCCACTCCCTGCGCCATCGCCGCAAACGGCATCGCCGCGACGGTGGTGGCGAGCGCGATCTTCTTCAGCATGTCCAATGCTCCTGTCGTTCCTTGTTGCACGGTCCGTTCGGTCGAAGGTGTCCACGCCTCCCTGTTGCGAGGTGCCTCGACCTGACAGCGCGGACCGTACACGCCGGTGCCGACGCTTTTACTACAGCTCGGTTACAGTTTGATGACAGGCCGTCATTTCTTGGAAATGCAATCCAAGGCCTTGAAACTATTGTCTTTTCTAAGATTACAGATGGGTGTTCCCGCTTTATCGCTTGGCTTTCGCCGCGACCTTTGCTCCAACTGCAACGATGAAGCACGTAAGCTCCAAGCCCGGCGCGCGGCTGCGCGTGGTGATCGGCGGACGCGCGGCCATGGGTCCGGGCAAGGCCGATCTGCTGCAAGGCATCCGCGACACCGGCTCCATCGCCGCCGCCGGACGCGGAATGCGCATGAGCTACAAGCGCGCTTGGCAGATGGTGGAGCGGATGAACATGAACTTCGGCGCGCCGCTGGTCACAACGGCGAAGGGCGGCAAGCAGGGCGGCGGCGCGGTCCTGACCGAGCTGGGGGAGGCCGTGCTGGCCCACTACCGCCGCATGGAGGCGCTGACCGACTCAGCCATCGCCGACGAACTGGCGGCGCTGCGTGAAAAGGTCGGAGACGGAGAATCGGAAGGATAGCCGCCGCCATGCGGCCTTGACCCCGCCGCCCATGACAGGCGATATAGTCCTTCGGCTATAACGCTTGTGTTTAGGGGAAGCCGCCATGCCACCACGACCGTTCCTGCGCGCCTTGGCAGTCGTGCTGACGCTGGCGCTGCTCGGCCTTTCCGGCGCCCCGGCGCAGGCGCAGCGCGGCGGCGAAGGCCCGGTGATCGCCGCCGCCTCCGATCTGCAATTTGCGCTGGAGGAGCTTGCGGAGACGTTTGAAGAGGAAACCGGCAAGCCCCTGCGGCTCTCCTTCGGCTCGTCCGGCAATATTGCGCGGCAGATCCGCCAGGGTGCGCCTTTCGAGTTGTTCCTCTCCGCCGACGAAGGGTTTGTAGAGATGCTGGTCGATAGCGGCCACGCCGTGGACGAGGGAACGCTCTATGCCGTCGGCCGTCTGGTGATCGCCGCGCCGCCCGCTTCGCCGATTTCGGTGGACGGTGAGCTTGAGGGACTCCGCGAGGCGCTTTCCCAAGGCACCGTGCGGCGCTTCGCCATCGCCAACCCGGAGCACGCACCCTACGGCCAGCGGGCGGAGGAGGCGCTGCGTCACGCCGGGCTCTGGGATGACCTGGAGCGCTTTTTGATCCTCGGCGAGAACGTCTCGCAGGCGGCGCAGTTCGCGGCGTCCGGCTCGGCGGAGGGCGGGGTGATCGCCTATTCGCTGGTTCGCTCGGCACAGATCGGCGCGCGCCTCGAACATGCGCTCATCCCGGAAGACTGGCACACGCCGCTGCGCCAGCGCATGGTGCTGATCCAGGGCGCGGGCGAAGCGGCGCGGGCCTTCTACGAGTTTCTACAGGGCGACGCCGCGCGGGAGCTTTTGGAGACTTACGGCTTCGCGCTGCCGGAGTGAATGCGCGCGGTTGGGAAGGGAGAGAGGAGAGAGGAGAGAGGAGAGAGGAGAGAAGTAAGTAAGAAAGAAAGGCCCCTCAGTCGCAAGGGCGACAGCTCCCCCTGAGGGGAGCGGGGGGTTGGTGATT
>SKZV01000018.1 GCA_007127165.1 Rhodovibrio sp. | reverse complement strand
CGGGTTGGACGGCGTGATCGCGGGCCACATCCACCACGCCGGAATGGAAGAAATCGGCGGCGTTCTCTACTGCAACACCGGGGATTGGGTGGAAAGCTGCACGGCGCTGGTGGAGAACGAGAACGGCGACCTCGAACTGCTGCGCTGGCGTGGCGCGAACAGACAGTACCGCATCGAACACGCGCCGAGCCGCAACGAGCCGCTATCCGGTCTAGGAACCGCAGCTTAAAGGGCCAGCACCCTTTGACTTTGTTCCGACGAACGCTAGCTGCCTGACCAGGTACAACAGGCAGCGCCGGGGAAGTCGGTTTGGAAACGTCGGAAACGCAAGCGCTCGCCGTCGTCATCGGCGCGAGCGGCGGCTTGGGCTGTGCCTTCGTCCAGCATCTCCAGTCATCTTCGACCATAGACGCAGTGATCGGCTTCAGCCGTTCGAGCGAGCCTCCGCTCGACCTCACCTCCGAGGCCAGCATCGCGGCGGCGGCGCGGCTTACGGCGGAGCAGGCGGGCGAGTTGCGGCTGGTGATCGATGCCACGGGCTTCCTGCACGACGCCGACTTCGGCCCGGAGCGAAGCTGGCGGCATTTGAACGCGGAGCGGATGGCGCGCGCCTTCGCCCTCAACGCCATCGGTCCGGCGCTGCTGATGAAGCACTTTCTGCCGCTGTTCCCGAAGGGCGGCAAGTCCGTCTTCGCCACGCTTTCCGCCAAGGTCGGCAGCATCGAGGACAACCGTTTCGGCGGCTGGTACAGCTATCGCGCCTCGAAAGCGGCGCTCAACCAATTCGTACGGACGGCGGGAATCGAACTGCAACGCAAGCGGCCGGAGGCGATCTGCGTGGCGCTGCACCCCGGAACGGTCGATACTGCGCTCTCTGCCCCCTTCTCCAAGGCCGGGCTGACGGTTCAACCGCCGGAACAGGCCGCCGGGCGTCTTCTCACGGTCCTCGGATCGCTGACAGCCGAGGCCAATGGGGGCTTTTACGATTACAAGGGCGAGCGTCTGCCCTGGTAGAGTCGGGCTTTCCCGGCTTCGCCGCCTTCTCCGCCCTGTCTTGATCCACAAAAATCGGATAAGACAGAGGCGAGACATGCCCTGATGGAGAGCGAAGACATGACGGAACCCTGTGATCTCGACGCCACGACGGCCCGGCGCCTCATCGGCAGAAAGGCCCTTTCCCCCGTGGAATTGTTGGAAAGTTGCCTCACGCGCATCGAACAGACGAACGGACCGCTGAACGCATTGGTCGCCATCGATGCCGAGGCCGCCATGGAAGAGGCCCGCGAGGCCGAGCAGGACATGATGGACGGCTCGGTGCTGGGCGTTCTGCATGGCCTTCCGGTCGGGATCAAGGACCTGAAGGCCACGGCGGGGCTCCGGACCACCTGGGGCTCGCTGATTCACGAGCACGACGTGCCGGAAGAAGACGATCCGGTGGTTGCCAACATCCGCGCCGACGGCGGCAACATCCTGGCCAAGACCAACACGCCGGAGTTCGGCGCCGGAGCCAACACCTGGAACAAGGTCTACGGCGCGACCGGCAACCCCTTCGACCCCGAGAAGACCTGCGGCGGCTCCTCCGGTGGCTCCGCGGTCGCGCTGGCGGCGGGGATGGTGCCGCTCGCCACCGGCTCGGACTACGGCGGCAGTCTGCGCACCCCCGCAAGTTTTTGCGGCGTCGCGGGCTACCGTCCCTCGCCCGGACTGGTGCCCTCGGCCGGACGCCCGGTCGGGCTCTCTCCCTACTCCGTCGAAGGACCGATGGGCCGCACGGTAGCGGACGCCTACATGTTGTTGCAGGCGCAGATCGACCTCGATCCGAAGGACCCGTTTTCTCACATCGGCCATCTTGCGCTCACCGGCGAGTTGGGAGAGGTGGATCTCAACTCCATTCAAGTCGCGTTTTCCGCCGATCTGGGCTGTGCGCCGCTGGACAACGACATCCGCCGCATTTTCGAGGAGCGTAGCGGCGCCTTCAGCAGCGTCTTCGCCGGAACCTGGGAGCAGGACCCCGATCTCGGAGAGGTGCACGAGTGCTTCGAGATTCTGCGTGGCGTCAACTTCGTCGCGGCGCATCGCGAGCGGCTGGAAAAGCATCGCGACCTGCTCGGCCCCAACGTGATCGACAATACCGAGCGCGGTATGCGCTACAGCCTCTCCGACGTCGCGTGGGCGGCGACGGAGCAAACCCGGATCTACCAACGCTTTATCGACTTTTTCGATGACGCGGACGTGCTGATCTGCCCGGCGGCGGCGGTCTCGCCTTTCCCCCACGCGCAGCTTTATCCCACGCATATCAACGGCGAGGAGATGCCGACCTATATGCGCTGGCTGGCGCTGACCTACGGGCTGACCATGGCGGTCCCCACGGCGGTCTGCCTGCCCTGCGGCGTGGATCACCTGGGGATGCCTTTCGGGATTCAAATCGTGGGGCCGAACGGGGCGGACGCAAAGGTCCTGCGGATTGCGCATACGCTGGAGAAGGTCCTGGCGGAGAACAAGGAAACCGCCCGTCCGAGGTTCGACCCCGCTTCGTTGAAGGCATAACGGACGATCGGGGACAGCGCGCCCTTCCCTCTCGCCGCCGCAACCGGTATCTGATGGCTGCACGGCGGCAGCGAGAGGGATGACGACCGCTATGAAGACGCAGTTCGCAGAGAAGGCGCTGGTCCTGTTTTCCGGCGGACAGGACAGTGCGGTCTGTCTGGCCTGGGCGCTCGCGCGCTTTCCCGAGGTGGAAACCATCGGCTTCGACTACCGCCAGCGCCACGGTATCGAGCTTGAGGTTCGCCGCGCCTTCCTGGACGGGCTGCGGGCGGGCTTCCCTGAGTGGGCGGAGCGGCTTGGCGAGGATCACATGGTCGATCTTTCCGTCCTCGCCGACGTCAGCGAGACGGCGCTGACCCGCGACGTGGAAATCGAGATGGCCGAAGACGGGCTGCCCAACACCTTCGTGCCGGGGCGCAACCTGATCTTCTTTACCTTTGCCGGGGCGGTCGGCTATCGGCGCGGCCTGAAGCATCTGGTCGGCGGCATGTGCGAGACGGACTTCTCCGGCTATCCGGACTGCCGCGACACCACGCTGAAGTCGCTCCAGGCGTCGCTGAGCCTGGGCATGGCGCGCGATCTGGCGATCCACACGCCGTTAATGTGGATCGACAAGGCGGCGACCTGGGCGATGGCGGAAGACCTGGGCGGCGCGGCGCTGGTGGACTTGATTTGCGAGACCACCCACACCTGTTATCTGGGAGAACGCGGCCAGCGCCATCCCTGGGGCTACGGCTGCGGGACTTGCCCGGCGTGCGAGCTGCGCGCGGCGGGATATCGAAAGTATCGAGAAGCACGGATCGAGTTGTGAGCTACGCCGTCAAGGAAATTTTCCACACGCTGCAAGGCGAAGGCGCGAACGCCGGTCGCCCCGCCGTGTTCTGCCGTTTCGCGGGCTGCAACCTCTGGTCCGGGCGCGAGCGGGACCGCGCGAACGCGATCTGCCGGTTCTGCGACACCGATTTCGTCGGCACGGACGGAGAAGGCGGCGGGCGCTTCGCGGAGGCTGGCGGCTTGGCGCGGGCGGTCGCGGAGACCTGGGCGGCGAAGGAGGACGGTCCGAAGCTCGTCGTCTGCACCGGGGGCGAGCCGCTGTTGCAACTGGACGCAGCGCTGATCGCCGCCTTCCATGCCGAGGGCTTCGAGATCGCGGTGGAGACCAACGGCACCATCGCCGCGCCGGAGGGCATCGACTGGCTCTGCGTCAGTCCCAAGGCGGGCGCAACCCTCGTGCAGGAGAGCGGCGACGAGTTGAAACTGGTCTATCCGCAAGCAGGCGCGGAGCCGGAACGCTTCCGCCATCTGCCCTTCGGCAACTACTACCTGCAACCGATGGACGGCCCCGCGCGGAAGGAAAATACGGCGGCGGCGGTCGCCTACTGCCTCGCGCATCCGCAGTGGCGGCTGAGCGTCCAGACTCACAAGGTAATCGGAATACCCTGAGCCCATGATTGAAGTTTTCAAGGAATTCACCTTCGAGGCCGCCCACCAGCTTGGCGCGAACGTCGAGCCGGGGCACCCTTATGCGAACGTCCACGGCCACTCCTTCAAGGCCGAGGTCTACCTGCGCGGCGAGCCCGATCCCAAGACTGGCTGGGTGGTCGATTTCGCCGAGGTCGAACAGACGCTTGCCCCGATCCGCGCGCAACTCGACCATCGCTACCTCAACGCGGTCGAGGGGCTGGAGACGCCGACGCTGGAGAACATCGCCCGCTGGATCTGGGACAAGGCCGCTCCCCAACTCCCCAAAATCCACCGCGTCGTCGTCCGCCGGGGCACCTGCGGCGAGGGCTGCATCTACTACGGGCCAACCCCTTCATGACGGAAAGGCGCAGCGCATGGCGGACCGGAGCGACCCCTTCCTCGACAGCCTGCGCGGCGCCGTCGGCGCGTCCCATGTCGTCACCGACGCCGCCGCGCTTGCGCCGCATCTGATCGACTGGCGCAAGCGCTACACCGGCGAGGCGCGCGCGCTGGTGAAGCCGGGGACGACGGAAGAGGTCGCGGCGGTTGTGCGGCTCTGCGCCGAGGCGGAAGTTCCCATCGTGCCGCAGGGCGGACACACCGGGCTGGTCGGCGGCGGGGTGCCGCTCAAGGACGGGCGGGCGGTCATTCTCGCCACCGCGCGGCTGAACCGGGTGCGCGATCTCGACGCGGCGAACAATACGATCACGGTTGAGGCGGGCTGCATCCTGCAAAGCATCCAGGCCGCCGCCGAAGACGCCGACCGGCTGTTCCCGCTCTCCCTCGCCGCCGAGGGGACATGCCAGATCGGCGGCAACCTCGCCACGAACGCGGGCGGGATCAACGTGCTGCGCTACGGCAATGCGCGCGAGCAGGTGCTGGGGCTGGAGGTCGTACTGCCGGACGGGCAGGTCTGGGACGGCTTGCGGCGGCTGCGCAAGGACAATACCGGCTACGACCTGAAGCAGCTTTTCATCGGCGCGGAGGGTACGCTGGGGATCATCACCGCCGCCGTCCTCAAGCTCTACCCGCGCCCGCTGGAAACCGCGACGGCCTTCGCGGCGGTGCGCGACGTTCCGGCGGCGCTCAGCGTCATGGCGCGCTTGCAGGAGGCGACGGCGCAGGCGCTGGTGTCCTTCGAAATCCTGCCGCAGCGCGGGCTGGACTTTGCCGTGAAGCATGTCGAGGGCGCGCAGAAGCCGATTGCCGAGCCATACGAGTGGTACATCCTCACCGAAGCGGCGGGCGGCCATGGCGACGGCGGCTTGAAGCAGGCGCTGGAGTCGGCGCTGATGGCGGCCTACGAGGCGGGCGAGGTGCTGGACGCCGTCCCTGCCGAGAACGCCGGACAGGCCCGCGCCTTCTGGTTCCTGCGCGAAGCCGTGGTGGAGGCGCAGCGCCACGAGGGCGGCTCGATCAAGCACGACATCGCCGTGCCGGTCTCGCAGGTGCCTGCTTTCCTGGACGAGGCGCTGGCGAAGGTGGAGGAGATGATTCCCGGCGCGCGCCCGGTGCCCTTCGGCCATCTTGGCGACGGCAATCTGCACTTCAACGTGACCGAACCGGAAGGCGCCAATACGGCAGCCTTCCTTGCCCGCTGGGAAGAGATGAACGCGGCGATACACGATATCGTTCACCGCTTCGGCGGCTCGATCAGCGCTGAACACGGCGTCGGCCAGTTGAAGCGCACGGAAATCCCGCGCTTCAAGGCCCCGCTCGAACTTGAAATGATGCGGGCGGTGAAGCGGACCTTCGACCCAAAGGGGCTGATGAATCCCGGAAAGGTGATTGACCCGTAGAGCAGTAGAAAACTGCGGCGGCCACGCGCTTATAGGCGGGATTTCCACGCGGGGGCAGCGCGGACGCGAGGCGGCCTGGGGCACGACGGCCGCCGCAGCCTTTCTTGCGAGGGACCGGATCGAATCGTCTCCGACCCGGCCCCTGCCATGTGGCTCCCCTGGCGGGGCGAGAACCACATGAGAGCAAGGTAAAACAAATACTGCGAGCGCAATGTGACGAGTGAGCGACATTTTTTGCCACGCGACGGTTCACGAGCAGCGCACTACAGCTTGCACGAGCAGCGCTCTAGGGCTCCCGCGGAGGAGGCCGCTTCGCCGTCGTCCAGTTCAGCCGGAACGCCAACGGCGCAAGCACCACGATGAGGAATATCCGCACGATGTGGTGCGTCGCGACGAAGGCCGCCTCGATCCCCAGGGCCAGCGCCACCAGGCTCATCTCCGCGAGCCCGCCCGGCGCATAGGCGAGGGTTAGCGCCGATACGCCGATCCCGGTCACCCGATCCACCGCCCAGGCGAAGGCCAGTGTCGTCGTAAGCAGCAGAACCGTCGCCCCAAAGGCCCAGGCAGCGATGCGCCGGATAGCGGCCACGGTCGTCCCGGCAAAGCGGCAGCCGATCGTGCTGCCCACCACGACTTGCGCGGCGGCGACGATCTCGCCCGGCGGCGCAACCTCGCTGAGCCCCGCCAGATGTACGACGGCGGAGATCAGCATCGGCCCGACGAGAGCCGCCGCCGGAATCCTCACCGCGTGGGCCAGCAGAAAGCCCACGATCCCGCTGAGCGTGAGGATGACGAGATCCAGCCAACGCATCCCGGCGATACTCGGCCCCGGCGCGGACTGGCCTTCCGGTGCGTAACCGGCGAAGGTCTGGAACGCGAAGGAGAGAATCATCACCACCAGAATGATGCGGGTGGCATGGATCAGGGATATGACCCGCGCATCGCCGCCCATCTCTTCGCCGACGAAGATCATCTCGGACAGGCCGCCCGGCATGGCCGCGAAGTAGCTGGTAACCGGATCGTATCCCGCCACCCGCTGAAAAAAGATCACGCCCAGCAGCCCGGCCAGCGCGGTGTAGACCACCAGGACCGACAGCGAAATCGCCCAGCTTGCAAGCTGCCCCACGATCTCGGGCGTGAAGGCGCTGCCCAGCATGACGCCCAGCACCGCGATAAAAATGGAGCGAAGCTGCCTGTTCCCCGCAACTGGAGCCCCCGAGATGGCGGCAACCGTGGTCGCCAGCATGGAGCCCAGCATCCAGGGTAACGGCATTCCAACCTGAACGGCGAGCGCGCCGCCCCCCGCGCCGATGGCGAGCGCCAGCAGCACACGCGGCAGGTCAGTGTTGAACACGGGCCAAGCCACGGCCGATCAGGCGGTATCGAGGTGAGCGATCAAGCGGTCCATGAAGCGCTCGCAACGGGCAAGCTGCTCCAGCGCAATGAACTCGTCGGGCTTGTGCGCCTGCGCGATGGAGCCCGGGCCGCACACCACGGCGGGAATCCCGCTCTCCGAAAAACGTCCGGCCTCGGTTCCGAACGCGACCTTGTAGGTATCGTTCGCCTGCGCCAACGCCTTCGCCAGCGTCACCACGGCGGCATCGGGGTCGGTGTCCAGGGCGGGAAAGGCGGAGGTTTCCTCCCAGGTAAATCCCGTCGCGGGATCGACGGCCTGCATGAGCGGCTCGACCTCCCGGCGTACACGATCCTGCACCTCGGCCAGCAAGGCCTTGGCGTCTTCCT
>SKZV01000273.1 GCA_007127165.1 Rhodovibrio sp. | reverse complement strand
GCTCTCCCGGCCGCGATCTTCCTCTTGGTTTTCCGTCTGCTCTCGTTCTGTCGCCATCGCCCGATCCGCCCTTCTGCCGCAAAGTTAAAACCGTACTCACCACCGCTCATCTGGGAAGCCAACTGCGTTGGCAGCAACGCGGTTCCTGATCGGACTCTGAGCAAAGTAGAAGAACCTGAAGTCGTTAACTGGATACCTGTATTTTTACTTTGTCAGGGAACAGCGAGGACTTTGAAACGTTACGTAAGCAGATGACTCGATTCATTCTGGAGGAGATGACGAATGGCGAAAAGTGAGTCCGAGAACAAGGACCCGGGAGCCGTTGCCCGGGAGGTGAAACAGCATGCTTCGGAAGAGGCGGATAGGCTCCGGGAGGATGCCAAGGGACAGGCGGAACAGGCAGCCGCGGGTATCGGTGAGCGTGCCGACCATGTCGCCGAAGCGGTTCGCTCGGCGGGAGAGACTTTGCGAGGAAAAGAGGACTGGCTTGCCAACGCCGCCGATTCCTTGAGCCGCAGCCTGAACCGCTTCTCCACCACCGCGCGGGAGAAGGGTTTCGAGGGTGTGAAGGGGGACCTCGAGCGCATGGCACGGGACGAGCCGGTCCTGTTCATGGGTGCTTCCGTCGTTGCCGGTGTGGCGCTGGGGCGGATTTTGCGGAGTTCGGCGCGCGAGGACTCTTCCCATGAAGACGAAACTCGTGCCGGTCACGCCCCTGCCGGTAACGCCTCGGGGCCCTCCGCAAGCAGCGGCCCAGGGACGACCGGCGTTTCGAGCGGGCGCACGGCACCGGCCACCACGCCGCCTGCTCCGGGAGCGGGCGAAGGGACGAGGAGGGCGTAATGGAGCGCAATGACAAGCCGGTTACGGAATTGATGCGCGATCTGGTGAACCAAGTCTCGAACCTTGTGCGCCATGAGATCCAGCTTGCACGAGCGGAAATGGGCGAGAAGGCCAACCAAGCGACCAACGGTGTGGTGATGCTCGCCGTGGCATTGGGTCTCGGGATTGGCGCCATCGTCATATTGCTTTTGGCCGCCGTCGCGATCCTCGAGGGAATAATGGCGTTTTGGCTCTCGGCGTTGCTTGTCGGGCTTGTTGCGGCGCTGGCGGCGGCCGGGTTGGCGTCAATGGGACTATCCAATCTGAAAGCGCGAAACCTTATGCCGGACCGCACGATTGAATCCGTGCGCGAAGAGGCCCAATACGCGAAGGAGAAGGTAAAGTGAGTCAGGACAGGCCGGAAGAGGTCGAACGGCGGCTGGAGGAAGACCGCGCCCAGATCGACCGAACCCTCGATGCATTGCAGAGCCGGTTGAGCCCCGGCCAATTGCTGGATCAGGCGATGGGTTACATGCGCTCCAGCGGCGGCGAGGTGGGCTCGAACCTCGTAAATACGGCGAAACAGAATCCGTTTCCGCTGATCCTCACGAGCGTGGGGCTGGCGTGGCTGATGGCGACGACGTCCTCGTCGCAGAACGGGCAAGCTCAACGCGGCGACGGGCAACGCGGCGACGGGCGAGTTCACGCGGCACAGAAGGAAGCCATTGAGCGGGCGCGCGCGGCTGGCGCTTCGGTCACGCGCGCGGCGGAGGAAACCGAGGAGGCGTTTCAAGCGCGCGTTGCCGAGGCCAAGGCACGGGCACTCGCCATGAAGCGCGAGGCCGAGGAGAGCACGGAATCTTTCAAGCAGCGCGTGGAAGAGTATATACGCCGTGCTGAAGAGGCGGCTTCGGATCTTGGCGACCGGGCGCGGGATGGTTGGGACAGCGGAACGCATGCCGCTGCCGAGCAGGCGAGGTCCTTGCGTGCGAACGCAGGGGACGCACAGGTGCGGCTCAGGGAATGGTATTCCTCCGAACCTTTGCTTGCCGGAGCGATCGGCATAGCGGCGGGAACGGTGATTGCCGCGCTTGTGCCCGCGACCCGGCAGGAGCAGCGACTCCTGGGCAGTTACGGGGACAGCGTGCGGGAGCAGGCTGCGGACGTGGCCTCGAGAGCCGCCGAACATGGGAAGTCCGCGGCTGCGGAGAGCAGCCGTGCAGCAGTGCGGGCGGCTGAAGATACCGCGCGGGAAACGGTCGGCTCCAAGCCTGGCGACAAGACCAAGCCGGGTTCCGAGACGGCGGCGAAGCCGGGCCGTGGCTCGCAGGGTCCCAGTGGCTGACGAACTGCGGCTGGCGGCAGTGCGCGCGTTCCGATGCCACCGAAACCCCTGAACCGGGGCCTGCTTCCGGCAGTTCGTTCGGGAGCTTGAGGAACAATAGACGCCATCTTCGTGTATATGCCTCTACACAGTGGGTATAAGGAGCCACACCATGCATAGTATTATCTGGCTGGTCGGAGCGGTCGTAATTGTTCTGGTCATACTTGGTTTTCTTGGGCTCAGGTAGAAATAATAGAGTTACACGGGGTCTTTGCGTTACGCAAAGGCCCCGTGCAAATACCAACGCCCCTGTGCGCGGAACAGCCAGCTTCGCCGACCTTCTTCGCTTTCGATGCGGAAGTAGTCGCGCGCCGTCGCGCCTGCGGCGATCTCGCGCCACCATTCGGGGGCTATGCGCTCCGGCCCGTCCGCCTTGCTGACGCGATGCAGCAGGCGGCGCCAGCGGTATTGCACCGGCGGATAGTCCGGCAATAGAGCTGTGGCCTCGATTGGCTGCGGACGGTCGAGCAAGCGCAACGGACGCGGTGGACCTTTGGCAAAGGCCGCCGGATAAGCCGTGACGAAGGGGGGAGCGGCGGCGACCGCACGCTCCGGCAGGTAGCTTTCGCAAGCGCGTGGGCGCGTCACCATGCCTGCGCCCAGGCGGCTTTCCAGGCGGTCGACCAACTCGGGCAATCCCGAGAGGTCGACGGTGCGGTCCCGTTCCCGCATAAAGCCAGTCTGCCGCGCGGTCAGAGACTCCGCCGCGCGGGCGGCCAGCGTCATGATCTCCACACCGAAGCCGGGGTCGAGGCCGTCCAGCCGCTCGGCGAAGAGGCGTTTCAGGTGCGCGGGGTCGCGGGTCGCCCGGCTGGTGCCCAGCGTCACCTCCTGCAAGGTTCCGTCCACGCGGTGCAGCACCAACATCAGGCGGCGCGCGCCTTCGCCGCTCTCTTCCAGGCGGCGGCACAAAGCGGCGGCGAGGGACTCGATGGCGGCGGCAAGGTCCTCGCGGCGGCCGATGGGCTCGCCGAAACCGCGCCGCACCTCCAAGGGCGTGCGATGGCGCAGCGGGTCGATGGGGTCCTCCAGCCGCCCCAGCGCCTGATCCAGCCTGCGCGCCACACCCCGCCCCAGGCGTGCGGCCAGCGCGGCGGTGGGAATCGTCTCCAGTTCGCCGATACTGCGCAGCCCCAGCCGATGCAGTGTTTCCGCCTCCGCCGCGCCGATCCGCAAGGCGGCCGGGGGCAGCGGCGCGAGCGCACGGCGGAGTGCGCCCGGCGGCACGATGCGCCAGGGCGTTGCCGCCGTCGTGGCGAAGCGGGCCACGGCCCAGGCCGCGCCCGGCGTTTCCGCCATCGCCGCCCGCGCGGTGAAGCCCAGACGCTCCAGCCGCGCCACGAGATCGGCCAGCATCGCCGCCTCACCGCCGAAAAGATGCGCGCAGCCGCTGGCGTCGATCATCGCACCCGCCGCACCCTCTTGGTCGTGCTCGCCGTCGGGCGCGGTCCAGGGGCTGTAACGTCCGCACCAGGACGCGAGGCGGGTCAGCGCCGCACGGTCTCCGGCGGGATCGGCTTGCAAGCTGACCAGCCCCGGCACCTGCCCGCGCGCCTCGGCTAGCGGCAGCCCCGGCGTCAGCCCGGCGGCGGCGGCGCGGGGATCGACGGCGGAGAGCGCAAGCCCCTTGGCCTCGCTCCCCACCAGAACCAGCGGGCTATCCGGATCGAGCGCGCTTTCCCGTTGCCGCCGCTCCGTCGCGAAATGGGGCAGCCAGAGTGAAATCAGCCGTCGCATCGTCCCACTCCACCTCGAAATCGCCGGGCACGCCGCCGCGCACCCGCAAAAGCTCCACCCGCCAGCGCGGTTTTCCGGGCAATCCCGCGATCCCGCCGTCGCGGCTCGGCAGCGCGCCGATGCGCCAGCGGGTCTGCGCGGCGCTGGGGTCTTGGCGTCCGCGCGGCGCGACATGGCGGCGCAGCAGCAGAAGCCCGGTGACGCCGCCCGCCTCCGCCGCCAATTGCAGCCGCCGCGCTGCCGTGCGGTCGAAGCCGTTGACCTCCGCCACCGCCGCCGCGACGGCGGGACAGCGCAGCGCCTCCTCCATCGACCAGAGCGCCGCCGCATCGTCGCCTGCGCGCGCCAGCAGCAGCCGCGCCGGATCGACTCCAAAACCGCCGAGCGCCGGGGGATAGAGGTCCTGCCGCCGGGCGATCCACAACAGCGGCCCCGAAACCTGCCGCATCAGCCGTCCCAGCACCGCCAGCGCAAAGCCTGCCGCCGGGCCGTCGTCCGCTTCGGTCCTGGCGGGCAGGACTTCGTGGACCGCCGCGCGCGCCAGCCCGCCGCCCGGCAGTGCCGCATCCAGCGCCGCCGCCCCCAACGGCCAAACCGCACGCCCGCCTTCCGCCGCGCCACCGGCCTCCAGACGGCGAATCCGCGCCCGCAACTCCGCCAGCGTCACCTCGTTCTCGCCCTCGTGCCGCATGGGCAGTTCCCGTTCTTGATCGTGAGACTCGGATCAGACAGTTCATGTTTTGTTCTAATCTGATTCGGGCGGTGGATCAAGACGGCTGGCGGTGGCCGGTTTTGGCGGCCCCTCGGACAGGGTGTCTCCCCTCAGTCGCGAAGGGCGACAGCTCCCCCTCAGGGGAGCGGGAAGGAGGTGGGAAGTCCAGGTCGAACGAGACTACAACCCACTTCCGGCTCCCCGCCGGGGGAGCTGCCGCGCTTGCGGCTGAGGGGACCGAAAGACTCGTCGCGCCAGCGACACCGCATCTCTTCAGCGCCGTATCGAGGAACCGCGCGCTGTCGGACAATGCTCCACTTCAAAGCACCGCCGCGAACTGCTCCACCAGCCAGTCGATCTCGGCGGCCTCGATGACCAGCGGCGGGGCGAGGCGGATGACGTGTTCGTGGGTTTCCTTGCACAGAACGCCGCGCTGCATCAGCGCCTCGCAGAACGGGCGGGCAGGGCGGTCGATCTCGATGCCGACGAAAAGGCCGCGTCCGCGAATCTCCGTCACGATGGGGCTGCCGATCCCGCGCAAGCCCGCCATCAGACGCGTGCCAAGCTCCCGCGAGCGCTCCGCCAGATCTTCGTCCAGCACCACCGAAATCGCCGCCGCGCCGACCGCCGAGGCCAGCGGATTGCCCGCGAAGGTGCTGCCGTGGTCGCCGGGTTGGAACACGCTCATGATCTCGCGCGAGGTGGCGATGGCGGAGACCGGGTAGACGCCGCCGCCCAGGGCCTTGCCGAGGATCAGCATGTCGGGCTTCGCCTCCGGCTCGTGCTGATGGCAGAGCAGATGGCCGGTGCGGGCGAAGCCGGTTTGAATCTCGTCCAGGATGAAGAGGACGTTGTTGTCCGTGCAGATGCGCCGCGCCGCCGTCAGGTATCCTTCCGGCGGAATCACGATTCCGGCCTCGCCCTGGATCGGCTCGAACAGCACGGCCACGGTGTTTTCCGTGATCGCCGCTTCCATTGCCGCCGCGTCGCCGAAGGGCACATGCACGAAGCCCGGCGTGAAGGGCGCGAAGTGCTCGCGGCTGCCGCTTTCCGAGGACATGGCGACGGCGGTGGTAGTGCGGCCGTGGAAGTTCTGGTTGCAGACGATGATTTCGGCCTTGCCGGGAGCGACGCCCTTCTTGGTGTAGCCCCACTTGCGCGCCGCCTTGACCGCCGTTTCGACCGCTTCCGCGCCGGTGTTCATCGGCAGCGCCATCTCCATCCCGACGGTCTTGCAGAGCAATTCCAGGAAGCCGCCCATGCGGTCGTTGTGGAACGCCCGCGATGTGAGGGTGAGCCGCTCCGCCTGCTCGTAGAGCGCCTGTATAATCTTGGGGTGCCGGTGCCCTTGGTTCAGGGAGGAGTAAGCGGAGAGGCAGTCGAGATAGCGCCGCCCCTCGACGTCCCAGACCCAGACCCCCTCGCCGCGATGCAGCACCACCGGCAGCGGCTTATAGTTGCGTGCGCTCACCGCTTCGGTTTGCGCGATGATTGCCTGTTCCTGGTTCATCTCTCTATCTCCTTTATGGCGGCGCATCACAGCACGCGCGCGAGGATTTGTTCGCCGAACAGCGACTGCACCAATTCCACGGCCAACTCCGCCGTCTGGTTGCGGCGGTCCAGCGCCGGGTTGACCTCCACCACGTCGAGCGAGGCCAGAAGGCCGCTGTCGTGGATCATCTCCATGCAAAGCTGCGCCTCGCGGTAGTTCAGCCCGCCGGAAACCGGCGTTCCGGTGCCGGGCGCAATCTCGGGGTCGAGGACGTCCACGTCGAAGCTGACGTGCAGATGGCCGCCGCCGCGCGCGACCTGCTCCAGAACCTGCTCCATCGTGGCGCGCATCCCGATCTCGTCGATCCGGCGCATGTCGTAGACGGTCAGCCCGCGCTCGACGACCGAGCGTTTTTCCACCGCATCGACCGAGCGGATACCCACCTGAACCACCCGCGCCGGATCGAGCACCGGCGTGGCATGGCCGATATCCAGCAGCGCCCGAGGCCCGTCACCGCAGAGAACCGCCACCGGCATACCGTGGAGGTTGCCGGAGGGCGAGCTGTCCGCCGTGTTGAAGTCGGCGTGTGCGTCCAGCCAGAGCAGTGAGAGCGGCTTGTCCCGTTCCGCGCAGTGCCTCGCCGCGCCGGCGACCGAGCCGATGGAAAGCGCATGGTCGCCGCCCAGCAGGATCGGCAGTTCGCCGCTGCCCAGCGAGTCGTACACGCTGTCATGGACCGCCTGGACCCACCGCGCCGTCTCTTCGAGATGACGGTAGCCGCCTTGACGCTCCCGGTCGGGATGGCTCGGGCCGCCCAGGCTGCCCCGGTCGTGCACGCTGTAACCCAGGCCGCGCAAGGCTTCCGGCAGCCCGGCCACGCGCAGCGCCTCCGGCCCCATCGTGCTGCCGCGCCGTCCGCCAGCCACGTCGCAGGGCGCGGCGATCAACGCCAGCGGCTTGCCGAATCTCTCACCTGGCAAAAGATCGTTCGGACGATAAAGGCCCGTGCTCGGCATACTGTGGCGTATCCTCTGGCGGTGTTTTCCGCTTGAGACTCTGCCATAGCCGCAGCCGAATGTGCTGTCGAATAGGGGGCGGGGAACCGCAGGCTGTGCTTTTCAGCCGCGTGTGGTCCGAAGAATCTGCGGTGGGTGGCGTTGTCCGTGGGCGCTAAGACGCGTCTTCCCGGCGTTCTTTCTCGGCGGCGTCCTTCATCAGCTCCGCCGCCATATCGGCGATTTGCGGCGGCGGGGTGCCGGTTCCGTCGGCGTGAATGCCCAGCGCCTCAATGTTTCCGGCGGAGGTGGCGTCGAGTGCGATCTCGTTCGCCCGCGCCGCCCGCGCCGCGCACCAGACAACGAGGTCGAAGCCGTCCAGGTTGGATTCAAGCGTGATCGCCGTTCCGTCGC
>SKZV01000255.1 GCA_007127165.1 Rhodovibrio sp. | reverse complement strand
CGGCGATGCAGAACGTGGTGGCGCAGGTCAAGCGCTTCGCCCGCGCCGACGTGTCCGTACTGCTGACGGGCGAGAGCGGAACTGGGAAGGAGGTGCTGGCGCGCGCGCTGCACGACTTCGGAACGCGCGCGCAGGCGCCGTTCATCGCGATCAACTGCGCCGCGATTCCGGAAAACCTGCTGGAAAGCGAGCTGTTCGGCTACGAAAAGGGCGCCTTCACCGGCGCGCACAAATCGACGGTCGGTAAAATCGAGCAGGCGCAGGGCGGGACTCTGTTGCTGGACGAGATCGGCGATCTGCCGGGCGCGCTCCAGGCGAAGTTGCTGCGCGTTCTCCAGGAACGCAAGATCGAACGGATCGGCGGGCGGCGTGCTATTCCGGTCGATTTCCGCCTCGTCGCCGCCACCAACAAGGATATCGAGGCGATGGCGGGCGAGGGGACGTTCCGCGAAGACCTCTATTACCGCATCGGCGAAACCACGATCCGCATCCCGCCGCTGCGCGAACGTCCCGAAGACGCCATCCTGATCGCGCAGAAGTTCCTGCAGGAATGGCGCGACGAGCAGGGGGTGAAGGTTTCCGGCTTCACCTCCGACGCGCTGGTCGCGATCAGCCAAGCCCCCTGGCGCGGCAACGTGCGCGAACTGCAAAGCCGCATCAAGCGCGCGGCGCTGTGCGCCGACGGCCGCATTTCCGCTCAGGACCTGGACCTGGACCTGACCGCCACCCCGGAACGCCCCGCCCGCACGCTCAAGGAAGCCCGCCAGCAGGCCGAGTTCGACGCCCTCCAGGACGCCATGAGCGAAGCCGAAGGCAACATCTCCGAAGCCGCCCGCCTCCTGGGCGTCAGCCGCCCAACGCTGTACCAGCTTCTGGACGAGCACAATTTGCGGGAGAAGTAGGGCAAGGCGACCGCTGGGCTTAAAACCGCACGGCGCGGGTTTTCTTTTCGGTGTCCCGCGGAAGTTGCGTATCGTCTGCTAAGTCTTTGTTAACCCGGCACCCCTAGATTGCATCGCTGGAACAGATGCACGCATTCATAAAGATGGCACTGGGTTAGTCAGATGCAAAAACTACGTTTTTCGCTGCGATTGCGCGTAATCCTTGGCTTCGCGCTACTCCTGATCGGTATTTTTGCCGTCGCCGGCTGGGTTAAAATCGATGAGCAGCGGACAAATCTAGAATCCGCGCTCGAAACGCGGGTCGAACGACTGGCCGCGCTGCAGTCGGACAGTATTGCCAATCTTTTGTGGAACATGAATTTCGATGAGATTCCGGGCGCGATTGAAGGGCTGACCAGAGACAGCGATTTTCAATATGTGCGTGTTATGGAAACCGATGGGAGCGTCGTGGCGGAACTCGGAACGCCGGAGTCGGAGTACCCGCTTATCACGGCAAGTGCGGAGTCGCGCCGTGGCGATAGCATCCTTGGCACGCTGGAACTGGGGTTGAGCCGGGCGCAGGTGGAGCAGCAGATTGCCCAGGCCGTTCGAAATGAAGCGATCATCCTTGTCTTAACCTTGCTGATCGTCGTGGGCGGAATGCTTGCAGCGCTGAATTTCGTATTGAATCCGGTGGCTGCGATTACGGGAAGAATGCAACAGATCGCGAACAATGAAGCCATAGACGAAATCCCTTACCTGCATCGCCACGACGAGGTGGGCGACATGGCCAAGGCGGTTCAGGTTTTTGCTGATAACAGCCGGGAAATGGACCGGATGCGCGTTGAGCAGGAAGAGCTAAAGCAACACGCCGAACGTGAACGGATAAAGGCGCGGCGCCAGCTCGCCGACAACTTCGAGCAAACGGTCAAGGCGGCTGTTGGCGAAATGATACGGGCATCAAAGGGCGTGGGAAAACAGACTCAAACCATGAACATGCTCGCCAGTACAAACCTGAAGAAGGTGGACGCGGCGGTTAGCGGTTCCGATATCGCCAACCAGCATGTTCAAACGGTGGCGTCAACGACGGAAGAACTAACCGCTTCTATCAAGGAAATAGCCGAGAGCGCCGAGCAGTCCACCCATGTGTCCGAAGACGCCGTAAAGCGCGCGCAGGAAACCCAGACCACGGTCGGGGAGTTGCAGACCTCGGCAAAAAAGATCAGCGATGTGATCACGCTTATCAACGACATCGCCGAGCAAACCAATCTTCTTGCGCTGAACGCCACGATCGAGGCTGCGCGTGCCGGGGATGCAGGCAAGGGCTTTGCCGTCGTGGCGCAGGAGGTCAAGAATCTCGCGAACCAGACCGCAAAAGCGACTGACGAAATCGCCAGCCAGATCGGTGATGTTCAGGGTGTCAGTGGGCAGGCCGCCGATCAGATGACCGCAATCGTCGACATTATCAACCAGGTCAACGGGTATGTCTCGGGGATTGCCGGGGCGACGCATGAGCAAGATAGCGCTACCCGCGAAATTGCCCGTAGTGCGCAGGCGGCGGCGACCACCGCCTCGGACATCCGCGACAGCCTCGCGGAAATGCAGGAGGCCACGAACCAGAATGCAGCCGAAGCGCAGGCCGTTACCGGTGCAATGGACGATCTGCAAGAAGGCTTTGAGGCCTTGGAGCAGGAGGTCAATGGCTTTCTGAGGAATATCCGGGAAGAGCCTGACGCTAATGCCGCAGCGGCCTGAGCCGAGGGCTAATGCCCGGCGTTCGTCTAACTGCTTTTCAGGCTTCAGGACACATTCGGTGCAAGTTCTTGTCCGGGACCAACACTGCGCTGGAACGCGATGATTATAAGCCGGCTTGGCTTGGAATCTGACTCGCTTCGCCACGTTAGAAAACCAAGAGCGGAATGGTAACTCGAAAAGAAACCATTCCGCTCTAGGCCCCATCCTCCCCTTGTGTTCATCACTTATCGAATTTTCAGTTCTGCTCTCAATACGAGAGCGAAATACATAAAATGTACGTGACAGGCGTACCTAAAAAGAGGTACTGTTAGAGCGGGAGATCATACAAATGGTGCCCGTCGTTTTCCGAACGCAATTTGGCTGATGATCAGGATTGGAGGTTTGCTTTGACCAGGAATGTTCTCGGCATAGTGGCGGGCGCAATTGCGTTTGCCAGTGTGGCTTCGGGCGCTCAGGCCCAGGAGATTACGATCACTGCCGACCAGTGGTGCCCGTACAACTGCGAACCCGGAAGCGATGCTCCCGGCTATGTGGTGGAGATCGCTGAGCGGATCTATGAGGCGGAAGGCTACACGATCAACTATACGAATATGCCGTGGTCCCGCGCGTTGTCCGCAGGGGCCGCAGGCGAAGTTCATGGCGTTATCGCCGTTAGCTTTCAGCCGGAAACGGAAGAGATGGTCCTTCCGGATGAACCTCTGACGGTCTACGAGATCCACGCCGTAACCCGCGCCGATGATACCTGGACCTACGAGGGTATCGCATCCTTGGAGGGTAAGACACCGGCTGTTATTTTTGGGTATAACTACGGTGATGAGTTCACGGAATGGCAGGAACAGAACGAAGATAAACTAGTTGTCAATCGCGGCGACGGTGCACTTGAACAGAACTTCAGAATGGTGCAGCGGGGGCGTGCGGATTTTGCAATCGACGGGCTAAACGTTCTGCGGTACTCGCTGAACGAAGCGGGGCTGACGGACGACTTCCGGTTTGCGGGGGTGATCGGTGAAGCCGTGCCGCTGTATCTCGGTTTCAGCAAGAAGGCGGGCGACGCCGAGAAGCTGGCGCAGATGTGGACGGATGGCGTTCAGGAGATGCGTGCGAACGGTGAACTGACGGCCATTCTCGACAAGTACGGCGTTGGCGACTGGCAGCGCTAACAGACAGATCTCCGGCCTTGCGCCAAGTAAGGCCGGAGCTACTCGCCTTTCTCAAAGACTCGAACGGTTGTCAGCACGGACATCGTTTGATTCTCGCGAGTGAGCGCGGTTTGCGTTCCGCTCTTTTTAATGGCGCGACCGCGCTTTTCTACCGGATGGTCTTGCCTCCACAATTTTTGCCTCGGGCTGCCCGTCGCCTGGTCGGCAGCAAAAACGCTGTTGTCATTCACAACCAATAGGCGTAAAAATAAAGGCAATATTCTCTTTTAGGTGAAACGGCGCTGGATCGAGTGGCTGCCTAGCTCAGCCCGGCGACCATCGTTTGGGTGATTGGGCGGAGCCTACTTTATGTCGCAAAGTCTTAAGGGCAGTCTTGTGGCCTTTGTCGCGGTGCTGATTATCAGTCCGGACAGTCTGTTCGTGCGCCTGATCGCGACGGACACGGCAACGTTGCTGTTCTGGCGCGGCGTGGGGCTTGGCTTGGCGCTCTTTGCGGTCATGCTAGCCATTCATGGACGAGACACGCTCGCGCGCTATGTGGCGGTCGGTTGGCCGGGACTGATCGCCGCCGCGTTGCTGGCCGGAAGCACTGTTTTCTTTGTGGTGGCTCTCAGCCTCACAAGTGTCGGCAACACGCTCGCCATGATGAGCACCGCGCCCATCTTCGCGGCGGTGGCAAGCCGTTTGGTGCTGAAGGAGCGGACACCGCTGAGAACCTGGATTGCGGCCATGGCGGCGGTCTTGTGTATCGTCATTATCGTGTCCGAAAGCGTCGGCAGCGGCAGTTTCTGGGGCGATATTGCGGCAATCGGCAATGGGGCCTGTCTGGCGTCCTGCTTCGTCTTCATGCGGTGGCGGAAATCGGTCAGCATGATCCCGGCAATGAGCATCAGCGGCGTGATGACCGTCATCTTCGCCCTGACCCTCGGCATGCCCACCCCCCTTTCGCAGCCGCAATGGGGCCTCATGCTGGGGCTGTGCTTCATCATTCTCCCGGTGGCGTTCGCTATGATATCGTTTGCGTCACGCCTGATCCCCTCGGCGGAACTCAACATGTTCCTGCTCATGGAGATGGTCTTCGGCCCGTTTTTCGTGTGGATCGTCATAAGCGAGCAACTCCCACGCTCCACCCTGATCGGCGGCGGAATCCTCTTCGTTGTATTGTTCATCCACTCCATCGCCGGTATCCGCGAAGAGCGGCGAATCCTGCACGCCGCTCCCGCGGTGGCAAGCTGACCCCCTCACCGGAAGTCCCGCGAGGGATGCACCACCTCCGGTCCCGGCCGTTTCGCAAAAAAAAGGGTGTCAGACACATTTTTCCCTGGCTTTCGTTCACTGAGCCGCATTGCCTTGCCGTCGGCGCAGTGTGAAAAGACGGCTGCGACGCCTGACCGCATGATTGCCGACCACGAACGGGTTGGGTACGTATACCGGGGTCCGGACTGAACATCGGCGATCCGGAGTCCACGAAGAGGTTGGAAAATGAAGCTGAAAATACGCTTGACGTACCGCGTACCGGCTCCCATAATTTGAGATGATCCGCAGTTACCGCGACCGGCGAACGGCGTGCTTTGCGGATGGGGAGCGTGTGCCGCAGTTTGAGGCAGTCCGGAAGCAGGCGGAGAAGCGGTTGCGCGTTTTGGAAGCGGCGGTGAGTTTGACGGATCTTCTCCACTTGCCGAGCAATCGGCTGGAAGCGCTGCGGGGCGACAGGCGCGGTCAATACAGCATCCGCATCAACGCCCGTTGGCGCATCTGCTTCGAATGGCCGGAAGGTGCGGACGGTCCGGAAAACGTCGAGATTGTCGATTATCACTAGAGCATTTTCAGGAAAAGCGGAAACGGGTTTTCCGTTTCGAAAATGCGCAACATCAAGGAGCTAGAGCGCCGTTCCGATTCCATCGGAACGAAAAGCGCTCAAGGAGCAACCGCATGGCCCGCACCGCAATTCACCCCGGCGAAATCCTCGCCGACGAACTCGAAGCGCTGGGTTTGAGCGCGGCGGAGTTTGCGCGGCTGATCGACGTTCCCCCGAACCGCGTCAGCCAGATCGTCGCGGGCAAGCGC
Organism: Rhodovibrio sp.; assembly: GCA_007127165.1. GTDB lineage: Bacteria > Pseudomonadota > Alphaproteobacteria > Kiloniellales > Rhodovibrionaceae > SKZV01. Next base: position 1,700 of record SKZV01000255.1, on the reverse strand, counting down.
GCCGTCACGGCCGATACGGCCTTGCGGCTCGGGCACTATTTCGGCACCTCCGCCGAACTCTGGATGAACCTCCAGAAAGCTTATGAACTCGACACCGCTCGAGCCCAACTCGGCTCCACCCTGGACCGCCTGCCGCAACGCCCGCACAGCGAATTGGAAGATAGCGCACGGTCGTAATCCGCGGGCTGTGCTGGAGTGGCGCGGCCCTCTCACCGAAAATCCCGCGACGGATACACCACCTCGCGCCCCGGCTTTTTCACCTCGTCCGCGCGGGCCATTGCGTTTTGGAAGCCGGGGGCCTGCAGGGCGGCGAGGCGGGGGCTTTCGTTGCTTAGCGTCTCGGCGACCAAGTGCAGCACCAAACCCTCGCGTTGAATCCGGCCGCGCACGCTGAGCAGGCTCGCTTGCAGGAAGGGGCGGCGGAAGCGGTCGAACACGTTGGGCCAGAGGACGACGTTGGCGACGCCGGTTTCGTCCTCGATGGTAGCGAAGATGACGCCCTTGGCGCTGCCGGGGCGCTGGCGGAGCAGGACGAGGCCCGCCGTGCGGACGCGCTGGCCGTTGGGGATGCGCCAGAGGTCTTCGGCCTTCACATGGCCCTCGGCGGCCAGGCTCTCGCGCAGGAAGCTCAGCGGATGCGCGCGCAAGGTCAGGCGCAGGCTGGCGTAGTCGTCCACCACCTGCTCGCCCGCCGCGATCTCGGGCAGGCTCACCGGCGGGTCTTCCCCGCGCTCCTCCTCTCCGGCGGCGGCGAAGAGCGGGAGCGGCGCGTCGTCGGGCAGCGCCTTCACCGCCCAGAGCGCATTGCGCCGGTCGAGCCCCATCGAGCCGAACGCATCCGCCCGCGCCAGCGCCTCCAGCGCCGCGCGCGCCACTCCCGTCCCCTCCGCGCCATGACAGCGCCGCCAGATCGCCAGCGGATCGGCGTAGCCGTTCCCCCGCGCCGCCGCCAGCGTCCGTCCCGCGCGCTCGCCCAAGCCCTTCACCTGCCGCAGACCCAGCCTCAGCGCCAGTCCCCTAACTCCCGGCTCCAGCGTACAGTCCCACTCGGAGCGGTTTACGTCCACCGGGCGGACCTCCACGCCATGCTCGCGGGCGTCGCGGACGATCTGCGCCGGAGCGTAGAAGCCCATCGGCTGGCTGTTCAGCAGCGCGCAGGCGAAGGCCGCCGGATAGCGGTGCTTCATCCAGGCGGAGACGTAGACCAGCAGCGCAAAGCTCGCCGCGTGGCTCTCCGGAAAGCCGTAGGTGCCGAAGCCCTCGATCTGCGAATAGCAGCGCTCGGCGAAGTCGCGGTCGTAGCCGCGCGCCACCATCCCCTCGACCAGCCGTTCCTGAAAGCGGTGCACGTCGCCGTGGCGCTTGAAGGTCGCCATGGCGCGGCGCAGGCGGTCGGCCTCGTCGGGCGTGAAACCGGCGGCGACGATGGCGATCTGCATCGCCTGCTCCTGAAACAGCGGCACGCCCAGCGTCTTGCCCAGCACGCGCTCCAGCTCGGCGCTGGGATAGCGCACCTCCTCCTCGCCGTTGCGCCGCCGCAGGTAGGGATGCACCATGTCGCCCTGGATCGGGCCGGGGCGGACGATGGCGACCTCGATCACCAGGTCGTAGAAGCGGCGCGGCTTCAGGCGCGGCAGCATGGTCATCTGCGCCCGGCTCTCCACCTGGAACACGCCGATGGAATCGGCGCGGCACAGCAT
>SKZV01000347.1 GCA_007127165.1 Rhodovibrio sp. | reverse complement strand
TCGAGGCCGACATGAGCTTGGTGAAACGCGCGCTTTGGGAAGCCGGTACCTGTTTCCTTCTCGCGCCGCGTCATCATAGCGCCATGCGCCACGTCGGGCCGACGCGCGTGGAGCTTGGCACCCGGACGATCTTCAACCTGCTCGGTCCGCTGTCCAATCCAGCGGGCGTTAAGCGGCAAGTTATTGGTGTTTTCTCAAAGGCTTGGGTAGAACCGCTGGCCGAGGTTCTGAAGAATCTGGGCCATGAGCGCGCCTGGGTCGTGCACGGGGCCGACGGGCTGGACGAACTGAGCACCACGGGCGTTTCCTTCGTTACCGAATTGAAGGACGGCAAGCTCCGCAGCTTTGAGGTGACACCGGAAGAGGCGGGGCTGAAGCGCGCCACGCTGGCGGAGTTAAAGGGCGGCGACGCGCAGCAGAACGCCCGCGTGCTGCGAGCCATGCTCGAGGGAGAACACGGGCCGTTCCGTGACATCGTACTGTTCACCGCTGCCGCTGCGCTGATCGTGGCAGACAAGGTTTCCGATTTGCGCGATGGCGTTGCGATGGCGGCCGAGGGGGTCGATAGCGGCAAGGCGCGTACGGCGCTCGACCGCCTGATCGCGATCACCCACGAGAAGCCGGTAACACCATGAGCGATGTTCTGCACCGCATATGCGAGGACAAGCGCGTTCATCTGGCTGAGCGGAAACGCGAAGCGCCGCTGTCCGAACTGGAAGGCTTGGCTCGCAATGCGCCCGCGCCGCGCGGCTTCGCAAAGGAACTGACGCGCCGGGTGCGGGAAGACGATTTCGCCCTGATCTGCGAGATCAAGAAAGCTTCGCCCTCGAAGGGTCTGATCCGGGAGGATTTCGATCCGCCCGCCCTCGCCCGCGCGTACCGCGATGGTGGCGCGGCCTGCCTCTCGGTGCTGACGGACATCCCCTACTTCCAAGGCCGCAACGAGTATCTTGTAGCCGCGCGGCAGGCGGTCGAAATTCCCGTGTTGCGCAAGGATTTCATGCTGGACCCTTACCAGATCCCGGAATCGCGGGCGCTGGGGGCGGACTGCATCCTGCTCATCATGGCAGCGCTCGACGACGAACAGGCGCAGGACCTCGCTGCGGCGGCGAAGGAGTGGGGAATGGATGTGCTCTTGGAGGTGCATGACGCTGTGGAACTGGAGCGCGCGCTTCGGATCGATTCCCCACTGCTGGGAATCAATAACCGCAATCTCAAGACGTTGGAAGTCGACCTTCAGACAACGCGTGAGCTTGCGCCGACCGTACCGAGCGATCGCGTGACGATCTGCGAGAGCGGGCTTTTCACGCGCGACGACCTCTTGCAGATGACCGAGGCCGGAGCGCAGGCTTTCCTCATCGGCGAATCGCTGATGCGCCAACCCGATGTGGCGGAGGCGACGGCCAAGCTGCTGGGTTCCACGCCAGTCCACCGCGAATGAGCAGGCAGGAACGGACCATGAGCGAGGGATTCACCCATTTCGACGCCGAGGGCAAGGCCCGTATGGTGGACGTATCGGAGAAGGCGGAGAGCGCCCGCACGGCTACCGCCAAGGGCCGAATCCTAATGCAGCCGGAGACCGCGGCTTTAATCCGCGAGGGCGCGGTGAAGAAGGGCGATGTGCTTTCGGTCGCGCGGCTGGCTGGAATCATGGGGGCAAAACGCACGCCGGACCTGATCCCGCTCTGTCACCCCCTGCAACTCTCGTCGGTGAAGGTGGACCTGCACCTGAACGAGGCGGAGAGCGCGGTGGAGATCGTTGCGACCTGCAAACTCAGCGGGCAGACCGGTGTCGAGATGGAAGCGCTCACCGCCGTCTCGGTCGCGGCGCTGACGGTTTACGACATGTGCAAGGCGGTCGATAAAGGAATGCGGATCTGCGACGTCCGCCTGACCCACAAGGCGGGCGGCAAATCCGGCAGCTACGAGGCCGCGTGATGCTGCCGGTCGCCGAGGCGCGCGCGCAAATTCTGGATGCCTTTGCACCCCTTCCGGGCGAGCTTGTATCGCTGACTGAAGGGCTCGGGCGGGTTCTGGCCGAAGACCTATCGGCGCGGGTCACCCAGCCGCCGCGCGACGTCTCCGCAATGGACGGCTATGCCGTGCGCGCCGACGACGTGGCGAAGGTTCCGGCCACGCTTACGGTGGTGGGAGATATCCCGGCGGGCGGTGATTATTCCGGCACGCTCAACCCGGGCGAGGCAGTGCGCATCTACACCGGCGCACCGGTCCCGGCAGGTGCGGACGCCATCGTCATTCAAGAGGACACAAGCCGCGACGGCGACCGGGTCACGGTCAACGAGTCGGCGGCGCGCGGCCGCTACCTGCGTCCGGCCGGGCTGGATTTCACCGCCGGAACAGTCGGTTTGAAGGCCGGGCGGTTGCTGACATCCCGCGATATTGGCCTTGCTGCGGCGATGAATCACCCTTGGCTAAAGGTACGGCGGCGGCCGCGCGTGGCGGTTCTCGCGACCGGCGATGAGGTCGTGCTCCCAGGCGAGGCTCTTGGTGCGAGCCAGATCGTCAGTTCCAACGGCTTCGCCCTCGCCGCCTTCGTGACTGCCTGCGGCGGCGAGGCGGTCAACCTGGGGATCGCGCCAGATGACGAGGCGGCCCTCTCCCGCGATATCGACGCTGCACGTGGCTGCGATCTGCTGCTCACCAGTGGCGGCGCCTCGGTGGGCGCGCACGATCTGGTGCAGGACGTGCTGAAGGCAAAGGGGGCCGAACTGGGGTTCTGGAAGATCGCTATGCGGCCGGGCAAACCGCTGATGTTTGGGCGGCTCGACGGCGTTCCGGTGCTGGGACTTCCGGGCAATCCGGTATCGGGGCTGGTCTGCGCCACGGTGTTCCTGCGCCCTGCCCTGGACCGTCTGCTCGGGCTTGGCGGCCACGGCGAAGAGGTTGCGGAGACTGCGATCCTCGGCCGGGATTTGCCGGAAAACGACCGGCGGCAGGAGTACCTGCGCGCACGGCTGGAAACCGACCGCGACGGCCGCCGCCGCGCTACCCCCTTCGATAAGCAGGACAGTGCCATGCTCTCCGCCCTTGCGGCGGCCACCTGCCTGGTGGTTCGCCCGCCGCACGCCCCTGCTGCAAAAGTTGGCGAGAGCGTGGAGATCATCCCCTTGAACGGCGGCTGCCTCGGCATTTAATTGCGCTTCAAAAGTCCGTACAATTTGCGGGGAAAAGCGCTTGACGGCGGTGCGGAACCAAAGTAGAACACCTTAAGAGGTTGTCACTTTGTTCCTAGGTGTAGTGGCCCGAGCAGACACCACATGCTGCATCTGGAGCGCGGAGTCTCGTACCACCGGGACTCGGCTACCGAGGGCAGCGCAATAACAACGGTACGGAACCGGTCATGCTTACACGCAAGCAATACGAACTGCTGCTTCATATATACCATTACCTGCATGAACACGGCGTTTCACCCTCCTTCGATGAGATGAAGGAGGCGCTTGGGCTTAAGTCCAAGTCGGGCATTCATCGCCTCATTACCGGCCTTGAGGAACGCGGTTTCATCCGTCGCCTGCCGCACCGGGCGCGCGCGCTCGAAGTTCTGCGTTTACCTGAGGATTCAGCGGCGAAGGCCCCCGGCCAGACAAGCGGAATACTCCCCGTCGCCGAGCAGGGAAAAGCTGAGGGCGCGCCGATCTCGGCCTCGAACGTCGTGCAGGGTCATTTTAGCCGCCCATTGAGCGGCGTCAGCGCCCCGCCTCCTCAGGAGAGCGCCCAACTCCCCCTATACGGCCGCATCGCCGCGGGCACGCCCATCGAGGCACTGCGCGATGAAACCGCCTTTATCGACGTTCCAGGCGCATTGTTGGCTGGTGGCGATCATTACTGCCTTGAAGTTGAAGGCGATTCGATGGTCGATGCGGGCATCCTCGACGGCGATACGGTTGTCATCGAACGGGTCGAGGATGCGGAGAACGGCAGCATTGTCGTCGCACTCGTGGACGGTGAGGAGGCGACGTTGAAGCGCTTTCGCCGTCGCGGCTACTCGATTGCGCTGGAGCCTGCGAACAAGGCTTACGAGACCCGGATCTTTCCGCCCAACCGCGTGCGGGTGCAGGGGCGTTTGATCGCTCTGCTACGCCGGTACTGAACGCGGTTCCGGCTTCGTTATGAGGTGCTCACCGGCTTTCGCCGCGCCACTGGACCCAGGGGCGACGGCCGCGGCGTTGGCGGGCCGTCTCCACGACCGCGCCCCTTCCGGCGAATGTAATGGCGTGCGCACCTTCCCGCCAAAGATCGAAGCGGTCGATGACGACGTAGGGCTCGGCGCAGTTGGTGCGGGAGACGGGAAAGGTCGCGATCAGAACGGTTGCGGCGCGACAATCCTCGTCCAGCGCCCGCCCGTCGGTCAACAGCGCGATCTTCTCTCCTTCCGGCTTGCTGTAGATGCAGCCAAGCGGATCGCAGGCCAACGCGACGTTCGCCGCAGCCCCAACCTCCGGGAAGCCGTCGCCTTCCTCCTGACCCGCCCGGCGCAGCCAGACGCCGGATGTGAAGCGCGCCCGGCGGTGCGTCGAAATGAGCAGGTCGCCGTCGCCGCCGCGTACGGCGAAAAGCCGGCCGTCCTCGCTGACCAGCACATCGGGGGAGCGCACCAGCAGAATCGAAGCAAGTCCCAGCGCGATTGGCAGCAGACCCCAGTACCGCCAAGGCTGCATCCAAAGACACAGCCAGAGGGCCCCGAAGACAATGGCAAGAAGCCCCGCACGCGGCATGCTGGGGACGGTCAGGGCGGCTCCTGGCAACCCGGAAACGGCCCGTGCCGCCAACAGCACAATGTCGATCCCCCACCCCATGGGAACGAGCGCCAACCACTCCAGGCCGAACGGCATGAGGAGGAAGGCGGTCAACCCGAGGGGCATGATCCACAGCGCGGTGATCGGCACCGCCACCATGTTTGCCGCCAGCCCGTAAACCGCGACCCGGTTGAAGTGAAAGGCCGCCAAGGGGCCGGTCGCCAGAATCGCGATCACCGAGGTCAACGCCACACCCAGCAGGTAGACCCCGAGGCGAGCGAACAGACGCCGCTGTCCGAAGGGGCTCCAGCCCTTCTCGCGCATGGTTTCGTAAAAGGCGACCAGGGCCGTTACGGCGGCGAACGACATCTGAAAGCTCGCCCCGAGCAGGCTCTCCGGGCGCAGAACCAGCACCACGACGGCGGCCCAGGCGACGAGGCGCATGGTCAATGCGGAGCGGTCGAGGACAACCGCCAAAAGAACAATCCCGGTCATCATGAACGCCCGCTGAGTCGGCACCGTCGCGCCCACCAGCAACAGATAACCGCCTGCCGCCATCACCGCCGGGCCACAGGCCAGCTTCTTGATCGGCCAACGCAGCGCAGCCCAGGGCCAAAGTGCCAAGAGAGCGCGCGTGGCGAAGAACACCATCCCGGCGACCAAGCCAAGGTGCAGACCGGAAATCGCCAGCAGGTGCGCCAGTCCGGCATCGCGGATGGCGGCCATTGCCCCGTCGGGAATCGCCCCGCGCGCACCGGTCATCAATGCCGCCGCGATTGTGCCGCTCTCGCCGGGGAGCGTTCTGCGGACCCCTTCGGCAATGCTGTGGCGGCGCTCCGCCCACCACAGTTGGAAGGCCAGCCATCCTTTTGGCGGCGGCGCGCGCAGCCGTTCGACCGACCCCAGAACGTAGCCCACCGCGCCCAACTGCTGGAAATAGGCATGACGGGCGAAATCGAAAGCGCCCGGCGCTGCGGGCTCAGGCGGCGGCCGCAGCACCGCATAGACCCGCACCCGGTCGCCCGGAGCGATCCCTTCGGCGCCACCGGAGACATTGACGCGGGCCCGCGCCGGCGTCTCCGCCTGACCCAAGCGGTCCACCTGCAGGTCGCCCAGCACAAGCCGGTCCCCCGGATTGCGCGCTTCTGCTTCGACGACACGTCCGACCACGTCTACCGGCCCGTGCTCGCGCTCCAGGATCGGCGCGGCGATCGATTGGGTCCGCAATTGCGCCGTCGCGAAGCCGCCCGCAACGACGGCAAGGGCGAGCGCGGGCAACAGGACATGCGGTTGCAACCGGCCGGAGACCGCGAGCAGCAGGGCAAACGCAACGCCCGCGGTTCCAATCCAAACCGGCGGCTCCACCGGCAGTGCGAAATACCCGCCGATGCCGAATGCAAACGCCACCGGCAGCCAATAGGCCCACCGCTCCCGCTCTCCGGCAAGCTGCGCGGCGAGCCAGGCATAGGGGAAGCTCCCGGCGATCGTCCACCCGGAGGGATTTTGATAGACCGCAAGCGCCTTGCTTACGCTCCGCCGACGCTGCATTGCGAGGTCCACACTAAAGACGCGGCGTACATACTATCATACACGCTCCCTGGGTGAAGCCTCGAACCCCTTTAAATGGAATGACGGAGCCGCCGGGATAGCGCGCATGGCTGCGCTGTGCTAGATAGCCCTGCGCCATGCCGCCGTCATCCGGGCCGCACATTACCCCGCCATTGAGGAGCAGGACTGCAAATGACCGTCGTTACGCGCTTCGCCCCCTCGCCCACCGGCTTCCTGCACATCGGCGGAGCACGAACCGCGTTGTTCAACTGGCTCTTCGCCCGCCATCACGGCGGCAAGTTCCTTCTGCGTATCGAGGACACCGATCGGGAGCGCTCCACGGACGAGGCCATAGCGGCCATTCTGGATGGTCTGCGCTGGCTGGAACTGGAATGGGACGAGCCGGAGGTCTACCAGTCGGCCCGCCGGGAGCGCCATGCCGAGGTCGCGCACAAGCTGCTGGACGAAGGCAAGGCTTACCGGTGCTATGCCAGCAAGGAAGAACTGGAAGAGATGCGCCGGACTGCCCGCGCCGAGGGGCGGCCGATGCGCTACGATGGCCGTTGGCGCGATCGCGACCCCTCGGAAGCGCCAGAAGGCGTGACTCCGGTGGTCCGCATCAAAATGCCACAGGAGGGCGAAACCGCGATCGAGGATGCGGTGCAGGGCCGGGTCAGCGTGGCCAACGAGCAGCTTGACGACATGGTGCTGCTGCGTGGCGACGGGTCGCCGACCTATATGCTCTCCGTCGTCGTCGATGACCACGACATGGCGATTACCCACATTATCCGGGGCGACGACCACCTGACCAACGCGTTCCGGCAGCATCAGCTATACAAGGCGATGAGTTGGACCCCTCCGGTGTTTGCGCACATCCCGCTGATTCACGGGCCAGACGGTGCAAAGATGTCCAAACGACACGGCGCCGTCGGCATCGAAACCTACCGCGAGCAGGGCTACCTTCCCGAAGCGCTGCGAAACTACCTCCTGCGGCTGGGTTGGGGCCACGGCGACCTTGAATTGATATCCGCGGAGGAGGCAATTCGCCTCTTCGACCTTGACGGGGTCGGTCGTTCCGCCGCACGGTTCGACTTTGACAAGCTCGACCACTTGAATGGTCACTACATTCGGCAGGCAGACAATGCACGGCTGACCCGTCTGGTGGTCCCGCGCCTGGAAGAGGTGCTGGAGCGTACGCTGGACGCGCGCGAGAAGGCGGTCTTGGAGCAGGGCATGGAAGGCCTGAAGCAGCGCGCCAAAACGGTCAACGATCTCGCGGACAATGCGCGCTTCTATCT
>SKZV01000056.1 GCA_007127165.1 Rhodovibrio sp. | reverse complement strand
ACGAGGTCGTTCGGCGTCATCGAATCCACCCGCTCGCCGTTCAGTTCGATGGAGCCCTTGGTCACGTCGCCCCGTTCGGCGCGGAGCAGGTTGGAGATTGCCTTCAACGTCGTGGTCTTGCCCGCACCGTTGGCCCCGAGAAGCGCCACGACGCCACCCTGGGGAACGTGCAGAGAGACGCCCTTGAGCACCAGGATGACGTGATCGTAGATTACCTCAATGCTGTTGACGGTTAGCAGCGCGGGCGCAGCCGTGGGGCTGGCGGCGGGGGCGGCTTCAAGGGCCATCGGCGCGTGTCCTTCAATAGCGCGGCCCCGCGGATGGATCTCATCCGAGGGGCCGCCAAGTCCTTACTCTTCGGCGTCGCAGTCGCGCAGTTCGATGCCGTTCTGTTCGGCGTACTGTGCGGCGGAGGCCTCATAGGCCGGGCGGAGTTCGTCGTTACGCGGTTGGATCCAGTCGGAAACGATCTCCCAGGACTCGCCGTCCCACTGCTGTACGAAGGCAGAGCCGCCGCCCTCGTGGTCCTCGCAAGTGATGCGGATTTCGCGGGCGAAGCCGCCGAGACCGAGTTCATCCCATCGCTCGTCGGTGATGTGCAGGTTCTCGATGCCCCAGCGCGTTTCCTCGCCGGTGAGGGGACGCTCGCCAAAGCGCGCCTGCGCCGTGCGGATCGCTTCGCTCACGAAGACCGCGTTCATCAGGCCCCGGTTATAAAGGACTTCGCCGATGGCCTCACGCTCGCCAAAGCCTTCGCCTTCATCGTAGACGTGGGTGACGATGTCCTGGATCGCCGGGAAGTCGGCGCCCGGCGCGTGGAAGCCGAGCGACTTGTAGCCCCGTGCGTCGGAGCCGGCAGGCCGAACGTCGGGCTCCGAACCGGACCACCAGATGCCGATGAACCGATCCATCGGATAGCCCACCGAGGCGGCCGTCTGGATCGCGGTCGAGTTCATCACGCCCCAGCCCCACATCACGGTCCAATCGGGACGGAGCTGGCGGCCGATCTGCCGCCAAGTGGCCTGCTGCTCCAGGCCGGGGTGCGCGACCGCGAAGGTGTGGAGATTGTAGCCTTCCTGCTCCGCAAGACGTTCCAGTGTAGCGATCGGCTCGCGGCCGTAGGCGCTGTCGTGGTAGACGAGCGCGATGTCCTTGCCTTCGAGCGTGCCTTCCTGCTCCTCGATATACTGGATGATGGCATCCGCACCGGCCCAGTAGGTCGCCGGTAGCGTGAAGACCCAGGGGAATACCCGTCCGTCCGAGGCGTCGGCGCGGCCGTAGCCCATTGAGATCAGCGGGGCCTCATCCTGCGCCACCCGCTCGATCAGGGCGTAGGTAATTCCGGTGGAGAGCGGGTTCCAGGCGGCGGGTTCGGACGGTCCGGCATCCTTCAGCCGCTCGTAGCACTCCACGCCGCGGTCGTTGTTGTAGGCCGTGTCGCACTCATCGTAGTGGATTCGCACGCCGTTGATGCCGCCATCGCGCGCGTTGAGCATCGTTAGATAATCGGCAAAGCCATTGGCGAAAGGAATGCCGCTCGGCGCATAGGGGCCGGAGCGGTATTGCAGCCCCGGAACGAACTGCTCGCCCTCCGCCGCCGCCGGTTCAGGACTCCATAGCGAAGTGGCGAGCACGGCCGCTCCAGCCGCCGCCGTCAATAAGGCTTTCGTCTTCATGGTGTCAGCCTCCCGTTTTGCTTCATTCGCTTTGTTGTTGCCCCCAAACTAATAAGGGAACGGCCAGCGGCGCAGCTTCTCCTTCCCGATCTGCCACAGGCGGGCGAGGCCCTGCGGCTCGACAATCAGGAAAAAGACGATCAGCGCGCCGAAGATCATGAATTCCAGGTGCGTCAAAAGCTCCGTCGACATGCGAATGCCCACCATCGCGGGTGCCGAGTTCAACAGGATCGGCAGCAGCACGATGAAGGCCGCGCCGAGGAAAGAGCCGAGGATCGATCCAAGTCCGCCGATGATGATCATGAACAGCACCTGAAACGAGCGCGTCACCTCAAACGCCAGCGCCTCGACCGAGGCGGTGTAAATGAAGGCCCAGAGCGCGCCGGAGATGCCGATGAAGAAGGAACTGACGGCAAACGCCGAGAGCTTCGCCATCATCGGGCGAATTCCCATGATTTCGGCTGCGATGTCCATGTCGCGGATCGCCATCCAGGCGCGGCCAAGCGCGCTGCGCACGAGGTTCTTCGCCACCAGCGCCAGGATCGTGACAAAGCAGACGAGGAAGAGATACTTGCCGACCGGCGTCGCCCGCACGCCGGTAATGTAGAAATCGCCGAACAGCGCGCGCGGCGGCGCGGTGATCACGCCCGCCGGGTTGTAGTTCGTCCACCAGGGGTTCTGCGTGAACATCCAGATCAGGAAGAACTGCGCCGCCAGCGTGGCGATGGCGAGATAAAAGCCCTTGATGCGCAGGCTCGGGAGCCCGAAGACGATCCCGACCAGCGCGGTCCCGAAGCCAGCCAGCAGAAAGATCAGGATGATATGAATATCCGGGAAGGCGGTCGTCAGCTTGAAGGCGAAAAACGCCCCGCACGCCATGAACCCGCCGGTACCCAGGCTGACCTGACCGCAATAGCCGGTGACGATGTTGAGCCCGATGGCGGCCGTGGAGAACACCAGGAAGGGGACAAGGATCGAATTCAGCACGTAGTTGGAGGCAACGAAGGGGACCACCAGCAGCGCCACCACGAGAATCAGCGCAATGCCGATCTTGTCCTGCCTGATCGGGAAGATCGCCTGATCGGAGGCGTAGCTGGATTTGAACTGTCCGGCCTCGCGGTACAACATGCCTTGTCAGACCCTCTCGATGATCTTTTCGCCGAACAGCCCCTGCGGGCGCACCAGCAGCACCAGCATCGCCAGGACGTAGGCGAACCAGTCCTGAATGGCGCTGCCGATAAAGTGCCCCAGGAAAATCTCCGCGACCTGCTCGCCCGCGCCGATGATCAGCCCGCCGACAATGGCGCCGGGGATCGAGGTCAGCCCGCCCAGGATCAGAACGGGCAGGGCCTTCAACGCGATCAGCGCCAGGGTGAACTGCACCCCCATCTTGCCGCCCCACATGACCCCGGCGACCAGCGCCACGATCCCGGCGACGGTCCAGACCACGACCCAGATGGTTTTCAGCGGAATCCCCACGGAAAGCGCCGCCTGATGGTCGTCCGCCACCGCACGCAAGGCCCGGCCGATCCGGGTCTTCTGGAAGAACACCGCCAACCCCAGCACCAGCGCGCCGCCCACCAGCGCCGCGACGAGGTCGAACTGGTTGATCATGATGCCGCCGTCGAAAACGTTCTCCAGCACGATCACCGGCGTGCGCGGCATACCGATGTCGAGCGACTTCACGTCGGAGCCCCAAAGCGTTTGCCCGAAGCCGTCGAGGAAGTAGAAAATCCCGATGGTCGCCATGAACAGGGTGATGTGCGGCTGGTTGACCAGCGGCCGCAGCACCACGCGCTCGATCGCCATTGCAAGCAGCACCATCACGCCCATCGTCAACGCAAAGGCAATAGTCCAGTGCAGCCCCCACTCGATGAAGCCGACCATGGTGAGCGCCGCGAAGAGCACCATCGAGCCTTGCGCGAAGTTAAAGGTGCTGGATGCCTTGAAGATCAGCACGAACCCCAGCGCGACCAGGGAATACATCACCCCCTGCAACAACCCGCCGACGAAGACTTCGAAGTAATACCCCCACGCGAAGTACAGCGACGGATCGGCCAGCGCGGCAAGCTGAATGACAAGCCCGAGGCCGACGACGGCGGCCGGAGCGCCGATGAGCCAGGAGGCGATGAGGCGCGTGTTCATGTCTGGCCTTCAGCCTCCCCGATTCTCAATGCCCCACCCCGAGATAGGCGTCGATGACCTTCTGGTCCCGGCTGACCGCGGCAGGAGTGCCGTCGGCCAGCTTGCGGCCATAGTCCAGCACCACCACGCGGTCCGAAAGGTCCATCACGACGCTCATGTCGTGCTCGATCAACGCGATCGTGGTTCCGAACTGGTCGTTTACGTCGAGGATAAACCGCGACATATCCTCCTTCTCCTCGATGTTCATGCCCGCCATCGGCTCGTCCAGCAGCAGCAGCTCCGGTTCCATCGCCAGTGCGCGCGCCAGTTCGACCCGCTTTTGCATGCCGTAGGGGAGGCGGCCCACCGGCGTCTTGCGGATCGCCTGAATTTCCAGAAAGTCGATAATGTGTTCGCAGAATTCGCGGTGCTTGATTTCTTCGCGCTGGTTCGGCCCCCAATAGATCGCCTGCCAGAACATATTGGTCTTCATCTTGAGCAGCCGTCCGGTCATCACGTTGTCGAGCGTCGTCATCCCCTTGAAAAGCGCCACGTTCTGGAAGGTGCGGGCGATCCCCTGCTTCGCCGCGTTGTGCGGGCGCATGCGCCGGCGCTCTTCGCCCTTGAAGGTGATTTTGCCTTGCTGCGGATGATAGAACCCGTTGATAACGTTCAACATCGAGGTCTTGCCCGCCCCGTTCGGGCCGATGATCGCGCGAATCTCGCCCTTGCGGATGTCGAAGCCGATGTTCGACAGGGCGGTCACGCCGCCGAAAGTCAAGGTGATATTGTCCACGGAGAGCAGGACCTCGTCGAAGACGCGTGCCGCCTCCGGCGCATCGCCGTCTAGAGGAAGAGGGTCGGCAAGGATTTCGCTCATTTCGTCTCCTAACCGGCTTTCTTCAGCGCGGGCTGGCTCGCGCCCTCGAAGCTCTGCGCGTCCTCGATCCTCAGGTCGGCCTGCATGACGCCCTTGCTGCCGTCCTCGTAGGTCACTTCGGTTTCCGCGTGCGCTGTTTTCGCATCAGAGTAGAGCGCGTCCACCAGTTCGGCGTAGCGCTCCACCACGACATTGCGGCGGACCTTGCGGGTGCGCGTCAGTTCCCCGTCGTCGGCGTCCAGTTCCTTATGCAGCACCAGGAAGCGGCGGATCTGCGCGCCCGCGAGCTTCGGATCGGCGGCGAGATCGCGGTTCACCTGCTCGACGTTCTCCTTCACCTGCGCATAGACCTCGGGCAATGCCGCCAACTCGCGGTAGCTGGCGTAGGGGATTCCGTTCCGCTCGGCCCAGGCGCCGACGGCCTCCATGTCGATGTTCACGAAGGCCGTCACGAACGGCCGCTCATGCCCGAAGGCCACGGCCTCCTTGATCTTGGGGAAAAACTTCAGCTTGTTTTCCAGGAACTTCGGCGCGAAGAGGCTGCCGTCCTCCAGCCGCCCGACGTCCTTGGCCCGGTCGATGATTTTCAGGTGGCCGTCCTCGGTCATCACCCCGGCGTCCCCGGTGTGGACCCAGCCGCCTTCCGTCTTGGTCTCCCGTGTGTCCTCCGGGTTTTTGTAGTACTCGATGAAGACGCCGGGGCTGCGGAACAGAACCTCGCCCGTGGCCTCGTCGATTCTAATCTCCACGCCGGGCGCGGGCTTGCCGACGCTGTCCGCAAAGATCTCCCCGTTCGGCTGAATGGTGATAAAGACCGATGCTTCGGTGGAGCCGTAAAGTTGCTTCAGGTTCACTCCGAGCGAGCGGTAGAACTCGAAAATGTCTGGCCCGATCGCCTCTCCGGCGGTGTAGGCGACCCGGATACGCGAGAACCCCAGCGTGTTCTTCAAGGGCGCATAGACCAGCACCCGCCCGATCCCGTAAAGCAACCGGTCCGTGACGCTCACCGCCTTGCCGTCGAGAATGCGGCTGCCCGCCCGCTTGGCCACCTCCATGAAATACTTGAACATCTTCCGCTTGATCCGGCTGGCGTCCTCCATCCGGATCGTCACGGTGGTCAGGATGTTCTCGTAGATGCGCGGCGGCGCGAAGAAATAGGTGGGGCCAAGCTCGCGCAGATCTTGCAGCACGGTCTCCCCCGACTCCGGACAGGACACGCAGAAGCCCGCGACGTAGCTCTGGCCGAAGGAGAAGATATGGTCGCCGACCCAGGCCATCGGCAGGTAGGCCAGAACCTCCTCGTCCTCGCGCAGCCCCTCGAACTCGATCCCCGCCTTGGCGGATTTCAGAATATTGTCGAACGACAGCACCACGCCCTTGGGCTTGCCGGTGGTGCCGGATGTATAGAGCATGATGCCGGTGTCCGAACCCGTGGCGCGGGCGATCTCGCCCTCGTAGAAGCCGGGGTTCGCCGCATCGAAGGCGCGGCCCTTCTCCTGCACGGCTTCGAAGTCGTGCAGCCAGTCCTGCTGGTAGTGCCGCAGGCCCCGGGAATCGTCGAAGATCATGATCTCCAGCTTGGGGCAGCGCTCCAGGATCTCCAGCAGCTTGTCGACCTGCTCCTGATCTTCCGCCAGCGCGAAACGCACCTCGGCATGGTCGAGCACGAAGGCCATCTCATCCGCGACGGCGTCCTGATAGACCGGGACGGGGACCGCGCCGATGGCCTGCGCCGCGGTCATGGTCCAGTAGAGGCGCGGGCGGTTGTCGCCGATGATTGCGATGCGGTCGCCGCGGCCCATGCCCAGCGCCGCCAGCCCACAGGCGAGCTTGCGAATTTCCCCCGCCGCCTCATCCCAGCTCCAGGACTGCCAGATGCCGAAGTCTTTTTCGCGGATTGCCGGGCGCGTGGGGCGGACGCGGGCGTGGTGGAGCAGCAGCTTGGGGAATGTGTCCATCGCAGCCTCGGCCTCTGCCGCCGAAACGCGGGCCGCCGGAGCCGGGTCGAGCGGCTGCACTCGGCTATCCGAGCCGGATGGGGCCGTCATGGCGCGTTCAGTCACCAGCGATCACCTCCCGTCGGCGTGGAACGTAGGGACCGCTGGCCGAAGCCGAAGCCTCACTTTCGCCTGCAGGTTTTGTCAGACCCCGTTCGTGCCGTCCGTGTTCGTCGGCCCATCTTTTTTGGGTTGCGGGCCTGCAACGAGCTTTCCCCAACGGAGATGGTTCGTCAAGCGATTACTCGCCGTTACGGCGATCCAATTTCTTGTGCGCTGCACGCGGATTGTGCTATCTGAAAAAAATGTTAGACCGCATCAAAGCCATCTTCCGCGACAATGCCGAAAGCGTGCGGGATCTTCCCGACAACACGTTCGACGATCTGCAGCTTGCCATCGCCACGCTGTTGGTGGCGGCGGCCCACAAGAACGGCAATTATCACGAGCAACAACACGCAACGATTGCCCGCCATCTTGCCGAGTGCTTTGAAATGGAGTCGGACGAGGTCGAACGGTTGATGGCGCTGGCCGAGATCGAGGCGAAGCATAGCAACGAAATCTACGGCTTCACCCGTACGGTCAAGGACGCCTGGGATCACGAGGAGCGCGTGGAGTTCATGCAGATGCTCTGGGAAGTGGTCTACAGCGACGGCGAGCTACACGATTACGAGGCCAGCCTGATGCGCCTCGTCACCGGCCTGCTCTACGTTCCCGACCAGGAAAGCGGCATGGCCCGCAAGCGCGCGTTGCAGCGGTTGGGACTGAGCGGGTAGGCATCGAGCCCGGACGAGCGAGTCTTAGGGCACGGTACACGACTCATTGCCTGAATGCTCGTTTTGGAGCGGTTTGCGTCCATGCGGTGAGAGCTTTGGCTGGGTCGTGGATGAGCCATTTGCGCAGGGTGTCGAGGCCGAGGCGGAACCATGACTT
>SKZV01000162.1 GCA_007127165.1 Rhodovibrio sp. | reverse complement strand
ATCATCGACTTCGAGGGCGAGCCGCTGCGGGAAATCGAGGAGCGCCGCGCCAAGACCGCATCGCTGCGCGACGTCGCCGGTATGCTCCGCTCGTTCGACTATGCCGTATGGTCGGCGATCCGGCAGGTTGACGGCCGCCTGCCTCCCGATTCCTGGGATAGGGATGCGGTGGCGCAGCCTTGGAGCAAGCGGCTGAAGACCCTCTTCCTCGACGCGTATTGGGCAGCGGTGCGCGATTTGCCCAACCAACCGGATAAGGCGGCGCGCGAGCAACTGCTGCGCCTTTTCCTGATGCAGAAGGCTTTTTACGAGATCAACTACGAGCTTTCCAGTCGTCCCGATTGGGTGAGCATTCCAGTCCATGGCGTCTTGGACCTGCTCGACGGAGGGGATCATGACTTCACCCGCTGACAATGATTCCGAGGGCTGGCGGCTGAACGACACGGCCGCTATCGAGGCGTTGGCGACGGGATGCCATGGCGACCCCTTTGCGATTCTGGGACCGCACCTCCGGCCGGAAGGGGTTGTCGTGCGGACCTTGCGTCCAGGCGCGGAAACCGCCGAGGCGATATCGCCGGACAGCTCCGAAGTGCACGCACAGCTTCTGCGACGCCATCGGGACGGCTTTTTCGAGGGGCTGGTGCCGGACGTTCAGGAGATGCCGCGTTACCGGCTGCGCTTCACACGCGGCGGCGACAGTTGGGAGGAAGAAGATACCTATCGCTTTCCCAGCACGATGGCGGAGTTGGACATTTACCTGATGGCGGAGGGCCGTCACCTGCGGCTCTACGAAGTGCTCGGGGCGCATCCGCTCACGCTTGACGGCGTCTCCGGCACGCGTTTTGCGGTTTGGGCGCCGAACGCGCGCCGGGTCAGCGTTGTCGGCGAGTTCAACGACTGGGATGGCCGCCGCCATCCGATGCGCCGGCTGGTCGATGTCGGCGCCTGGGAGGTCTTCATACCCGATGTCGGACCGGGGGAGCTTTACAAGTTCGAGCTTCTCGGGCCGCTGGGCGAACTCCTTCCGCTGAAGGCCGACCCCTTCGCGTTCCTGAGCCAAGCCGCGCCGGGCACGGCGTCGGTGGTCCACGGGCTTCCGGAGCGCCAGTGGGACGACGAAACCTGGATGACCGGTCGAGAGGCGCGGCAGGAGCGCAAGGCGCCAATTTCCATCTACGAGGTGCATCTCGGCTCGTGGCAGCAAAAGGAAGACGGCGACTATCTCTCCTACGAGGAATTGGCGGAGCGGTTGATCCCGTACGTCGTCGATCTTGGCTTTACACACATACAATGCCTTCCCGTGAGCGAGCATCCCTTTGCCGGGTCTTGGGGCTACCAGCCGGTCGGCCTGTTCGCGCCCACCAGCCGGTTCGGCCGGCCGGAAGATTTCGCCTATTTTGTGGAGCGCTGTCATCAAGCGGGTCTGGGTGTCTTGATCGACTGGGTGCCGGCGCACTTCCCCTCTGACGCGCATGGCCTCGTCCGCTTCGACGGGACGGCGCTTTATGAGCATGAGGACCCACGGCTGGGCTTTCATCAGGACTGGAATACCCTGATCTACAACTTCGGACGCAGCGAGGTTGCGAACTTTCTCCTCGCGAATGCGCTGTGGTGGCTGGATCGCTATCATGTAGACGGGCTGCGCGTGGATGCCGTCGCCTCGATGCTGTATCTGAACTACAGCCGTCGTGAGGGCGAATGGGTTCCGAACATTCATGGCGGCAACGAGAACTTGGAAGCCGTGGCCTTCCTGCGCGACGTGAATACGGCGCT
Source organism: Rhodovibrio sp. (assembly GCA_007127165.1). Taxonomy (GTDB): domain Bacteria; phylum Pseudomonadota; class Alphaproteobacteria; order Kiloniellales; family Rhodovibrionaceae; genus SKZV01. Next base: position 5,836 of record SKZV01000162.1, on the reverse strand, counting down.
CTTCGGGAATTATCCGGGCGCAACCTCGATCGCGGAGGAATCGACAGCCTGGCCCGGCGTTTCCCGGCCGGTCGACAGTGGCGGCCTGGGCTTCGGCTACAAGTGGAACATGGGTTGGATGCACGACACGCTGAACTATATCGGCCAGCACCCCGTCCATCGCTCCCATCACCACGGCGAAATCAGTTTCGGCCTGGAGTATGCTTTTTCCGAAAACTTCGTGCTGCCCTTGAGCCACGACGAGGTCGTGCATGGGAAGGGATCGCTGATCGGGCGGATGCCGGGAGATCGGTGGCAGAAGTTCGCCAATCTACGCGCTTACCTCACCTTCATGTGGACGCATCCGGGCAAGAAACTGCTGTTCATGGGCGGCGAGATCGCGCAGGAGCGCGAGTGGGATCATGACCGGGCGCTCGACTGGCACCACCTCGACGATCCGATGCATGGCGGTGTCCGGGATCTGGTGCGCGACCTCAATGCGCTCTATCGCGACAGTGGCGCCCTGCATGAGTTGGACTGCGAGGCGGAAGGGTTCCAATGGATCGATGCATCCGACACCGCCGCCAGCGTTTATCTCTTCTTGCGGAAGGGCCTGTCCGACGCGCGGCCGATGCTCATCGCGTGCAACTTTACCCCGGTCGTTCGGGAGAATTACCGGATTGGCGTCCCGCGGAGCGGACAGTGGCATGAACTTCTGAACAGCGACAATACGCGCTATGGCGGTTCCGGCGTCGTCATCGGTCAAGCGGAGGCGGCGGAGGAGCCGTGGCACGGCCAACCGGCTTCGCTCAGCGTAACCTTGCCGCCGCTTGCGGTTGCCGTCCTGACCAGCGCGGAATGAGGATCTCAGATGGCGAATGACATTCGTCTGGAACCCGGCCTGCCCTATCCCCTCGGCGCGACATGGGACGGCTCGGGCGTCAACTTTGCGGTCTTTTCGGCGAACGCCGAAAAAATCGAGCTGTGCCTCTTCGACAACAAGGGCCGCCGCGAGCTTCGCCGGGTTCCGCTGCCGGAGTACACGCACGAAGTCTGGCACGGCTACTTTCCGGACCTGAGACCCGGCCAGGTTTACGGGCTTCGCGCCTATGGACCCTATGATCCCGCAAGAGGACACCGGTTCAATCCGAACAAGCTGTTGATCGACCCCTACGCCAAGATGTTGCTTGGCGATATCCGCTGGCACGACGCGTGTTTTGGTTACCGGGTCGGGTCGTCGCGCGCCGATCTCTCGTTCGACCGGCGCGATTCCGCGTTCGTCGTGCCGAAATGCGTGATCATCGACCCCAGCGTGACCTGGGGCAACGACGTTCACCCGGCCGTACCGTGGGACCAAACCGTCATCTACGAAGCGCACGTCAAAGGCATGACAGCCCGCCACCCGGACGTGCCGGAGCGTCTTCGCGGCACCTTCGCCGGGCTCGCCGATCCGCACGCGATCGACTACCTGGTCAAGCTGGGCATCACGACGATCGAGCTCCTGCCGGTGCAAGCCTTCTTCGACGACCGCTATCTGGTGGAAAAACGCCTGAGCAACTACTGGGGTTACAACACCGTCGCGTTCTTCGCCCCTGCGACGCGCTATCTGTCGCACGGCAGCGACGTTCACGAATTCAAGCGGATGGTCCGCAAGCTGCACGAGGCGGGAATCGAGGTGATCCTCGATGTGGTCTATAACCACACGGGCGAAGGGAACGAGATGGGGCCGACCTTCTCCTTTCGCGGCATCGACAACGCCAGCTACTACATTCTCAGCGAAGATCCACGGTATTACTTCGACGTGACGGGCTGCGGCAACACGCTGAACCTAAAGCACGAGCGCGTGTTGCAGATGGTCGTGGATTCCCTGCGCGAGTGGGTCCAGGAGTGCCATGTCGACGGCTTCCGCTTCGACCTCGCAACCGCACTGGGCCGCGACGTCGGAACCTTCGATCCGACGTCCGTGTTCTTCGATACGATCGCGCAGGACCCGGTCCTTTCTCGAGTGAAGCTCATTGCCGAGCCCTGGGACGTTGGGCCGGACGGATATCAACTGGGCAACTTCCCGCCGGGCTGGGCGGAATGGAACGGCGCGTACCGGGACACCGTCCGCTCGTACTGGCGTGGCGACGAGGGAACTCTGCCCGACTTGGCCGGTACCCTTTTGGGCAGCGCCTCCCTGTTCGACCGCCGGGGCCGCAAACCCTGGGCGAGCATCAACTTCGTCACCGCCCATGACGGTTTCACCCTCGCCGACCTCTACAGCTACAACGATAAGCACAACGAGGCGAACCTTGAAGACAACAACGACGGTCACGACGACAACCGAAGTTGGAACTGCGGCGTCGAAGGGGAGACCGAGGACCCGGACGTGCTGGCGCTCCGGGCCAAAATGCGGCGGAATGCGCTGGCCACCATGTTCTTGTCGCAAGGCACTCCGATGCTGCTGATGGGCGACGAAATCGGCCGTTCGCAAGACGGGAACAACAACGCGTACTGCCAGGATAACGAAATCAATTGGATCGAGTGGGAGAACCGCGCCCCGGAGAATGAGGTCTTCCTGGAATTCGCCAAAGACCTGATCGCGCTTCGCAAGCAGCATCCGATCCTCAAACAGAATTACTTTCTCCACGGAAACTTCATCACCGACACAATCCGCGACATCTTTTGGCTCAAGCCCTCCGGCGAGGGGATGGAGCAGGAGGACTGGCACAACGGCGGGTTGAAGGTGGTGGGTCTTCAATTGTGCGACCGAGAGGGGCTCTGCCTTTTGGCTCTCTTCAACGCGTCCGATGAGGATGTCGATTTTCGGTTGCCTGGGGAGGACGATGAGGCCGAGTGGCAGACACTGGTCTGTACCGATCAGGACGAGTGGCGGCCGAAGGAAATGATTCCGGCACCCGGACCGGTCAGCGTGACGGGCCGGTCGATCATGGTGTTGAAGGAAGAGGGTCGATGAGCGGCCGTTATCGTTTCGAGAGGCGCTGGGGCGCGTGGCGCGATGCCGATGGCTTGGCGACATTCCGCATCTGGGCCCCCGGCGTGGAAGGCTTGCGGCTTCGTCTGGAGCCGGGCGGCGAGCAGGAGATGACGCGCAGCGACGACGGCTGGTTCGAATTCGCCTGTTCCGGCGTCGAGCAAGGCGCGTCCTATTCTTTCGTGCTGCCGGACGGCATGGCAGTGCCCGACCCGGCGGCGCGGGCGCAGAGCGGGGACGTCCACGGCCCGAGCCGCTTGATCGATCCGCACACGTACGAATGGCAGGCGACCGAGTGGCGGGGCCGGCCGTGGGAAGAGGCCGTCGTCTATGAGCTTCATACCGGCACCTTCTCCGAGTCCGGCGATTTCAACGGCATCCGGCACCGGCTGGACGAGATCGCGGAAAGCGGTGTAACGGCCATCGAAATCATGCCGGTGGCGCAGTTTTCGGGAAACCGGGGCTGGGGCTACGACGGAGTCTTGCTGTACAGCCCGCATCCCGCTTACGGCGGCGTGGAGGGGCTGAAGCGTCTTGTGGACGCGGCGCACGAGCGCGGCCTCATGATGATCCTGGATGTGGTCTACAATCACTTCGGCCCGGACGGCAACTATATTCACGCTTATGCGCCGCAGTTCTTCAATCCCGACCTCGATACGCCCTGGGGTCCGGCGATAGATTTCACGGAACGGGCCGTGCGCGACTTCTTTGTCGACAATCCGCTTTACTGGTTGGAGGAATACCGCTTCGACGGTTTGCGCTTCGACGCGATCGACCAGATTCACGACCCGAGCGGGTATCCGATTCTTGCGGAGATGGCCAAGCGTATCCGCGAGCAGTTTCCCCACCGCCACATTCACCTGATGACCGAAGACGAGCGCAACATTGTCGAGTTGCATCCGCGCGACGACCGCAACGAGCCGCTCCTCTTCACGGCGGAATGGAACGACGACGTTCATCACGCGGCGCACTGCGTAGCGACCGGCGAAGACAATGGCTACTACGCCGCCTTCGCCGATGACCCGGTAGGCCATCTGGCCCGCGCGCTTGCGGAGGGGTTCTGCTACCAGGGCGAGCCCTACAAACCGTGGGGCGGCGAACCGCGCGGCGTACCCAGCAGCCCTCAGCCCCCCACGGCCTTCGTCGCGTTCATCCAGAACCACGACCAGACCGGCAACCGGGCCTTCGGCGAACGCTTGACCACACTGACCGACGCGCAGACCGTCGAGCTTCTGACGGCCATCCTGTTGCTCAATCCGCAGATCCCGCTTCTCTTCATGGGGGAGGAGTATGGGGAGACGCGGCCCTTCCTGTTCTTTACCGACTTCCACGGCGATCTCGCCCAGGCGGTGCGCGAGGGACGGCGGCGGGAATTTGCGGCCTTCACAGCCTTCAGCGACAAGGACGCGGAGAAGATTCCCGATCCCAATTCGCCAGACACCTTCGCGGCGGCCTGTCTCGACCGGGAAAAGCGACAGAGCGAAGCGGGCCAGCGTCGTCTGGCCCTGGTCCGCCGCCTGATCGACCTGCGGCAAGCCCACATCGTGCCGCGCATCGGCGCAATGAAGCAGATGCACGGCGAAGCCGACCGGCTAAACCAGGACGCCTTCTCGGTGCGCTGGAGGCTGGGCGACGATACGACGCTTCGTCTCTTTGCCAACTTCGGCGAGTCCCCCGCCGTCGTGCCCGCCGCGCCTCTCTGCGAAAGCGGCACACTGATTTATGAGAGCGGTGACCGCCTCGGCGAACCCTTGCGCAAGCGGGAGCTGCCCGGCCGTTGTGTCGCCGTGTTTCTTGGAGACGGCGGATGAGCCGAGCGATTGAGCGTCTAGCCGAGGCGTATGGTATTCTCACAAGTTATCGCGACTTCGAGGGTCAGACGGCCCGACCGCCGGAAGCGGCGCTACGGGCGCTGCTGAAGGCGCTCGGCGTCGACCCGGATGAGCCGAACGAGACTCCCAAGGCGGAAGCCCTGCCCGTTCACGAAGGGCCGAAGGCCCCCGACGACGTGGCTTGTTACCTGCCGCCTTTTCTGGCGAAGGGCCGGGCGTGGGGTATCTCCTGTCAGGTCTACAGCCTCCGTTCCGACCGTAATTGGGGCATTGGCGACTTTGAGGACTTGCCCCGCATGGGCGAGATCGCTGCACGTTACGGGGCGGACTTTCTCGGCGTTAACCCGCTGAACGCTCTCTTCCTCGCCAAGCCCGAGGCCGCAAGCCCTTTCTCACCAAGTGACCGGAATTATCTGAATCCGCTCTACATCGCGGTGGACAAGGTGGAGGGATTCGATCCGAACTCGGACGTAGATGCGGACAGGCTGACCGCGCTCAGGCTTAGCGATCTCATCGACTACAGGGCGGTTGCGAAGGAAAAACTGCGCGCGCTTCGGCGGATCCATGCTCGTGCACGCGCCAAAAGCCCCAATTCCGAAGAGACGGCGTTTATCGCCGATGGCGGCGCAAGGCTACGTCACTACGCTCTCTTCGAGGCGCTGAGTCTGCACATGGCGGAATCGGCGTATGAGGCTGGATGGTTCTCCTGGCCCGAAGCCATGCAAGACCCGGACAGCAGCGAGGTGGCCGAGTTCGCGCGGAGCCATGCGGAGGAGATCGACTTCCAATGCTGGCTGCAATGGATCGCACACCGCCAGCTTGCCGCAGCCGCGGACCGGCTTCGCAGAGCGGGAATGCGGATCGGCCTCTACCTCGACTTGGCGGTGGGCACCGCGCCCGACGGCGCAGCCACCTGGAGCGACCGGGCGCTGACCGTGGTGGGAGTGGAGATCGGCGCGCCGCCGGACATGTTCAACCTCGAAGGCCAAAGCTGGGGTCTCGCGCCGGTCTCCCCGTCCCAAATCGTGGCGCGCGATTTCGAGCCGGT
>SKZV01000247.1 GCA_007127165.1 Rhodovibrio sp. | reverse complement strand
CCGCTCGCCGCTGAGAATTTCGGCGGCGATCGCCTCCGCCGTCAGCGGGGCCAGCAGAATGCCGTTGCGATGGTGCCCGGTTGCCAGCCAAAGCCCCTCCAGCGCCGCTTGACCGAGGATCGGCGCGTCGTCGCGGCTGCCGGGGCGGAATCCCACCCACATCTCGGCAATCGGCAACTCCTCGATCGAGGGCACGGCACGCCAAGCCGCTTCCAGCAGAGCGTAGATCCCGCCCGCCGTCAGGTCGGTGTCGAAGCCTTTTTCCTCGACCGTCCCGCCGATCAGCAGCGTGCCATCCAGTCGCGGCACCAGATAGATCGTCGGCGCCCAGAGGACATGGCGCAGCAACGGGGCCTGCGGGTCCATCTTCAGGGATAGCATTTGCCCCTTGATAGGGCGTACCGGCGGCTGCGAGTCCTCGGGAAGTCCAGCAATCTCCCGGCACCAGGGACCTGCCGCGAGCACGACAGCCTCCGCAGGCTGCAACTCGCCTTCGACGCGCAATCCCGTCACCCGTCCCGCTTCGCTCTCGACCGCCTCCACGGCCGTATGCTCGCGGACGACCACTCCGGCGCGCTTGGCGGCAACATGGAGCGCCTGAACCAGCTTACGGTTGTTGGCTTGCCGGTCTTCGGGGCTATAGATCGCAGCCGTCACGCCGCTGCGCAGGTGCGGTTCGCGCCGCCGCGCCTCGGAGCCGCTGAGCCATTCCAGCGGTATGCCTTGAGAAATCTGGAATTCGTAGTTGAACCGCAGCCGTTCAGCCTCGTCGCGGTTCATCGCCGCAATCAGCAGGCCTTCTGTGCGGTACTCAGGGTCGATTCCGCTCGCCTCGTGGAGCGTGCGGGCGAAGTCGGGCCACAGTCCCAGGCCCAGGCGGCCCAAGCGCGTCAGGGCTTCTTCGCCCGGTTCGGCCTCCGCGCCCGCCGCCAGCATCCCGGCGGCGGCCCAGGACGCGCCATGTCCGGCTACGCCCTTGTCGTAGACTGTGACCTCGCAACCGGCTTGCGCCAGCTTCCACGCGATGCCCAGCCCGTTGACTCCTGCCCCTATCACGGCCGTTCGAGGCCGTTGGCGCACGGGTAATTGAAATGGATACGTCACCTGTTTCGGCTCCCTTCGCAGGCATGATCCTGATCAGGTTCGTGGGTATACTCTCAGCCGTTCGATCGCCGCGTGGCGAAACGGCACCCCAGCCTTCCCCGGACACGCCTCAAGCACGTCCGTTACACCGCAATTTGCGCATCTCACGGCACGAACGCAAGTGGCGTACTCACAACTGGCCAGTCAAGTGCCGCTAGACGCGGGGCTGCCTTGCGCAACATGCATGTGACAGCGGTCGCGCGGAGTACGATCTTCCAACCGATTAGGGACGCGGTTGCTGCTCCAGTGCCCGCCGCAGCCCCCCAGGGTGTCTTAAGGGAGACGACTGAATGGTCATGCACCTGTCCCGGCGAGCGCGTCTCGATGCGCTCATCATCGCAATTGCCACCGGTCTTTTGGTCGCCAGCGAAACCGGCGCCATCGTGATGGGCATTTTCCTGCCGCTGGAATCGCTGCTGGGGCTTCCCGCCAGCGTGTTACCGCTCGAAGTCGGGATCAGCGTCATCCTGGCGCTCTATGCCGGTTACCGGATCGCCCGCAACGCCTACGCGGTGGAGATCGACCTCCGCCGTCACGCCGGTTCGGATGAAGAAGACGCCGACACGTAGCGGGTTTAGAGCGCGCTGGCCCTGTCGCGAACCAGGCTTCCCAGTGCCTTGGCCGCTTTGCCCAAGCTGCGCTCGGCTTGGCGGCTGTGCCGCGCCAGCGCCGCCATTGCGCGCCAGTGAACCAGCGCCGACGGAAGGCCGCGCCAACGAAGGCGTCCACGCGCGTCCATAAGACGCAGGATCGGCTGCGGTATGGCTTGCGCTGCCGGGTCGCAAACCGCCCGCACGACCAGCAGCGGCACACTGCTTGCCATGGCCGACTCGGCAAGGATATGGCTTTCCATGTCGACGATGCAGGCGGAGGTCGCCTCTCTCAGTGCTTGCTTTGCCTGCGTCGTGGCAACGGCGGTATCGCTCCCGGCAAGTGCGCAGTCCAGAGCCGTCAGCGGCGAAAGCCGGTCCGCAAAGTCCTTCCAGAGTGCTTTATCCACCTGATGAACGGCGCCGCCCGGTGCAACGATCCGGCGCGGGCAGACCAGCGCTCCGGCAGGGAGTTCCGCCGCCAATCCGCCCGCAAGACCGAAGCTGATCACCGCATCCGGCCGACTGCTCAGAACTTCTTTCACGGCCAAGCAAGTGCGCGCTGGGTCGGCTCCTCCCACCGCGATGTACAATGCGGTCTCGTCCAGGCCCGAGGCGCGGCGCAAAAGCCGAGCTTCGCGCGCCAGCCCGACAAGGGCGGCGAAGCGCGTCAAATGCCGAAGTTCACGCTGCGATCATTGCTGCGGCTCACGTTCCGATAACGCGCCAGAGCCCACAGCGGGAAATAGGCGCTATAGCCGTGGTACTTCAGATAGAACACGCGGGGAAAGCCGATCCCCGTATAAAGGTCCTCCTGCCAGATCGCCCCGTCGCGCTGATGACGCGTGAGATAGTCCACCCCGCGCTCGACGCTCTCGCTATCCACCTCGCCCGCCGCCATCAACGCCATAAGTGCCCAGGAAGTCTGCGATGGCGTGCTTTGCGGAGCTTCGCCCCGGCGGTCCTCCCAGTAGCTGGCGCAATCCTCGCCCCAGCCGCCGTCGGGAAGCTGGGTCGAGGTCAAGAATTCGACTGCCTTGCGAATGGCCGGATGCTCTTTTCCCAGCCCCGCCGCATTGAGCGCGTTCATCACCGACCAGGTACCGTAAACGTGGTTCACGCCCCAGCGGCCATACCAGGAGCCGTCGGCTTCCTGCTCGTTCAGCAGATAATCGACCGCCTTCGCCACGGCAGGGTGATCGCGCTCATAGCCCAGTTGCAACAACATGCCCAGGCAACGCGCGGATACGTCCGCCGTTGGCGGGTCCAGGAGCGCCCCGTGGTCGGAGAACGGAATGTGATTCAGGTAATATTGGGTGTTGTCGACATCGAAAGCCCCCCAACCGCCGTTGCTGCTCTGTAGGGCGAGAAGCCACTGCGACGCGCGGTCGATCACCTCGCGATACCCCTCGGGGTCGAGGCGATGCAGCGCCATTACGACGACAGCCGTATCGTCCAGGTCGGGATAGTGATCGTTGCGGTATTGGAAGGCCCAGCCGGAGGGCTCCACATCCGGACGGTGCAGCGCCCAATCCCCTTTGATTCCGGTGATCTCGCGCTCGACCAGCCAGTCACAAGCGGCGCGCGCGCTTTGCACCGAGCGCTCGTCTCCCGCCTCCAGCATCGCGTGGATCGAAAGCGCCGTATCCCAGACCGGCGAAAGGCACGGCTGGCAATACATCTCGTCGCCCCGGTCGAGCAGCAGCTTCTCAATCGAGCTGCGCGCCGTCAACACATCCGGATCGTCCTCGGGATACCCGAGAGCCTGATAGGCCATTACAGCGTTCGCCATCGCCGGGAAAATACCGCCCAGACCATCTTCGCCGTTCAGCCGCGGCTTGATGAAATCCACCGCCGCCTTGACTGCGCGCTTCCGCACGATCCAGGGCATATGCGGATCGACGACCTTGAGTATCTTGTCCAGCCGCACGAAGACGTTGCCGATCCTGCTTCCGGTCGGATTGGTGATATAGCCTCGCTCTTCCTCCGGCGGAGTCACAAAAAGCTCCCGGATGTGCACGTCGCGTGGATTACGGGCCAGTGGTTTCATCGCCATCAAAATGACCAGCGGCATGATGACCGTGCGCGACCAGTAGGAAACCTTGCTGATGTGAAAGGGAAACCAGCGCGGCAGGAGTGCGACCTCCGGCGGCATGGTCGGCACCGCCCGCCACGGCACCTGCCCGAAGAGCGCCAGCGCGATCCGCGTAAACACATTCGCCTTCGCCGCCCCACCCAATGCCAGGATCTTCGCGCGCGCCCGACGCATATGCGGGGCGTCGATGTCGTCGCCCACGATCTTCAAGGCGTAGTAGGCTTTCACCGTTGCCGAAAGATTGGTTACGCCGCCCTCGAATAGCGGCCAGCCACCGTCCATCTTCTGGATACGGCGCAAATAGCGCGCAATCTTCGTTTCCTTCTCGATGTCGATATCGTCAATAAAATGCTTAAGTAGAATGTATTCAGAAGGGATCGTCGCGTCCGCTTCGAATTCGAAGACCCAGTGGCCATCGTCCTGCTGACGCTCCCTTAAAGCCAGGCCTGCCTGGTGTACAATGGAATCGACCAAGGTGAGGCGGTCATTCTGCCTGACAACAACGCCATCCGATCTTTCCCCAGCGGCACCGCTCTCGCCGCCGTACAACGCATCCAACTCCATGGAATATCCTTGACGATGACTGGTTTTTTTTAGCTCTTGCCCTCTCGAACCCGGCAAATTACTGACCCCCGGCCCCGATCACAAGCCCGGCCCTATCACAGTTGTGCGATATGCCGCCATATTATTACCTGATCCTGCGCAGGGAAGTCGACTACCCCTGACGTTTTGAGCGATTCCCCCATTTTTAACCGATCGCCAAGCGCCTACACGTCTCGCGCCGCCTGCGCCCGGCCCTTCCATCGACCCCCTCGCCCCTGATATTGCGCCCGCGCCGAGTCCAGTGTCATCAGGCAATATACCGCAGCCGCGAACGGCAGCAGAGGCGCCCAGAAGCGTGACTGTCCGTATAGCCGCAAAATCGGAAAAAGCGAAGCCGCCATCGTCACCCAAGTGGCTAGCCCCAACGTCCCGGCAACCGCCGACCCATGAAACGGCCAGCTTGCCGCGACTCCCACCGGGACCAAGTATATCAACATCATGCCCAAGACGGTCCCCACCAGCAGCAACGGCGAGAACTGAAGCTGCGCGTAGGCGCTCCTGGACACCATCGACCAGATTTCATCGAGACCGCGATAGGGACGCAGACTCCACGACTGCTCGGCGAGCCCAATCCAGATCCGTCCACCCCCGGCACGCCCCACCGCCTTGATGCGTGCCGCCAGCGCGCAGTCGTCGATGATCCGTCCCGCGATCGCGGCAAAGCCACCCGCACGGTCCAGCGCAGCCCGCCGCAGCAGAACGCAGCCACCCGCCGCCGCCGCCGTGCGGGCGCGCGGATCGTTGGCCCAGGCGAAGGGATAGAGCTTGCAGAAAAAGTACACGAACGGCGGGATCAACAACCGTCCCCAGAAACCTTGCGCCGCCAGCAGCACCATCAGGGAAACCAGGTCGCGGTCGTCGGACTCCGCCTTGTCCACCAACCGCGAGAGAGTTTCCGGCGCATGATCGATGTCGGCGTCCGTAAGCCACAGATAGCCGGGTTCCCGCTCCCCGGTTTGGGCGGCATGGCGGCGGCCCTGTTCCAACGCCCAGAGCTTTCCGGTCCACCCTTGAGGCAACGGGGTTCCCGACAACGCCTCGATGCGATCACCCGCCCCGATTTCCACCGCACCGTGAAGCGCCGCCTCCGCCGTTCCGTCACAGCTCTGGTCATCCACAACGATCAGCCGCAAATCTCCCGGATAATCCTGCCCCAGAATGGCCTGAACCGTACGTCCGATCGTGGGCGCTTCATCGCGGGCCGGCACCAGCGCCAGCACCTCCGGCCAGTGCGCCGACTCGCGGTTTGGCGGCGCTTGATCCAGACGCTCGCGCGCCCGCCAAAAGCCGCCCCGGCCCAGGATGAGAACGCCCCAGATAGCGGCGGAAAGCATAGCCAACGCTAACATTGTCTCGGCCATGCGCGTGGTCCTCGCGTAGTGTCCTCAATCGAACAGGATGCTGTAGGTGATGAACACCGAATCCGCGCCCGGATTTATGGGCTGAAACCCCCCGTTCGAAACGTGCTGAAAGCTGATGCCCAACATGGTTCTTTCATCCCACCGATAGCCGACATGCGCACCGAGATGGAACTGAAATACCCCTCCAAGGTCGCGGCTGTTGCCCGGCCGATACCCCCCAACACCAGCCGACGGCCAGACAACCCAGTTTGCGGCTGGACGTATGTCTATAAACAGGCTGCCGTGCCCCATCAACCCGCCGTCCGAATTGGCTTTGAAACCGAGCATGGGGCCGACCCCTCGAAAGGACTCTCCGAAATAGTCGCCGAAGCGACGGTGGCCGAAACGGTAGTCTACAAAACCTTCGGCCGCCAAACTATCAGTATCGGTGACATCGAAAGCCCCGATTCCTAAAGTCATCGCCGCGTCCTCGGAGCTAGCGCTTTGTATACCATGCGCCGAGCCAGGTGCGCAGAACAGAGCGAACGCGACTGCAGATACCGCTCTCTTGACATTGTGAGGCTGGAAATATGGTCTATACGGCATAAATGCGCCTCTTGGCACAACCGTGCGTATTCCAAGTTAATCAGGCGCTTAGTATAGGATTTTTGGGGATTCTTACAGTAAAGCTCTCGTCACAATCATGTGCTTTCTACGTTACGGCGAGCGTTCAGCTCTGCCAACATACACGGCAGTATTACCAATACTGAGAATAATGTGAATACACCTGCAATCGTCAACAGTGCGCCCATGCTGCTCATCCCCTGATGCGGGGAAACGATCATCGTGCCGAAGGACGCCAGGGTGGTGGCGACGCTCAACAGCACCGCCCTTGGAGTCGAGGTACGCAGAAGCTCTCCGCCGACCGGCGATTGGCGGGCGCGCAATACGAGATGGATGCCGCTGCTGACGCCAAGCCCCATCAACAACGGCAGCACGATGACGTTCGCGAAGTTCAGCGATATGCCCAGTACAACCGCGGTCGCCAGCGTCAGCAAGGCTGCAAGAAGCAGCGGGACCATCGCGAGGGCCACATCCGATATGCGCCGCAACGTCACGATCAACAACGCCAGGATGCCGAACGTCGCAATGAGGGTTGCTTGCTGAAAAGCTCCGACCACCGCGCTGGAGGCTTCGCGAACGACAATCGGCGAGCCGGTTACCCGCGGATCGATCGCCTGAGCGGTCTCCGCGAAGCGCACGATCTCCTGGTTGGTCCAGAGCACCGACGCTGGCCTGACCTCCACGCGCGCTTGTCCGCCGACGCCGATCCAGCGATCGGCCAATGCCTCCGGTAGATCTTCGCGCGAGACCTCATCGACGGTAAGCGCCTCGCCCAGGAAACTGAGCAACGAGGGCAGGTGAACCGTCCAGCGCCGCTCCAACGACGCGAGGTCCGGCTGCGGTGCAAGCTCGTCGAGCGCAGTTTTCAGCCGGGCCGCCGCCTTGGCCGTCGCTTCATCGCCGACGGCTTGCAGTGCGGGCAACGCATCGCGGATATCTTCGTAAGCTGCGGCGCGTTGTTCCGCGCTCAAGGGCTCGGGCTCCTCGCCGCGCAGCAGCATCGGCGCCAGGAAAAAGGCTGCATCGCCCAGAATGTCCAACTTTTCATCCTGGTTTTCCGGGACGAAGCTGGCGAGTGTCCGCGCCGAACCGACCGCCTCGTCGGCACGGAAGCGCGCGGCGATCTCCTGCGCCTCGTCCAGGTCGTCGGCGAGCACGTTGATCACGTAGGGAGTCGTTTCGACGTCCTCCGCCAGTTCCGTGAACACGCGGATCGATTCGGCGTCGGGATCGCGCAGATTGATCGGGTTCAGGTCGAACTCGAGCCAGGGCACCAGAATCGCTGCGGCCACCCCGGCGAGTCCCGCCGCGACCAGCACCGGCCGCCGGTATTGCCGAACGATCGAGCGTTGCGTCTCGATCGGCTGCGTAACCACGCCAGGGCCTCGGCGCGGGTGGAAGACGGCGAGCAAGGCGGGCAGAAGGGTGAGGCTGGCGACGAGCGCCACGAACATTCCCATACCGGAAATCAGCCCCAGCTCCGCCAAACCCAGATAATCGGTCGGCAGAAATGCAAGAAAGCCGACCGAGACGCAGACAGCGCTCAGTACAAGGGCGCACCCCACACCGCGACCGGCGAAAGCAATCGCACCCTCCACCCCTTTCCGGTGCGCTTCGCGATAGCGAAGGGCGAAGTGGATGCAAAAGTCGATGCCAAGCCCGACGAAGAGCACCGCAAAGGCCACAGATATCAGGTTCAATTGGCCCACCACCAACGTGGCAAGCCCGGCGGTGGTTATCAGCCCAACCAGCAGCGTGCAGAGACTGGCAAGCACCAGACGCGGTGCGCGGAAGCCGAATACCAGGATCAGCGAGACCAGGAGCAGGGAGAGGATTGCAGCCGCACTGGCGCCCTCTTCTACTGCCTCCAACTCCTCATGCGTGATCATGACGTCGCCGGTCAGACGGACCGCCCCGTCCAGACCAGCCCCCACCTCCACCCTTTCTATCGCGTCGCGCAGTGTTGCGATCGCCACCGTTGCAGGCTTCATGCGCCCAAAATCCATCTCGGGACGCAGTATCACGATCTCCCGGCGGTTCGGCTGCGCTACCTCGTCTCCGACAACCAGTAGCGACTGCCAGGAGAGGTCGCGCGGTGCATCGCGCGCCTGGGCCTCTGCCGCCGCCGCCATCTCGCCGAGAAGGCCGTCGAGACCCAACGCCTCGCCCGGGGCATCCCCTAAGACTTCGGGGCCGCCAGCGTGCTCCGCTGCCAGCACCAGCAATTCCGCCAACCCCGCCATAGTCGGGTCCTGGGACAGTGTGGCTAAAAGCGGCTCCGCATCCGCCAGGTTGTCGACGAGATCGAGCAGTTCGTCCGGCGACATATAGAGGAAGGCGTGACGGCGAAGGAAACCGGCGGCTGGCCGATAGATGTCGCGGAAGTCGCCGGACTCCTGCGCCCGCTCCGACAATGCCTCAGCCAGAGCCTCGGATTGCTCCGGGGTCGGCGCCTCCACGACCGCCACAATCTGGTTATTGAGCTCCGGAAACGCTTGCCGATAGGCAATCGAGTGCTCCCGGAAAGGCACGTCCGGCGAGATCATCTCGACGGTGTCGGTCGAAATACCTATATGCCTGATTGTATAGCCGAAGGATCCGACCGTGAGCACAATGGCCAGAGCAACGATTGGCCACCGGCTTTTCTGCATCCGGTCGACCCAAGCCCCCAGAATCTGCGAGCAGCGCTCCCCAGCGGATTGGCTCATCGCTTGATTGCCTGGACTGGTTGAACGACCATCTGCTTTGGTACTGGACTTAGCCGAGACGAGCCATTTGGCAAGCGACCCACAGTCGCAACAATTTGGAGAGACTCCATGATCTGTCGCTTTTGCGTCGCACTGACCGCCGTTGCCATGCTTGGCTTGGCGTTGACTGTCACCGCGCGGGCAGACACCCCGCCGGAGGAGGCCGCCGAACCTGCTGAACGCCTGACGTCCGCGATGCTGGATACGATGCGCGCCGCCGACGAACTCGGGTTCGACGGGAGATATGAGGAACTCGAACCCACGCTAAGGGAGAACTTCCACTTCCCGTTCATGGCGCGCACGGTCGCAGGGCGCCATTGGCGAGAGTTCACCGAAGAGGAGCGGGAAGACTTCGTCGAGCGTTTTACCCAGAGCAGCATCGCTACCTTTGCCGCACGATTTGATGGCTATTCCGGTCAAACATTCGAAGTCGGGTCTCCCCGCCAGGGACCGCGCGACAGCGTCCTTGTCCCAACGCGTTTGACGCGCCCCGACGCCGACAGCGTCTCCATCGATTTCCTGGTCCGCCAGTTCGATGACGAGTGGCAAGCCATCGACGTGTTTCTCGATGGACGCTATTCCGAACTGGCCACCAAACGTTCGGAATACAGCAGCATTCTGAACCGCCAGGGCGTCCAGGCTTTGCTTGACCTGATCGACCGGCAGATTGACGAACACCGCCGATCCGGCTGACATCACTCTTTTCGACTCCAATGGCTG
Organism: Rhodovibrio sp.; assembly: GCA_007127165.1. Taxonomy (GTDB): domain Bacteria; phylum Pseudomonadota; class Alphaproteobacteria; order Kiloniellales; family Rhodovibrionaceae; genus SKZV01. The sequence goes on along the minus strand of SKZV01000247.1, from coordinate 13,496 downwards.
CCGGGCCGGTTGCGTGCGCCGGCAGCCATTCCCTTGTTCTCAAACGCTGACGCCAAGTCGCTCGCAAAGCTCTCTCGCTAGCTGCCGTTGGTGGCCTAGAGCGGGATGACTTATCTCTGAATCGCCATCCCCGCTCTAGAGCTTTGTTTTGCGGGGCGATTCAGATCTCAAGCCGAAGTGGCTTGAGATCATCGTGCTCTAAGCGCTTGCCGGGCTCCGCATCGAGACACTCCGCTCGTTATACCCCAGGGCCTGAAGCGTCTGGGCCACTATGTGATGGGCGTTCAACCCTGCCTCTTCGAACTGATCGTAAGGCTTGCCGTGATCAATGAAGACGTCCGGAAATGTCATGGGACGCATCTTCAGCGGACCGTCGAGCAGCCCCTCGCCCGCCAGATACTGCATCACCTGGGCCGCGAAACCGCCGATAGCCCCTTCTTCCAATGTGATCATGACTTCGTGCTCGCTCGCAAGCCGGCGGACCATGTCGTGGTCGAGCGGCTTGGCGAAGCGAGCGTCGGCCACCGTCGTGGAGAGGCCACGGGAGGCCAGTTCGTCAGCTGCCTTCAAGGCTTCCGGGAGACGGGTACCATACGAGAGGATGCAGACCTTGGTGCCCTCGCGCACGATCCGGCCCTTGCCGATTTCGAGCGGGCTGCCCGTCTTCGGCAATTCCAGCCCGATTCCTTCGCCGCGCGGGTAACGCAATGCGCTCGGCCGGTCGTCAATCTCCGCGGCGGTAGCAACCATATTGTACAGCTCGACCTCGTCGGCCGCCGCCATCACGACGAAGCCCGGCAATGTCGCGAGGTAGGTGATATCGTAGGACCCTTGGTGCGTGACACCGTCGGCCCCAACCATACCGGCGCGGTCGATGGCGAAGCGCACCGGCAATCGCTGGATCGCCACGTCATGGACCACTTGGTCATAGGCCCGCTGAAGGAAGGTGGAGTAGATCGCAGCGAACGGCCGGTAGCCCTCGCAGGCAAGTCCAGCGCAGAAAGTCACGCCATGCTGCTCGGCAATGCCGACGTCGAAGCAGCGATCCGGAAAGCGCTTCTTGAATTTGTCCAGGCCGGTACCGTCGGGCATCGCCGCCGTGACCGCCACGATCCGATTATCCTTCTCCGCCTGCTCGATCAAGCTCTGGGCGAACACCCCGGTGTAGCTCGGAGCCTTCGGCGTCGGCTTGTTTTGCTCGCCGGTGACCACGTCGAACTTCGCCACGCCGTGGTATTTGTCGGCGGAGCCCTCCGCCGGCGCGTAGCCCTTGCCCTTCTGCGTCACGCAGTGAATCAGGATCGGCCCGTCGCCCTCCGCATCCCGGACGTTCTTGAGCACCGGCAAGAGATGATCGAGGTTGTGGCCGTCGATCGGACCGACGTAATAGAAGCCAAGTTCCTCAAAGAGCGTGCCGCCGGTGAGAAGCCCGCGCGCGTATTCCTCGGCCCGGCGCGCCGCCGTCTGGAACGGCTTTGGGAACTGACGCGCCAGTTCGCGCGCGACGTGGCGCACGGAGCGATAGGGACGCGACGAGATCGTCCGCGAGAGGTACGCGCTCATCGCCCCCACGGCGGGAGCGATCGACATATCGTTGTCGTTCAGAATGACGATCAGCCGCGAATTCGTCGCGCCAGCGTTGTTCATCGCCTCATAGGCCATGCCGGCGGACATCGCACCGTCGCCGATCACGCTGATAACATGGTTGTCGCCGCCCATGAGATCGCGCGCCACGGCAAACCCCAGCCCCGCCGAGATCGAGGTCGACGAATGCGCCGCGCCGAAGGGATCGTATTCGCTTTCCTTTCGGCTAGTGAAGCCCGACAGGCCGCCGCCTTGGCGCAGCGTGCTCATGCGGCCACGCCGCCCAGTCAGGATTTTGTGCGGATAACACTGGTGACTCACGTCCCAGAGCAACCGGTCATCTGGCGTCTGAAACACATAATGCAACGCCACCGTCAACTCGACGACGCCCAGGCCCGCGCCCAGATGCCCGCCGGTCACAGAGACAGATTCGATCATTTCCTGCCGGAGCTCATCCGCTACCTGCCGCAGATCCCGTTCGGGCATCTTGCGCAGATCGGCGGGCACCTCAATGCGGTCCAGAAGGGGCTTCGTCTTTCCGGCGTTCATTTGCATCCCTCACCGTCAGTTTTCAGGGCCGAGTCAGCCAACCTGCCGCCAGTCTTCGGGGTCAAGTCAACCGACCTGCCGTGCCTCGCGCTCCGCGTCCACGCCGTTGCCGGCAGCCTTCGCGGCAGCGGCACCCTGCGCGGATGGCGATCCGCCCTGGCCGTTGGCCTTCTTCGCCTTCTCCGCAGCGTCGAATTCGGACACCAGCTTCTCAAAGGCGTATTCTGCCCGGCGCTGGTTCTCAAGTGGAATCTCGGGCGCCATCGGCCCTTCGGTCTTAACGCCCCGCATCCGCACCCAGAGCGCCTTCAGTGGGTTCCTAATCGCGTCCTCGACCGCCGTACCTTCATAACCGCAGTGCACCATGCAGTTCGCGCACTTCTCATAGTTACCGGTCCCATAGGACGCCCACTCGGTCTCCTCCATCAACTCCTTGTAGGACTTGGCATAGCCCTCGTTGAGCAGGTAACACGGGCGCTGCCAACCGAAGATGTTGCGCGTCGGATTGCTCCACGGCGTGCAGTAATACTCCTGATTCCCGGCCAGGAAGTCCAGGAACAGGCTGGACTGGGAGAAGCCCCACTTCTTGCCCTTCCCGAGTCGGAAGAGGTCCCGGAACAGATTCTTGGTCTGCTCACGGTTCAGAAAATGCTCCTGATCGGGCGCGCGCTCATAAGCGTAACCCGGCGACACGGTGACACCCTCGACCCCCAGCGTGGAGACATAGTCCATGAACTCCGCGACCTTTGGGGCCTCCGCGTTGTTGAACAACGTCGCGTTGACGTTGACACGGAAACCCTTGTCGCGGGCCTCCTTAATCGCGGCCACGGCGGTGTCGAACACGCCCTTCTGATCGACCGCCCGGTCGTGATCTTCCTTCAATCCATCCAGATGGATCGAGAAGGTCAGATAGGGGCTGGGCGTGAAGAGATGCAGCTTCTTGCGCAGCAGCAGAGCGTTGGTGCAAAGGTAGACATAGAACTTCCGCTTTAACAACTCGTTGACGATCGTGTCCATTTCCTTGTGGATCAACGGCTCGCCGCCCGGAATCGACACGACTGGAGCTCCGCACTCTTCCGCCGCGTCGATGCATTCCTGCACCGAAAGCCGGCGGTTGAGGATCGGCTCGGGATAGTCGATCTTACCGCACCCTGGGCACGCTAGATTGCAGCGGAACAACGGCTCCAGCATCAGCACCAGCGGATAGCGCTTGTTGCCGCGCAGCTTTTGCTTGACGACATAGCCGCCGACTCGGATTTGTTGGCGAAGCGGTACAGACACGGTGCCTCCTGAAACTGGCTCTAATTCTTACGTCATCGGTCGTTCAAATGCGCATGGCCGTCAATTTGCGTCCGTTTAGACTAAAGCGCCATCCTGATTCTGCCCTTGTCCCCTAATCCGTCAGCAAACCGCACTGCGCAGTTTCGAAAACCCGGCAGCGTCTCCACAGACACCTCATAACGCGGGGAGATGGTTTCGATCAACTCTCGCACCATGCTTCCGGCGGCGAAGCGCCCGTATTAACCCCAACGCGCGCCGCTCGGCGCACGCCCGCCGGGCGGCCGCCCGCTTCCCGTCCGTCCCGGATTGCCGCGCGAGTGTAACGATTGCTTATTGTTTTGCTCCAATGACATCGTCGTGAACCCCGAACCCGGTAAATTCCGGACATCAAGATGGCGTGGGACAGGATTACCATGTAGTGAGGCGACTGCAACCCTAACGCTTTCATGGGATTGACGATGACACGACCGATACACCCCCTCACCGGTGCCGACCCGGTGACGCTGGCCCGTTTGTTCGCCGGCAACGGAGCGCCCCGGCCACGCTACCTTCACAGCGCCGCCGGAATGGTCGCTTCGGCGCTGCTGCGCAGTCCGAACACACTGGCCGAGCGCGCCTATGTCGCCGCCCAAGCCCGGCGGCGCGCCCGGATGCCAGCGCCAGTATTTATATTGGGGCACTGGCGATCGGGGACCACGCATCTCTTCAATCTTCTGAGTTCGTCGCCGCAGTTCGCTTATGCACCGCCGGTGCCCACTGGGATACCGTGGGACTTTATGTTGCTTGGGCGGGCTTTGCGTCCGCTTCTCAACCGAGCCGTTCCAAGCGACCGCCACATCGACGCAATGGCGGTCACGAAGAGCGCACCCCAGGAGGACGAAATCGCGTTGGCGTCGATGACCTCGCCATCGTTCTTCCACGGAATCTACTTCCCTCGTCATCTGCGCCGTCACATGGCGGCGGGCCTCTTCTTCGATGGCTGCGAACCGCATGAAATCGACCGCTGGAAGCGGGCTCTACGACTCTTCACCGAGAAGATTTCGATGGACCAGGGCGACCGGCAGGTGCTCATCAAAAACCCCGCCCACACGGCGAAGATCCAGCAGATTCTGGAGATCTGGCCCGAGGCGAAGTTCGTGCACATCGTTCGCAACCCCTACCACGTCTACAGGTCGACCGAGCGCATGTTCACGCTGCTGTTGGAGATGGTGGCCTTACAGAATCATGACACGGGTGAGCTTGAGACAGCGATTCGCGAGAGCTATCCGCGCATGATGGATCAACTGGCCGAGGACGCACGCACCCTGCCGCCGCGACAGTTCGTCGAGGTGCGTTACGAGGACCTGGACGCGGCGCCGCTCGAAGAGTTGACGCGGATCGTCGATTCCCTCGCGCTCGATGGCCGGGACGAACTCCTTACCAACGCGAAGGCGCACCTCGATGAGGTGTCAGGTCATCGCAAGGCGCCGCCGGAAGTCTCTGAGACTATAATAGAAACCGTCGAAACCCATTGGTCCGCTCAGGTGGCCGCCTGGGGCTACAGGCAGCCTGGGAGAGCCGATACATGACGGCGCTTGTGACTGGCGGGGCGGGATTCCTCGGTCGCCATGTGGTCGCGGCGCTGCTCGCCTCGGGGGAGTCGGTCAGGGTGCTCGACCTCCGGGAGAACGCAGAACTTCCACCGGAGGTCGACCTGCGGCTGGGATCGGTCACCGACCCAGAGGCCGTGGCCCAGGCGATGCAAGGGGTGCGCCGGGTGTTCCACCTCGCGGCAATTCCCGAACTGTGGGTTAAGGACAAGGCGGTTTTCGACCGAGTAAACCATCGCGGCACGCGGGTCGTTCTCGAGGCGGCTCGCGATCTCAGGAACTTGGAAACCTTTGTTCACACGTCGTCTGAAGTCGTTCTGGTGGCAAGGCGGGGTCTGCCGCTGCCGGAAAAACTGGACGAAGCAGTCCAATTGGAGCCTGAAGAGGTGATCGGTCCGTACGCGCGCAGCAAGCGGAGGGCAGAGCTCGCCGTACTGGAAGCGGCGCGCGAAGGCCTTCCGGCAAAGGTGGTGATCCCGACCATGCCGATGGGGCCGGGCGATACCTCAAGCACGCCGCCGACGCGGATGCTGGCGGACTTGTTGGCTGGGCGCACGCCAGCCTATGCCGAGGTGATGCTGAACATCGTGGACGCGCGCGATGCGGCCGCGGGGCACCTGCTCACGGCCGAGCGCGGTCAAGCGGGAGCGCGTTACCTTCTGTCGGGACACAACAGAACGATGAGTGCGCTGCTGCGCGACCTTGCTCCGCTTGTCGAGCAGGCCATGCCGCGTCGGCGTGTCCCGCTTTTGCTCGCGCGCTGGTTTTCGGTCCTGGAGCAGAGTGTCAGCGACAGGATTACAGGAATACCGCCGACGGCGCCTCGTGATGGAGTTGAGATCGCCTGTCAGCAGCGTCCGTTCGAAAACGCACTGGCGGTTCGGGAGCTCGGCTTTGCCGTTCGCCCGTTGAAGGAAACGCTGGCTGACGCTGTCGATTGGCTTGCCGTGCGAGCAAAGGACGCCAACGCACTGTAATACCGCTATAGCGTTCACAAAAAGTTGTGGTGTGCGCGAACCATCCGTCTTGTATTGAGGCGGCCGCCACCCCGTGGGCACAGCCCGTACCCGACTGCCATTCCCATCACCCAAAGGGAGAACACCTTGAGCGATAGCCGGAGACTTGCCTTATCCCTCGTGATCTTACGGATCAGTTTGGTCATCTTTTTTCTGGTCTGGACGCTTGAGAAGTTCCTGGCGCCAGAGCTGACCGTTGCTATCTCTCAAGCCTACTACGGCTTCGAAATAGGGGTCTCCGGCGCCTACGCGATGGGTGCCGTGCAGGCCGGAGTCCTGTTGCTCTTCGCCCTGGGCATTGCCCGCTTCTGGTCCTACGGCTTCTTTCTGGTCATCCATACCGTCAGCATGGTGGCGAGTTATGAGGCCCTTATAAACCCTTACGACCCGCCAAATCACCTTTTCCACGCTGGCATTCCCGTCCTGGCAGCACTGTTCCTATTGTTTTTCTGTCGCGGCAGCGATCGCATACTCGTACTCTCACCGCGAGGGCAATGAGCTTCCCAGCGACCCAAACCAACGGCTGGCATGAGCCGTTGGAGAATGCGATACTACGGCTTGGGACGAACAACGTGCTGCAGCTTAGGAGGCGGCTAAATGAAGGGCGACGCGAAGGTCATTACGTATCTTAATAAGGCGCTGATAAACGAGTTGACGGCGATCAACCAGTATTTCTTGCATTCGCGGATGCTTAACGATTGGGGCGTGACCAAGCTCGGTGCTAAAGAGTATGAAGAATCGATCGAGGAAATGCAGCACGCGGACAAGCTGATCAACCGGATTCTATTTTTGGAAGGTCTGCCGAATCTGCAGGAACTGAACAAGTTGTTGATCGGGGAAACCGTAAAGGAAGTGCTCGAGTGCGACCTCAAGCTCGAATATAACGCCTGTCCAGAGTTGCGCGAAGCCATCAAGTACTGCGCCGAGGTGGGAGACTACCCGAGCCGCGACCTGTTTCGCGACATTCTACGCGATGAAGAAGAGCACATCGACTACCTCGAATCGCAACTCGACCTTCTGAGCCGGATCGGAGAAGAGCGCTATACGCAGCTCAATGCCGGTTCCGCCGATGCGACAGAGTAGAGAGCGGCGAGGGCGGGGCGCGCGATGTCGATTTCCAAGCTGTTCGAGAACAACCGGAAATGGGCGCGGACGAAGACGGAACAAGATCCCGATTTTTTCTCCCGTCTCGTCCGTCAGCAAACGCCGGATCATCTCTGGATAGGTTGCTCCGACAGCCGCGTACCCGCAAATGAGATCGTCGGGCTCGATCCTGGAGAGATGTTCGTTCACCGCAATGTCGCCAACCTCGTGGTGGCGAACGACCTGAACCTCCTCTCGGTCCTCCAGTTCGCGGTGGAGGTTTTGAGGGTTCGCCATGTCATTGTGGTCGGTCACTATGGCTGCGGCGGCGTGCGGGCGGCGCTGCGCAGGGCTGAACTGGGTCTGATCGACAACTGGCTGCAGCCGATCAAACATACCTTTTTGGAAAACCGCAGCGAACTGGACTTGCTTTCGGAGGAAGACCAGCTTGACCGGCTGTGTGAACTGAATGTTCAAAAGCAGGTAGAAAACGTCGCGGCCACGACGATCGTGCAGAAGGCCTGGGGCCGTCAGCAGGAACTCGCCGTGCACGGCTGGATTTACAGCATCGTGGACGGATTGCTGCGTGACTTGGACTGCACCATTCAGAGGCCCGAGGATCTGGACCCCGCGCTGCGCGTCTGGTCGGAAATCGGCCCCGAGTAAAGATCGGACGTGAGTAACGGACGGCGGTCTTCGCGAGCCAGCCAGCAGCGGCCCTGCAGCGGGACGGTTTCTCTTCGAGTGACCATCCCGCTCCACGACCTCGCGTGGCGAGTCGAAGCACGCAAACCATCGTCCTCAAGAACATTTTTCGGCAAAGTGGACACCGGTTCGCCGTTAGAAAATGCGCAAAAACAAGAGGCTAGAGCGCCGTTCCGATTCCATCGGAACGAAAAGCGCTCTAGCAGTCGAGTGTGTGGTCGAGTTCCCATTGGGTAAGCGCCTGACCGAAACGCGCCCACTCTTCCATCTTGAGCTTGCAGTAGGAGTCCACGAAGCTGTCGCCAAGCTGGTGGCGCAAGACCTTGCTCCTGGCCGTCAGCTTGACGGCGTCGCTCAGATTCAGCGGCAGCCGTCGCACTCGGCGCAGCTTGTGACCATCCTCGTACATGTTGAGGTGCACGGGCTTTCCAGGAGCGCGCGCATTCTCGACTCCGTCCAGCCCGCCAGCCAGCACGCCCGCCTGCATCAGGTACGGGTTTGCGGCTCCGTCCATCAAGCGCAGTTCGAAACGGCCGGGATCCGGAATGCGAATCATGTGGGTGCGATTGTTGCCGGAATAAGTAACGGCATTCGGCGACCAGGTTGCCCCGGACGTCGTTGTGGTCGCGTTGATCCGCTTGTAGCTGTTCACCGTGGGATTGAACAGCGAGCAGAGCGCCTCGGCACTGTGAAGGATGCCGCCCAGGAAATGGTAAGCCACTTCCGACATGCCCATTGCGTCGGTGTCGTGGTGGAACAGATTGCGCTTGCCTTCCTTGTCCCACAGCGAGACGTGTGCGTGGCAGCCGCTGCCTGTCAGGTGCTTGAAGGGCTTGGGCATGAAGGTGGCGCGCTGGCCATGCTGCTCGGCAATCGACTTCACCATGTACTTGAAGAAGGTGTGACGGTCGGCCGTTATCAGCATGTCGTCGTAGGTCCAGTTCATTTCGAACTGGCCGTTGGCGTCCTCGTGGTCGTTCTGATAAGCCTCCCAGCCTAGATCCAACATCGCATCGCAGATCGCCTTGATCACGTCGTACTTGCGCATCAGGGCCGACTGGTCGTAGCAGGGCTTCGCGGCGGTATCGAGATCGTCCGCCAGGGCAAGCTGATCCGGCTTGATCAGGAAATATTCGCACTCCACGCCGGTCTTCGGGCGAAAGCCGTGCGCTTCGGCCTTCTTCACCATCCGCTTCAGCATAACGCGTGGCGAACTCTCCACCGGGTGACCGTCCATCCACAGATCGGACGCCAGCCAGCCAACCTCATGGTTCCAGGGGAGTTGAATCAAGCTCTCCGGATCCGGCACCGCGAACATGTCGGGATGCGCGGGAGTCATGTCCATGATGGCGGCGAAGCCCGCAAAGCCCGCACCGTTCTTTTGCATCTCTCCGATCGCAGCGGCTGGCACGAGCTTGGCGCGCAACGCGCCGCCCATGTCCACGAAGCTAATCAGGAAATATTTGATTCCTTTGTCCTTGGCCGCCTTGGCCAAGTCCGTTGTCGTCGTCATTCCGGTGGCTCCCTGTTCAAGCCTAGCCTTTTTTAGGTCGCGCTGTTCCGTCATAGCTCAAAATCCTCCTCGTCCGGGTACCCAATCGGTTCCTGCGAGCGGAACCTGTGCCATCGCCGCCGCCTCTATCGTCAGCGCGACAAGGTCCTCCGGCTCCAGATTGTTGACGTTGCTTTTACCGCACGCGCGGGCCAGGGTCTGCAACTCGTATACCATGGTGCGCAGGTAGTTCCGCATCAGCCGAGCGCCCTTCTCCGGCGGCAGACGTTCTTCCAGCGCCGGGTCCTGCGTCGTGATTCCGACCGGGCATCGCCCAGTGTGGCAGTGGTGGCAACAGCCCGGCTCGACGCCCAACTTATGATAGTCTTCGACGTAAACCGGCTTGTTGCAGCCCAGCGCCACCATCGCGGCCGTGCCGATGGACACCGCGTCCGCCCCCATTGCCAGCGCTTTCGCGGCATCCGCGCCGCTCCGAATTCCGCCGGAAACGATGAGTTGAACCTTGCGGTGCATCTCCATCTCCTGCAGCGCCTGAACCGCTTGGCGCAGCGCCGGAAGCGTGGGGATGCCGACATGCTCGATAAAGACGTCCTGCGTCGCGGCCGTCCCCCCTTGCATGCCGTCCAGCACCACCACGTCGGCCCCGGCCTTCACCGCAAGCGCGGTATCGAAGCGGGTGCGGGTCGCGCCGACCTTCACGTAGATCGGCTTCTCCCATCCGGTGATCTCCCGCAACTCCTGGATCTTGATCTCCAGGTCGTCCGGCCCGGTCCAGTCCGGATGACGGGAGGCGCTGCGCTGGTCGATGTTTTCCGGCAGGTCGCGCATTCCGGCGACGCGCGGATTGATCTTCTGCCCGAGCAGCATACCGCCGCCGCCCGGCTTGGCGCCCTGCCCGACCACCACCTCGATCGCGTCGGCCCGGCGGAGGTCGTCGGGATTCATCCCGTAGCGCGACGGCAACACCTGGTAGACAAGGTGCTTCGAAGCCTCGCGCTCCTCGTTGGTCATGCCGCCGTCGCCGGTCGTCGTGCTGGTTCCCATTTCGCTCGCGGCCCAGCCCAGCGACTTCTTTGCATGGCTGCCAAGCGCGCCGAAGCTCATCCCGGCGATGGTGATCGGAATGTCGAGTTCCAGTGGCGTCTTGGCGAAGCGGGTTCCCAGCGTGATGCTGGTATTGCAGGCCTCGCGATAGCCTTCCAACGGATAGCGCGACACGGACGCGCCGAGCATCAGCAGGTCATCGAAGTGCGGTACTTGCCGCTTGGCGCCAAATCCGCGGATGTCGTAGACGCCCTGGTCCGCCGCGCGCTGAATTTCGTGAATGACATTGGGAGAGAAAAGGGACGAAGGGCGCTGTGCGCGCGGGTCCACGGTCATCGCAGACCTCCCTGTCGGCAAAGGTTATAGCGCATCTGCATTGTCCACCTGGAAGTTATAGAGTGTGCGCGCCGAGCCATAGCGCCGGAATTCGGCAGGGTCGGCCTCGATTCCGGCCTCGCGAAGCAGGCGTTCCAGCGTTTCCCTGTGCTCCGGCCGCATCTCCTTTTCGACGCAGTCCGCACCGAGGCTGGCGGCTTTTCCGCGCAGGAAAATCACCGCCTCATAGATCGAATCTCCAAGCCCGCCACCGGCGTCGCCGCAGATCACGAGGTGGCCCTTCTGCGCCATGAAAGCACTCATGTGGCCCACCGACCCCGCCACGACGATGTCGATCCCCTTCATCGAGATACCGCAGCGCGAGGAGGCATCGCCTTCGATCACGAGCAGACCGCCGTGCCCAGTGGCCCCCGCCGACTGCGAGGCGTTGCCCCGTACCCGCACCGTGCCGGACATCATATTTTCCGCCACGCCCGGCCCAGCGTGACCATTCACGACGATCTCGGCCCGCTTGTTCATACCGGCGCAGTAAAAGCCGACGTGTCCGTCGATCCGCGCCCTCATGTCCGCATCCAGGCCCACGGCCAGGTTGTGCTTGCCGCGCGGGTTGCTCAACAGGAAGTCGCGCATGTTGTCTTTCGGCTTGACGGCCTGAAGACGGCTGTTGACCTCGCGCAGTTCGGTCTCGTCGAGATCGAAGACCATCGGCGCAGCCTGCTCCACGGCGCTCACAGCGCGAACTCCGGTGCGGAGACGGTGGCGCCTTCGCGGTTCCAGCTATAGACCCGGCCCGGCTGCGGCTCCCAGACGGCCGCCTTCTCCGCGCCCGGCAAGACGGCAATCGCCCGAAACTCGGTAGCCATCGCCACCCATTCGTCGGTTTCCGCCAGTACGGCGTGCTTGCAAGCGATTGGGTCCCGCATCACGGCGAAACCGTCCCGCGTCCCCACGGCGAAGGTGTAAAAGCCGTCCAGATCGCGGCTCGCCGCTTTCAGGGCCGTTTCGAGGTCGTCGCCTTCGCGCAATCGCCACGTCAGATAGCCCGCGGCCACTTCGCTGTCATTGTCGGTCTGAAACTCGATGCCGCGGCGTTCGAGGACCATCCGCAGGCGGTTATGGTTCGACAGCGAGCCGTTGTGCACCAGACACAGATCCAGGCCGGTCGAAAAGGGATGCGAGTGCGCTGTCGTCACCGCGCTCTCGGTCGCCATGCGGGTATGACCGAGGCCGTGCGTCGCGTTGATGTCCTCCAATTGGAAGCTCTTGGAGACGTCGCGCGGATGTCCCTTCTCCTTGAAGATCTCGATCTTGGTCCCGGCGCTGACGAGGCGGATGTCCGGGTGATTCGCATCGAGCCACGGACGGAGCTTTTCAAGCGCCGCCGGAACCCGCAAAACGGCATGGCTGCCCCGCCGCTCCGCCGGGACGGTTTCCCCAAGCCAAGCGGACACCTGGGCCGCAAGCACATCCCAGTCGTAAGCCGGGTCCTGCCGGTGACAGAGGGTGACCTTGGTCCAACCTTCTGGAACGCCGTTGCGGTAGACCGCAACGCCAGCGCTGTCAGGTCCGCGATCCGCCATTTCGATGAGCATCGCGGAGAGGTGTTGGCCGAACTTCTCTTCAACCCTGGAACTCTTCGCGAAGAGCCCGACGATACCACACATGGGCGAGCCTTCCCTCTTAATGAAGCCGGTCCGATTAAGACTGGCTTGATAAAAACGAGCTGATTACGTCGATCCGATAATTCAGGCGGGAAGATACGTTGATCTTGAATGTTTTGGCAACAGGGGAAACGAAATTTACTGGCAGGAATATACAATCAGCGTCAGTCGACCACGCGCGCCTGTAACGAGAGCATGCGAATCGGAAGCTTGAGCAGCTCTTCCGGCCCGTGCGTCACGTCGGAGTCGAAAAAGAGCGAATCGCCTTCTTGCATGTGAAATGTTTGCCCGCCATGACGGTAAATCATCTCGCCTTCCAGAACGTAGATGAACTCGAGGCCCTCGTGCTGGAATAGAGGAAAGATCTCGGATTTCTCCGTCAACGTGATCAGATAGGGCTCCATATTGATCCGCTTGCCCACCGCGTGGCCGAGCAGACGGTACTCGTGACCCGCCCGCGTGCCGCGCCGTTCGATCAGAAGGCCTTGGCCCGCGGGCACGTAAACGGCATCGCGCTGGTCGTCGTACTTCCGGAACAGCGAGGTCACCGGCACGTTGAGCGCCTGCGAGAGCGAGCGCAGGGTCGCCAGCGACGGCGACGTCATCCCGTTTTCGATCTTCGAAAGCATGCCCGGCGACAGTTTCGCCAGCTTCGCCACGTCGCTGACCGTCATGTTCAACTGCTGCCGGTAAAGCCGCACCTGCCGCCCGATTGCGATTTCAAGCTGGTTGTCGCGAACGTCCGGCGCGATTTCCGAAGCCTCGTCGGGCTTGCCCGTCTGGTGGTCATTGTTTTCCGGCGCAGTGTTGCGTGTCATGATCGCCTCGCGATTGGCCAACTCAATGTGTTCAGCATGATGGTGCGTGCGGGAAATATCCACCGCGCTCTGAAAAAGCTGCGATCTGGGCGCCACTCACCGGAAACAGGGTATCCTGGAACGAAACTTAGAGCATTTTCCGGCGAAGTGGACACCGGTTCGCCGCTAGAAAATGCGCAAAAACGGGAATCTAGAGCGCCGTTCCGATTCAATCGGAACGGCGCTCTAGACGCCATAGATGTGGTCGAGGAATCCGAACGCCACAAAGGCTGCCAAACCCCAGAGATAAAAAGAAAATATCTTCAACTGCGCCCGGT
>SKZV01000094.1 GCA_007127165.1 Rhodovibrio sp. | reverse complement strand
TTCAACTTCGACCGTCACCGTGAGCCGCAGGCCTACGGTCTCATTACATCCCGGAAAGGCATCAACACGGCCGCGAAATAGCAACGAGACGGCTCGACCGTTGGGCAGGCATGGAGCGCGTCCCGGATCGCCGCGCTCCATGCAAGCCTTTTCAGCGACCGGTCAGAACCGCGAGCCGGGCAGCCAGACGTCGGCCCTTTGCCACGCTTGTTCGAACGTTTCGCCAGCTTCGGCCGCTTCGGCGTCCTTGCCTTGAGCGGCAAGGCTCTGCTCCAGACCTCTCAGCGACCAGCCGTTGTCGGGATGCACTTCCAACGCCTCGCGATAGACCGCTTCCGCCGCTTCCGCTTGGCCCGCCTCCAGCAGGACCGCGCCCAGCACATGGCGCGCCGGGATCGGCCAGGGTTCGGGCTCCGCGTAGCCCAAGCCGTCCTCCAGGGCGACGGCCTCGCGCAGATGCTCTTCGGCAGTCTCCAAGTCTCCCGCGGCGGCGGCGATCTCCCCGGCCAGAATGCCTTCCGCGATGCCGAGCAGCGCGCGTTGCGAATGCAGGAAGAAGTGATAGGTCGCATCCTCCGGCGTGTCCTCGCGGATCGCGCGGATGCTTTCCACCGCCGCTTCGGCCTCCGCTTCGCCGCCGGTGCGCAGATGCGCAAGTCCGCGCGCGAAGGTCCACATCGCCGCCTGGAAATCCTCCTCCGGCCCGGTATCGTGTTCCAGTAGCTCGTCCCAGCGACCGAAACGCACAAGCTGGAGATACTGATGGAAGGTGTCTTCCGGCCGTTCACGGGCGAGGTCCTGAGCGGCCGAGAAGGCCACGCCGCTTTGCCCGTCCATCCAGGCGCCGTAAAGCAGCATCATCGTGTTGTGGGGCCCATAGACGCTGATTCCCTCGCCGTGAACGGCGGCCTGATCCATCATGCGGGCCTGTTGGTTGGCACGCACGCCGTCGCCATAGCGGCCGATATTCATGTAGATATGCGAGGGCATGTGCTGGATGTGGCTGACCCCGGGGATGCCCTCGGCAAGCACGTCCGCGCAAGCTTCGGCCCGGGCCGGTTCGTAGGCTTCCACCGCATGGATGTAGAGGTGACAGGCCCCGGTATGATGCAAGTCCTCGGCGAGGATCGCCTCAAGTTCCCCGACTGCCGCCCTAGTCTCCTCATAAGGCTCGCCCTCTTCGTCGTAAAGGTTCCAAGGGCGAAACATCATCTGGGATTCGGCGTGGAGCGTACGCACATCGAGATTGTCCGGGTGCGCCTCCGCCGCCTTTTGCATGGCCTCGGCGTAGCCTTCCGTGTCAAATTGCGTATCGGCACCGTCGGCGGGCTCCGGATAACGCATGGCCATCGCCTCGATCAGCGCCTGCTCCCAGGGCTCGGCCTCGCCCGCCAGCTCGACGGCCCGCTGCGCAGCGGCGTGCGCGTCCTCGTACGCACCGACACCGCCGGGATTGTTTTGGTATGGACCCAGAGCCCAGGCCTCACCCCAGGCGCAGAGGGCGCAGTTCGGATCGTGCTCCTGCGCCGCCTGGAACGAACTGGCCCCCTCCGTCCGGGCGAAGGCGTAGCCCAGGCGCAGTCCCTGATCGAAATAGGCTTGGGCCTTCTCCGAGTCCGTCGTGATCGTGCGCCCGTAATCGCCCATATTGTCGTAAAGCGGAACCTCCTCCCCACCCTGCGCCGCAAGCGGCGCCGAGGCAGTCGCCATTGCAACGGCGAAACCCGCGAAGACGGCGGTGACCGCATTTGCGTAAGGCATGGCTACCCCCTTTTGTGTTAATTGCGTTGCGATTGCCCGCTGCCGATGACTTCATTAAGCGGGGAATCAAAAGTATCTGACTTTGGGGGGCGGCACGGTAAGGGCCAAAACGGACGAACAGGGTTCATTTGTGCCAGAAATCGTCGCATTTCGATAGAGCGGGCCGCCAGCTATGATGAACTGGCGAAGAGAGTGCAGGACGCGGACATTGTGAACCCGCACTCGCTGGTGGTTCTCGGAAGAAGAGGCCTTCCTATAGTCGTACATGCTTGTCGAAACACGTATTCCCGATTAATCTGATCCTGCGCCACTCGAAGCGAGTTAGAGGTTAACCGGGGGTGCTTGGGCCAAGCCGATTTGCAAAGAGACCTGCAAGAACAAGAGCATCTAACGCTTCCGACGGTAGGGGGTGGTGAGACGTAGAGCCACCCGTTTTGGCCTCCGGCATCTGTCCAGCCTCGTGGGTGGTGATGTTAATGCAGGGAGGACTGAAGCATGGCTCACAGGACGCAAAAAGGCCCGATCCGGGTCCCCGCCCGCCCGCGCCACACCGTCAGCCGCCGCCGATTCCTTGAATCCACGGGCACCGCGGCTGTTGCGGGCGCCCTCACCCTCGCCTTCCCGCGCGGCGTCAAGGCGCAGCAGGGAACGCTCCGGCTTGGGGTGATGGGCCCGATGACCGGCCCGGCAAGCCGCACCGGCGAGGCTTTCCGCCAGGGCGCGATCATGGCGCTTGAAGACGCGCGAGAGGCCGGTGAGGTACCGGTGCGCGTCAATGGCGAAGAGCGCGACATCGAACTGGTTTTCGTCGATAGCGAGTCCGATCCGGAATCCGCGACCCGCGCGGTGCGCGATGCGGTCGATCGTCAGGGCGTGGAGATGATGGTCGCGGGCTGGCACTCCTCCGTCGCCATGGCGATGACGGACGCGACGGCGGACCTCGGTATCGTCCACATCGGTCACAACGGCGAATCCCAGTTCATTTGCGAGAAGATCAACGAGGACCCGGAACGCTATGCCGGTTGGTTCAAGGGCTGGGCCTCGCCGCCGATCTTCGCGGGTTTGTACGGTGAGCCGCTGGGCCACTTCATGGACGAAGGACTGTGGAGCCCGCCCACGATGAATGCCGCCGTGATGGTCGAGGATACCGACTTCGGTCGGGGCTGGGGCGACGCGCTGGTCGAACAGCTTGGCGAGGCGGGCTTCGATGTCATGCCTTACGATGTCACCGCGCTGGATGAGACCGAGTTCACGGCGCTGCTGACCCGCTACCGTGCGAACAACGTGTCCCTGGTCGGCATGACCACCACGGGCAGCGTCGGCGCATCGAACTTCGTCACGCAGTTCCGCGCGCAGCGGATGCCCGCCTTGCTGCTGGGCCACGGCCTGACGTGGTTCCCCGAGTGGTACGACCTGACCGGGGATGCCTCCGACTACACCGTCGCGATGGACTCGCCGCGCGCCATCGCCCCTTATCAAACCGAATGGCTGGAGCGTTACCGGGACCGCTTCGACGAGGAGCCTGCGATCGCGCCGGCCGGGCATTCGTACGACTACATGCGGATTTCCATCAAGGTGATCAACGAAGCCGGATCGATGGAGCGCGACGCCCTGATCGAGACGGCGCGAAACATTCAGCACCAGGGCGTGTGGCACTTCTACGACTTCGCCGAGGAGCCCGGGGAGCGGGCCATGTGCTACAACGAAGTCAAGGTGGGCGGCTTCGAGGAAGGCTTCTTCTTCCCGATGGTGCAGCTTATGGGCGGCGAAACGAAGATCATTTGGCCGCTGGAACATGCCGAGGAAGATTTCCAGCAACCGCCCTGGATCTGACGGTTGTCGGTGTCACGGTCCGGCGTCGTTCCGCCAACGCCGCCGGACCACCACCCACCATTTTCCTCGCGGGAGCTCCCGTAATGATGGCCACAGGTCGCGTCGATGGCGCTGCTTGAAGTCGAAAACCTGATAAAGCGGTTCGGCGGTCTTGTCGTCCTGGACAATGTCGAACTCTCGCTGGAGACAGGCCGCATCCAGGGCGTAATCGGGCCGAACGGGGCGGGCAAGACGACGCTGTTCAACGTGATCAACGGGATCTATTCCGCCGACGGCGGCCGCGTGGTCTTCAATGGCCGGGACATCACCAACAAATCGATCCATGCCATCGCCGCCGCCGGTATCGGCCGCACCTTTCAGGTCGCCCGCGTGTTCAACGAAATGACCTTGCTGGATAACATGCTGGTGCCCACGGTGCGCAGTTCCTGGACGCGGGGCGCTGCGGAGAATCGCGCCTACGAGCTTTTGGAGATGGCGCAGTTGGATCGCCTGGCGCAGCAGCCCGCCATCGAGATATCAGGCGGCCAAAAGAAGCTGTTGGAGTTCGTCCGCACGATGATGAACGACCCCGCCCTGGTCCTCCTGGACGAGCCGTTCAACGGGATCAGCCCGGCGTTGATCGAGGTGCTGATCGAGATCGTCCAGCAGTTGAACCGCCGCGAAGGCAAGACCTTCCTGCTCATCAGCCACGAAATGCCGCATGTCGGCGAACTGTGCGAGACGGTAACGGTGCTTTCGGCAGGCGCCAACATCTCGCGGGGCACACCGGAAGAGGTCCGCAACGATCCCGCCGTGATCGAAGCGTACCTGGGACAGTAAGCGATGGCGCTGGAGATCCAGGGGGTTACCGCCGGATACACGAAGGAAGTGCCGATTCTCCAAGGCATCGATCTCACCGCGAGCGATGGCCTGGTCACCGTGATCATCGGCCCCAACGGGGCGGGCAAGTCGACCTTGTTAAAGGTGATCTACGGCTACCTGCGAGCCAGCGAAGGGGAGATCCGGCACGACGGCGTCTCGCTCCGCGATCAACAGCCCAAGGACATGCTGCGCCACGGCATCGCCTATCTGATCCAAGGCCACAGCGTCTTCCCGAAGATGTCGGTCGAGGAGAACCTGGAGCTGGGAGCCTGGATTCTGCGGAACGACCGCAAGGCGGTGGCGAGCGCTTTCGAGGAGGTCTACGAACGCTACCCCCGCCTGAAGGAAAAGCGGCGAATGCTGGCGGGCGTGCTCTCCGGCGGAGAGCAACGGATGCTGGAGATCGCGCGCCTGACCATGACGGGCCCCAAAACACTGCTGCTCGACGAACCTTCGGTCGGGCTCATGCCCAAGCTGGTGGA
This sequence comes from Rhodovibrio sp., assembly GCA_007127165.1. Classification (GTDB taxonomy): domain Bacteria; phylum Pseudomonadota; class Alphaproteobacteria; order Kiloniellales; family Rhodovibrionaceae; genus SKZV01. The sequence goes on along the minus strand of SKZV01000094.1, from coordinate 18,614 downwards.
CACGGTTTACCAGGAGATCGCGCGCCTGAAGGAGCAGCGCTACACGATCCTGATCGTTGACCAGAACGTCCGAAAGGCCATGCAGATCGCCGACTACATTTACGTGTTGAAGCTTGGCCGGAACAGCCACGAGGGACCGCGCGAGGACATCCAGCCGCGCATCGAGGCGATCATCAGGGAGTGGATCTGATGGGCATAAGCGTGCTGCTCGAACCCATAATCCTCGCCGAGATCATGCTTCAGGGCCTGGTCCGCGGATCGATGTACGCGCTGATGGCGTGCGGGCTGTCGCTGATCTTCGGGTTGATGGGGGTGAAGAACTTCTCGCACGGGGAGTTCTTTATGCTGGGTGCGTACGTCATGTTCTTCGTGGCTGTCTTCATGGATGCGCCTTTCATCCTGGGAATCGGTGCGGCGGCGGCGGTGCTCTTCGTCTTCGGCGTGCTGGTGGAGCGCACGCTGATCGCGAACTTACGCCGAAGGGCGGGGCGGGACTGGCTGTTGGACGCCTTCGTCCTGACCATCGGCCTGATGATCGTGTTGCAGAATCTGGCGCTGCTGACCTTCGGCAGCACCCGGCGCGGCGTCCCGCAACTGGTGTCGGGGATGACCGAGATCGGGCCGATCTTCGTGACGAACGAACGCCTGATGATCCTTGGCGCGTCGGCCTTGATCGTCACCATGCTGGGCCTCTTCATCCGTTACACGCGCATGGGCAAGGCGATCCGCGCCACCGGACAGGACCCGGAAGCGGCGCAGACCCTCGGCATCGACGTGAACCGGGTTTACACCTACACCTTCGGCCTGGGCGCTGCCTTGGCGGGGATCGCCGGAGCGTTGCTGATCGGGATTTTCCCGGCCTATCCCACGGTCGGCTTTCACCCGGTCATCAAGTCGATCGCGGCGGTGATCCTGGGTGGCCTCGGCAACGTGCCGGGCGCCATCGCGGCGGGACTGCTGCTCGGCGTGATCGAGGCGTACACGACCTTCTTCCTGGCATCCGGCTGGCAACACGTGATTACCGCCGGGCTGATCGTCCTGGTGCTGATCTTCCGTCCCTACGGCCTGTTCTCTTCGGCAAAGGGAGACCGGCCATGACGGCGGAAACGGAACGCCGGTCAAAGAGCACCGCCCGGCCGCGATTCCTGAGCGAACTGACGCCCTGGCGCACGGTGAAAATCGCCATCGTTCTGGGGTTGCTGGTCTTCGTACCCTACTTCAGCGATAGCGCCTTCATCACCACGGTGTTCATCTCGGCGGTGATGTTCGGCCTGTTCGCTGCGATCTACGATCTGATGATCGGCTATGCCGGATTGATCAACTTCGGCTACGCGGGCTTTATCGCTGCCGGAGCCTACACTTCGGCGCTGGCCTGGCTGCACTTCGGCGTTTCTCCTTGGCTCGGGCTGTTGCTGGCGGGCTTCGTCTGCGCCTTGCTCGGATTCTTGACGGGGCTGGTGTCGCTGCGGCTGCGCGGCCTTTATCTGGCGCTGATGACGTTTTTCATCGGCGAGGCGATCCGGTTCACCATCTCGAACACCCCGGACGTTACGCGCGGAATGCTGGGGCTGTCGGTCGCGCCTTTCCCGGACATCTTCGGGATCGACTTTTCGCGCGGAAATCACCTGAACTACTACTATCTGCTGCTGGTGATCGGCGCGGCGATCATGACCTTCATGACCGTCCTGGTCCGCTCGAAGTACGGCCTGGCTTTCAAGGCCCTGCGCGAGGACCAGCTTGCCACCGAAAGCCTTGGTATCAGCACCACGCGCTACAAGTTGATCAACTTCACCCTCGCCAGCTTCCTCACCGGCATCGTGGCGGGGTTTTACGCCCACTATCTCGGTATTCTATCGCCAACCCCACAGGAGTTCGGCGTGCCGCGCACGGTGGAGATCCTGACGATCACCTATGTCGGCGGACGCGGCACTCTCTGGGGCTCGCTGTTCAGCGGCTTCCTGCTGATCGGATTCCAGGAATACTTCCGGGCGCTGGGGGCATGGCGGCTCGTCATGTTCGGAGCCTTGCTGATCTTCGTGATGCTTTACGCCCGCCGGGGTCTCGCCGGGCTGAAGAAGTACGTCTGGTAAGACTCCGCGTCCAAAGTTAAGAGCGGTTGGGTACACCCATGGCACAAATCCGCATCGGAACCTCGGGATGGCACTACGACCACTGGGTCGGCCCGTTTTATCCGGAGGGCACTCAGCCCAAGCACTTTATCGACGCGTACAGCCGCGTCTTCGATGCGGCCGAAATCAACAATACCTTCTACCGTCTGCCGTCGAAGGAAGTTCTGGCGGAGTGGCGCGACGCCACGCCGAAAGACTTCGTCTTTGCCTGCAAGGCCAGCCGCTACATCACCCACATGAAAAAGCTGAAGGACCCGAAGCAAAGCAGCGCCCGCCTCTTCGAGCGGATCGCGGTTCTGGGTGACAAGCTCGGTCCTCTCCTTTTCCAGCTTCCGCCGAACTGGACCGTCAATGCCGAGCGGCTGGACGGCTTTCTTGGCGCGTTGCCGAAAGACCATCGCTACGCGTTTGAATTCCGCGACGAGAGCTGGTTCACGCCCGAAATCCACGACATCCTGAGACGACACGGAGCCGCGTTCTGCGCCTACGACCTCGCGGGCCGCCGCTCCCCCGTCGAACTGACCGCCGACTTCTCCTATGTCCGTCTCCACGGGCCGGACGGAGCGTACAAGGGCCAATACGACGATAAGACGCTGAAAGGCTGGGCGAGCCAATTCCTGGACTGGCGCGCAAACGGCAAGGACGCCTACTGCTTCTTCGACAACGACGAAGCAGGCTACGCGGCGCAAGATGCGCGCAGGCTGCTCGACATGATCGGCGGCGACGGGACGTAGCCGCCATTAGAGCCTGTTTCGTTCAAAAGGGTTCACGATAGAGGCTCTAGCCCTTTGTTGTTGCGCATTTTCCGGGCGGCGAACCGGTATCCACTTCGCCTGAAAATGCTCTAACGGCGACCCTTGAAGCAGCCGCTCGTCGGCGGTTGCCGAACGCGCCTCATTTGGTGCGGGACGGCGATGCGCAGATGAACTCATCCCGCTCCAACGCTCACCTCGTCGGGGCGGACGGTCGCGCGCGGCGCTCTCCGTCAAGCTCTACCGCGTCGCAGCGCTCCTCGTAAAAGCACAAATAATCGGCGACGCGGCGCACCTCGTCGAACGGCGTCGGGTAGCTCCAAACCAGGTCGGGCCAGCTTGCGCCCTCAAGCTCCAGCGACCAATAGCGGGCAAAGCCTTTATAGGGGCAACCGCTCGTCGTCTGGCTGGGACGGAGCAGGTCGGTGCGGACGTCCTCGGGCGGCAGGTAAAACCGGGTGGGATGGCCGGTCTCGAACAGCAAACGCGCCCGCGTGCTCTCAGCAACCGTCGCACCACCCGCAAGTACCCGCACTGGGCGGCTGGTCTGGCGCACGTCGATCCGCACATAGGGGTTGCGCGGATGCACGAAGACCTCCTCGTCTTCCTCGTACCAGTGCTCCAGCGCGTTCCAGTAGAACGCCAGCCAGCCCTGTATCGACCGCGTTTCCGGAAACGGCTCGCGATAGCTCCAAACCGCGTCCTTCAGGTGTTGCCCGCCGACGCTCAGGTCCCAGTAGCTCGCCTCGCCCTTGAACGGACAGAAGGTGGAACTGCTGTTGGGGGAGAGAAGATCGAGGCGCACGTCGGAAGCCGGAAAGTAATAGACGGGCGTGTGGCCGGTTTCGAGCATGAGCCGGGCGTTCGTGGAATCCACGATTGTCGTCCCGGCGTGGACGCCCCGCACGCGCTTCTCCGTGGGAACGAAATCCACCCGGTAATCCGGGTGCTCGGGCCACAGGTTGCGTCTTTCGGCTGAGTCGGCCATGGCGGTGCCTCTCCACGCTTCGCACATGAAAGATCCTGACGCAAACTTGGGAACGGCGCGCGTCAAAGCAATGCCCGCCGCTTGTCACTCGGCCATGCAGGCCCCATTCTGCCTTCGCAGAGCAGCTTGTTACGCCACTTACGCTAACGGGACCCGATTCATGGCGAAGATCCACATCCTTCATGAAAACGACGCCTGGACCGCGCCGCTGTTCGAAGCGCTGGAGGCACGTGGCCTGCCCTTCGAAGCGTGGCATCTGGCGGAGGGCCGCGTCGATGCGAAGGTTCCGCCGCCGACGGGTGTTTTCTACAATCGGATGAGCGCCTCGTCGCATACCCGCGACCATCGCTATGCGCCGGAACTGACGCGCCATGTGCTGCGCTGGCTGGAAGCTCACGGACGCCGGGTGATCAACGACAGTCGCGCGACGGCGCTGGAGATCGACAAGCTGGCCCAGTACGCGGGTCTCGAAGCCGCTGGCGTGACGACGCCGCACACGATTGGCGCCGTGGGCCGCGATCAGGTCGTGGAGGCCGCTCGCGCGCTGGGGGACTGGCCGCTGATCCTGAAACCCAACCGTGGCGGTGCCGGGGCCGGAGTGCAACTGGTGGAAAGCGAGGCTCAACTGACGGCAATCCTGGACGATCCGGCGACCGCATGGCCGCTCGACGGGACATGGCTGGTGCAGCAATACGTGCGGGCGGAGGAGCCGTGCATCACCCGTTGCGAGTTCATCGGCGGCGAATTCCTCTACGCCGTGCGGGTCGACACCAGCGACGGCTTCGAATTGTGCCCGGCGGATGCCTGCGCCCTGCCCTCCGGCCGGGAGAAGTTCGAGATCCTCGACGGCTTCAGCGATCCGATCCTGAAACGCTATCGCAGTTTCCTCGCCGCCAACGGCATCGAGGTCGCCGGGATCGAGTTCGTGCGCGCAAGCGACGGCACCGCCGTGACCTACGACGTCAACACGAACACGAACTACAACAGCCAAGCCGAAGCCCGCGCCGGGATCTCCGGCATGAACCGCCTCGCCGACCTGCTGGGCCGGGAATTAAAGGACGTGCAGCGCGATTCCGCCGCGTAAGCATCGCCAGCACGGCCGCTGCCGGGAAACCGCGTCATCAGGACAAACGGCCCCCACCGGCCTCCGCAGCGGCCTCGGTGTCGCCGCCGAAGGCGGGCGGTTCGTGGCCAAGCTCGCGCCGTAACGTCAGCCGCGCCCGGGCAAGGCGCGACCGGACGGTCCCGGTGGCCACCCCAAGGGCCGCCGCCGCCTCCTCATAGGTCGAGCCTTCGACGACCACGATGACAAGAACGTCCCGGTGTTCCGGCGGCAGACAATCCAGTTTGGATTGCACTTCACCGAGCGCCACATTGGCCTCTTGATTTGAAGACATTGCGGGAAGCTGGCCCTCCGCAAAGCCCTCTTCCACGAAGGGCAGCCGTTGACGTCGGCGGCGCTGGTTGAAATAGGTGTTGCGCAGGATCGCGAACAGCCAGCGCCGCAAGGCCATCTCCGGCTCGTACTGCTTCGCACGCTTGATCGCCGTCTCTACACAGTCCTGTACAAGGTCTTCCGCCACGGCTCGATCCCGCGTCAGGGAGACCGCGTAACGCTTTAGATGCGGAACCTCCCCGGATATGGACTCTCGAATAATACACATAATGTTCCCCTCGTTGTTCTTATTACTCTTCTGCTTATTACACGGATGGGCGTGATTCAAAGATGAATACGGGAATGCACGCATCGATAACTCTAATGTCACCGGGAGGACACGCACTATACCGGGCGGTACCGGGCGGTCACACCCCAGGCTCAGCTTTGACGATCTGCGTCATAGCCTACCTGGATATCTCAACCATCTATATGTTAAATGAATAGCCCGGCAGACGACTTATAAACCCAGTACGCGATCTTGGTTTATACTCCGGCCTTGCCTTGATCTACCGCACCTGGCGGCTACTGCCCGGCACCCTGCCCTTCCGCGCTCGCTCATTTGGATTTGCGGCGGCCTGGGGCATGTTCCCCCAGCCCCTGCGTGATGCGGTCCAGGACCATGGCCAGCAGGACGATGCCGATGCCACCGACGAAGGCTTGCCCGATGTTGAGGCGTTCCAGACCGGCGTAGACTTCCAGTCCGAGTCCGCCCGCTCCGATGATCGCGGCGATCACCACCATCGAAAGCGACAGCATGATCGTCTGGTTGATGCCCGCCATGATCGTGGGGAGCGCCAGCGGGACCTGGATCTTCCACAACATCTGCCGTGGCGTGGACCCGAAGGCGATCCCCGCCTCGACCAGATCTTCCGAGACCTGACGGATTCCCAGATTGGTCAGACGGATGACCGGCGGCATGGCGAAAATGATCGTGGCGATCAGCCCCGGCACGTTGCCGATCCCGAAAAGCATCACGGCAGGCACCAGATACACGAAGGGCGGCGTTGTCTGCATGATGTCCAGGACCGGGCGTATCAGCGTGTATAGAGTATCGCTTCGCGAGCACAGGATCCCGATCGGCAACCCGATGAGCATCGAGAAAACCACCGCCGTCGTAACCAGCGAGAGCGTGGTGATGAAGGGGCTCCAGACATCCATGAAGCCCACGACGGCCAAGGCGATCACTGAAAAGAGCGCCACCCGCCAGGAAGCGGCCCACCACGCCAAGGCAAAGACGAGCGCCAAGAAGAGCAGGGGCGGAATGGAGCTGAACGCCCAGTGGACGGCCTCCATCACGGCGCGTACCGGGGGACTGATATAGGCCCGGAAGAAGTCCCGGAAGACCGCGACGATCCAGTCGACCAAAAGGGTGATCCACTCTCGCGCCGGAACGTCGAGGACATCGAACGGATTGAAGGCGACGGCCACGGGAACCACGGTCGGATCGATCACGGCAGGTCTCCGGATTTACAACACTGTTTAAGCCGTTGAGGAGCGCCCTCGCGGCGCCTCTATCCCGGCCTCGGCTTCTTCTTCGCTAACGCCTCTCTTTTCGAGAATGGCGCCGATCAACTCCATCTCGTCGACAATCCCCTCGGCGCAGCCGTCCTCGTCCGTCACGACAATGGGCAAGGTCGAATAGGTGCGCCCCTGCAGAAGCTTCCGCAACACCGTCCGATTGGTGCAGGTCAGAAGCGTGTCGTCGCGACGGCGCTCGTGAGACGTATGAGACCGGCCTTCCAGAACGGACTCCAGCGGTTCGACGGTGAGGGACCGCTCCGCGCTCACGACCTCCCGCAGGCGGCCGTCGCGGTCGAGGCCATACTCGATTTCCGGGTAGGCCTGCCGGGCGAGATACTTCAACTCCCCGGCCTCGCGAACCTGCTCGAAGGCAGTTCCCCGGAAGGGTATCGCAATCGTTCCGGCGGTTATCACCCCGGTCGGGTCCGCCTGTTCGACAAAGCGGGCAACATACTCGGTGCGCGGGTTGACCAGAATTTCTTCCGGCGTGCCGATCTGAATGATTTCTCCAGCCTCCATGATGGCGATCTTGTTGCCGATGAACATCGCTTCGTCGAGGTCGTGGGTGATGAACAGGATCGTGCGTTCCAGTTCGGCCTGGATCTTCTTCAGTTCGTCCTGCATCTGAACGCGGATCAGCGGGTCCAGGGCGGAAAACGGCTCGTCCATCAAGAGAAGTTTGGCCTCGGTCGCCAGCCCCCGGGCAAGGCCGACGCGCTGTTGCATACCGCCGGACAGCTCCGAGGGGTAGGCTTCCGCCCATTCGCCCAGCCCCACCATTCCCAGCATCTTCAAACCGATTTCTTCGCGTTCCTGCTTGTCTCGGCCCTGAATTTCCAGTCCATAAACAGTGTTCGAGAGAACGGTGCGGTGGGGAAACAGGGCGAAGTGCTGGAAAACCATGCTCATCTGATGACGCCGCAGCATCCGCAGGTCCTCTACGTTCATGGCCGTGACGTCCAACTCGCCCTTCTCCGGGTCCTCGAAGAAAATTTTGCCGCTGGTGGGTTCGACGAGCCGGTTCAAGCAGCGGATCAGGGTCGACTTACCACTGCCGGAGAGGCCCATGATGGCGAAGACCTGACCGGCTTCGACCTTGAAACTCGCGTCCTTTACGCCGACGACGTGGCCGGTCTCGGATTGAATTTCGGTCTTCGTCTTGCCCTGCTCAAGAAGGGGGAGGACGGATTGCGGATTAGCCCCGAAAACTTTGGTTACATTCTCGACGCGTATCAATACAACTTCCCTTATTGTGCGAAACTGCTGTAACGGCTCCTTGACGAAGGCGGAGGATGCTCCCTGACGCCGGGACCATCCGGCGCTACTCCGGCCCGAACCGTCCGAGAGCAACCCAAAGCCGTTACGGGGCGCTACCTGTCGCCCCGTGTCCGGCCCGCTTGCTTACTCAGCCGCCGCGCGGGCGGCTTCGAGCCACTCGTCGACCATCTCGCGATTCTCGTCGAGCCATTCGCGGACGATCGGTCGAACGTCGTCATCCGTCAGGTCTTCCTCGTCGATCATCCCGTCGACCTCGCTGATCCACTCGAGCGGCAAGCGCACCTGCCGGAACAACTCCTCGGCAGCGGGATTCTCTTCGAGGAACTCGTTGTTGGCGGCGACCTGGATGTCGGCGGCGACGAAGCCCATTTCGATCGGGTCGCTCACCGCGCCGTCTATCCCTTCGGCCCGTTCCGCTTCGTCTTCGAGGATGCCGGGGGCGTTGATCCACATCACGTCTTCACCGGGAACCAGCGCCAGCAGCCAGGAGCTTGGCCCCCAAGTATAATAGAGCGCGGGCTCACCGGCCTCGATGCGCGAAAGCGCCTCGGCGAAGTTCGCCGCATAGCCCGCGTCCACATGGTTAATGTCGTCGTGTAACTCGAACTCGTCGAGCATGGCGTTAATGCCTTCGTGACACCCCCAGCCAGGCGGGCACCCGAACAGGTCGGCACGACCGTCTCCCGTAGCGTCGAAGGCCTCCTTCACCTCGTCGCGGCGGAAGTCCTCGATGCCCTCGATCTCGTACTCTTCAATCGAGGGAATGTCGACGAGATAACCCTGAATGCCGCAACCGGTGCAGTGCGGGTCGAAGATCGTGGCGACCTCGTCGAAGTTGTCCGGGAGTTGAGGATTGTGCAGCGGGAACCAGCCGTTGGGCCAATAATCCGCGTCACCTTCGGCAATCGCCAGATACGCCACGGGGTTCGAGAGCGATACCGGAGTCTGCACCGTGTAGCCAAGGTCTTCGAGCAGTTCGGCGAAAGCCCAACTCACCGGTATCGCGGAGGTCCAGGTCGCGACGGCGGGTTGCACGGTGACGCCCTCCCCCGGCCTCTCGTCCGCATGGGCGCTGCCCGCCCCCGCCGCGAACAAAGCGGCTGTGCATACGGCGGTAAAGAGAGTCTTCGGAATCCCAATACCATAGCCTGCGTTTGCGTGTTTCATCTCCCAGCCTCCTCTGGTTGTGATGGCAACTGCACGGGGATGCACGTCTTCTTGTTCGGTGTTGCCGTGCTTCTGCCGAATGAGCCTTCCGCTGTTAGCGCGGCCTGATCTCCTTGACGATCTGACCAAGCCATAACTGCCTTGCAGGTTACCGACCTGAAGAAACGCCGTCTTTGAGAGAGATCAAAGTTTCGAGTTCAACGGGTCAGATCAATGGGGTTGGCCATCCCGTTCGGTCCGATTTTCCAACCTGCCACTCCGCCGTCGCGCATTCCTGCTTCATCCGTTGAACCGCCTCGCCCTGCCCGTTCTCGATCAACGCTTCGCTGATCGACCACGGCGCGGTAAGGACGGTCGCGCGGGATTCCGGTGGAAGGTTCCCGACAAGCTGCACCACCGCCTCGGCCTGTCCGCTGTCGGCGAGGCCCCTCACCGTCCACGGCGCAGTGAGGATGGTTACCTGACTCTCGCTCGGCAGGGCCCCGATGAGGACCATGAGCGGCACGCTCTGCCCTTGATAGGCGAGGGCTTCCACCGCTCTGGGAGCGGCAAGCACGCTGGCCAAGCCCTCTGACGGCAGGGTCGCCAGGAGCTTCGTGACCCCCTCGGCCTGTCCGTGATCGGCCAGTCCCTTAACAACGTCGGATGCGGCGAGCGCATCCGCCTGACTCCGGCTCGGCATTGCCTCGACCAGGCGCATAAGCGCGGCGGCATGTCCGTGATGGCCCAAGATTTCAACCGCCCCCGGCAAGCCGATCACGACAGCTTGCCGTTCCGGTTCCATGTCACGGATGAGATTGATCAGATCCTCGCCTTGCCCGTTCTCGATGAGGGCATGGACCACATCCGACAGATTAGCGGTTAGGCTGCTTGCCATACAGATTGCTCCCAAAAATCAAGTGAATCTCGTCAGGCTCAAGCATCCAACGCCGCGCTGGGCGTGATGACAACTACGAAGGTCGTAACGCAGATACGCCGCCTACCTCGTTCCGGTTCCTCGTCGCGGGAGGTGGCTGCGGATTTGTGCGAGCGGCCATGCCGTCCCGACCCACCGGGCGAGAATCTCGAAAACCGGGATCTTCTCTGAGAAGCGGCACCACGGCCCACCACACCGAAGTTTCAGGCCACGTCAAGGACACGTTTACTCTATTCAGTGATGAATTATGGGTCAACGCGTGATAAATGATGGCTTTCTTGATAGTAGACCTAGCTACGTCTTCATCGCGTGACCCTTCAGTGACGTTTTGATTACCTATCGGTCACCCCTCTTAAATGATTTCGAGCTGTTCCCATCTTTAGGGGCGTTAAACAGGAGGCGTGTTCATGTCGATTGTTCGAGATAGTATATGTAATGAGTTGCCGCATCTGAAACGCTACGCGCTGTCCCTAGCGCGCAACATGGCCATGGCGGAGGATCTGGTTCAGGACTGCGTCCTGACTGCGATCGACCGGGCCGATCAATACCACCCGGAGAAGGCGTTGCGGCCTTGGCTGTTTGCCATCCTGCGCAACAATTTTCTCAACCAGCTCCGCCGCCGCAAGCACCAGCCACTTGTCGATGAGGACGCGGCACACGACAACAGCCCCGCCATTTCCGGCAACCAGGAGGCCACCGTGGAACTCGGCGAACTGCAATTGGCGCTCAATCGCTTGTCGCCCGAACATCGGGATATCATCCTCAAAGTAGCGGTCGAAGGCTTCACTTACGAAGAGGCGGCAGAGTCCGTTGGAGTCCCAGTGGGGACGGTACGCTCGCGCCTCGCTCGGGCGCGGCTGGCGCTACAGCGCGAACTCAGCAACGCCACGCCCGCATTTCAAATCGGCAGCCGCCTTGCAACGCCGGAGCAGAGTCGCGATGGCGTGCAGCCTCCCGCCGAGTTCGAGCCCCCTGTCGCCTCGACCGACCAGCCGCCAAGCCCGTAAGCGCAAGGCCGAAGCCGAACAACCCGGCCGTCGCCGATCCGGCCTAGCGGCCAGTACATGTCGTCGAAGGATTGGAAGTCCAGGCCCTCGACGATAACGGTTCCCTCTCCGTCCAGAATGACTTCGTCGCCATCGCTCGCGCGGAAACGCCGCGCCCGTGCATACGGTTGTAAAAACCTACGACACCGCCGCCACGTCAGCAGGCACCGACTTATCGCTGTGGTGGACCGCAGCCGCCACAGCAGGCTTGAGTCGATGCCCAAGGTCGTTAGAATTGTGGGCAGGGCCATTCATCCTCGGCGTATCTGCTGCCAGATCAACTGCTTACCTCGACAGGATGACAGCCTACGACGGGCCGGTCCGCTCAAGGGAGTTGCAGTCGATGGCGGTTCTTCTAACCCTGGGAGAAGTGTTGAGCGCGCAGGCGCGCTTGCAGCCCGAGCGGATCGGCGCGCGCGACCTGGAGCGGGTGCTGACCTATCGGCAATGGAACGCGCGGGCCTGCCGCCTCGCCAACGCGCTGCTCGGTCTCGGCCTTGCCAAGGGCGAGCGCGTCGCGGTCCTTGCCTACAACCGGGTCGAATGGGCCGAGATCTATGCGGCGGCCGCCAAGGCGGGGCTGGTAGCGGTGCCGATCAACTTTCGCCTGACCGGCCCCGAAGCCGAATACATTCTCGACGATAGCGGCGCCTCCGCCCTTGTGGTCGAAGACGCGCTCGTCGAAGTGATCGAGGAGGTGCGCGAGCGGCTCAGCGTCCCGGCGGATCGCTATGTCCATCTGGGCGGCGCTCGGGCCCCTGCCGGTTATCGCCTCTATGAGACGCTCATTGAAGAAGCCGCCGAGCGGGAGCCCGAGCAGGCGATCGCCCCTGAGGATCCGTGGTGTCTGATGTACACCTCCGGCACGACGGGGCAGCCGAAGGGCGCGATCCGAAGTCACCGCGGCATGGCGATGCTGGCGCTGATGACGGAGGTGGAGCTTGGCGTCCATCGCCGCGACGACGCCCTGCTGGTGATGCCGATGTGCCACGCCAATTCGCTCTTCTTTTTCACCGCCTTCGCCTACTGCGGCGGGACGGTCACGATCTTCTCGCGCAGCAGCTTCGACCCCGCCCTCTGCCTGAGGACCCTAGGCTCGACAGGCGCGACCTTCACCTCCCTGGTGCCGACGCACTACAGCATGTTGCTCGACGTCCCCGACGCGGAGCGCGGCGAGGCGGGGTTCGATCGGGTCGCAAAGCTGATGATTTCGTCGGCCCCGGCGCGTGTCGAGACGAAGCGGGCGGTGATGGAGATGTTCCCGAATTCCGGCCTGTTCGAACTTTACGGCTCCACCGAGGCGGGCTGGGTCACCATGCTCCACCCGCACGAGCAGTTCGACAAGCTCGGGACCGTGGGGCGCGAAGTGGTGGGCTCCGCCCCGGTCCTGCTGCTGGACGACGAGGGACGGGAGGTGCCGGACGGCACGCCCGGCGAACTCTTCTCCTGCGGTCCCTACAGCTTCGAGGGGTACTGGAACAATCCCGAGAAAACGGCGGAGGCGTGCCGTGGCGACTATGTCAGCGTCGGCGACATCGCGCTGCGTGACGCGGACGGTTACATCCGTCTTATCGACCGCAAGAAGAACGTCATCATTTCCGGCGGCGAGAACGTCTACCCCTCCGAGGTCGAAGGCGTCCTGGCGAGCCATCCCGGGGTCAAAGACGTCGCGGTCGTCGGCCGCCCTGACGACAAATGGGGAGAATGCGTGCAGGCGGCTGTCGTGCGCCGGGCGGACGTCGATGTGAGCGAAGCCGATCTGGTCGCTTGGGCGAAGGCGCGACTGGCCGGATACAAGCGCCCGCGTGAGATCGTCTTTCTGCAAGCGGACGAAATGCCGCGCAACGCCACCGGAAAGATCCTGCATCGCACCCTTAAGGAAAAGCTGGCGGCACGAACGGCATCGGGCAACTGAGGCCAGTCGTCCGGCATAAACGAACAACCGAGGAGACGCCGCATGACCGCTCAACCGGCCGATACGCCGCGGCAGGACCTGAACCGCGATGAACTCAGCACCGCCGCCTGGATCGCCCGCGCCCTCCATGCGCGCGGGGTGGACCGCATCTTCGGCTTGCAGGGCGGCCATATTCAGCCGATCTGGGACCATGCGGCACAGCTTGGCATCCGCATCGTCGACGTGCGCGACGAGCGCGCGGCCGTTCATATGGCGCATGCGCACGCGGAACTCACCGGCGATCTCGGGGTCGCGATGGTAACGGCGGGGCCGGGTGTCACAAACACCGTGACCGGCGTGGCCAATGCGTCGCTGGCGCGCGCGCCGGTGCTGCTGATCGGCGGCTGCACCTCGCGTCCGCAGGCCAATATGGGCCCGCTTCAGGACATCCCCCATGTCGAGATCCTGCGCCCTGTCACGCGCTACGCCCGCACCGCCCGTGTGCCCGAGCAGGCGTTGCGCGAACTGGATGAAGCCATTGCGCGCGCCATGGGCGACGCCGGTGAACCCGGACCTGCTTACATCGAGTTTCCAACCGATGTGCTGCGCGAGTCCGTGCCCCGGCAACTCGTGCTGGAGGACTGGCTTGCACCGAAACCCGCACGGCGCGTGCCGCCGGACCCCGCAGGCGTCGAGGCGGCAGTCGACGCCCTTCGCGCCGCCCGCCGTCCGCTGGTAGTCAGCGGGCGCGGCGCGCGCGGCGCGCACGATGCGCTGCTCCGTTTCCTTGAGGTGAGCGACGCGCTCTATCTGGACACGCAGGAAAGCCGCGGCTTGGTGCCGCCGGATCATCCGGCCTTCGTCGGCTCGGTGCGGGCGGCCGCAATGGCGCAGGCGGATCTGGTGATCACGCTCGGGCGCAAGCTGGACTATCAACTCGGCTACGGCTCGCCAGCCGTCTTTCCGACCGCCTCGTTCCTGCGCATTGCCGATACGGCTGGCGAACTGGTGGACAACCGCCGGGGCGAGCCCGAGTTGCTGGCCGACGTCGAACTCGCCCTCACCGCGATTTCGGAAGCGCTCGGGAACGAGGGCGGCGCGCGCGACAGGGACTGGCTCGACGGGCTGCGCGGGAAACACCGCGAGCGCATGGCGAAAGCCGAAGAAACACCGGTGCCGCAGCGCGGCGCGGACGGCAAGGTCCACCCGATGGCGATCTTCGAGGCGATCCGGGCCGTGGCCGAGCCCGACTACATCGCCGTCGCCGACGGCGGCGACTTGTTGAGCTTTGCGCGTGTCGGTCTGGCGGCGCGCACCTATATGGACGCGGGCGCTTTCGGCTGCCTCGGGGTCGGCGTGCCTTTCGCCACCGCGGCCGCGCTGGCCCGTCCAGGGCAGCAGGTGATCTCGGTCAATGGCGACGGCGCTTTCGGCATCAATGCGATGGAAATCGACACCGCCGTCCGCCACGGCGCGAAGGCCGTCTTCATCGTGTCCAACAACGCCGCCTGGAACATCGAACGCTACGACCAGGAGTTCAACTACGGCGGGCGGGTCGTCGGCACGACGCTTCGCCACTCCGACTACGCGGCGATGGCGCGCGCGCTCGGGGCACACGGAGAGCGGGTCGAAGACCCGGGCGAACTCGCGGGGGCGCTTGCGCGGGCCCTGGAGAATGCGCCCGCGGTGATCGACGTCGTGACTTCACGCGATGCGGTATCTTCCGACGCGCAGAAGGGGCTCGGTTTCGTGCCGGACTACCAGCCGCTCACGGCCTGGGACGAAGCGGAACGCCAACGCAGGGGCGCCGGTTAGTCCTCCTGAAAAACCTGAGAGCGCGATGAACTGGCTCTCGTCCACCAATTCGATGTGGCTAGCTGAAGAACCAGCGTAACCGTTGCGAAAGCAAAATCGCCGCGCCAGCGGCGGCCGCAGCATCATTTCGCCTTGATATCATCCTTGCGCCATCCATATAACATCCATACAGATGATAAACAGAGGCAACCTACCATGGACACGTCCCGCGACCGGCAAGGCGACAGTGAAAAAATCACTATCAATCTTGGTTACGTCGACCTTGGCCGGATCGATTTGATGGTGCAGGAAGGCTTCTATTCCAATCGCAGCGACTTTATCCGCACTGCGATCCGCAACCAGCTCGACTCCCACGGCGAGACGGTATCCAACTCGATTTCGCGCCAAACCCTTGAACTTGGGCTACGCGACTACCGGCGCGGCGACCTGGAAGCCCTCTTGGCCGCCGGTGAGAAGCTCAACGTCCGGGTCGTGGGGCTGGCGCGCATCGCCAATGACGTATCGCCCGAACTGGCCTTGGCGACGATTGAATCGATCACCGTGCTTGGCGCGTTCCAAGCCAGCCCCGCCGTGAAGGCCGCCCTTGCCGACCGCCTCCGCTAATGCGTTTTCGGACGAAGCGAACACCGGTTCTCCGTCAGAAGACCCAACAGAACAAAGCCTTAGAACGCGAAGCGCTGGTCTATCGACCCGCTCGCCGAGCCACTTGTGGGCCTGAGCCCCAGACACGAGGAAAAACTCATGAACGACAATTTCGCAGACGCCATGCGCCAAGCCACAACATTGACCCGCGCCGGAAATCTTGACGCTGCAACACGGTTGATCCAGCAGGCGCTCGCCGGAAACGGCGCGCCCCCGACCTCCGAACATGCGTCCGAGACCACTGAAACGGCCCCGCTTAAGATCGTCGGCCCGGCCAACACCGCCCGGAACAAGAAGGACCGGCCCGTGTCACCCCTGATCGAGCACGATCCGCAGCCGGTCGAGCAGGCGGCGGCCGAGGCGGATGCTTCCCCGAACCCCCGAGGCCGGACACGACGCCCGCTCCGCGATGTCGTCCGGCTCCTGCGCGAGGGGCGCATGCCCTTCCAGGGCGCCAAGTCCTTGCCGGGCCTGCGCGCGCCTCATGTGACCCCACATGTCCCCGAAGGCGCGCAGTTCGCCGCCCGTTCCCACGCCAGCCATGCCGGCGCGCGAGACTACAAGCTCTACCGCCCCGCCAGCGCGCCGGACCGTCCGCGCGGCCTGATCGTCATGCTGCACGGCTGTACCCAGTCGCCCGATGACTTTGCAACCGGAACCGGGATGAACGCGGTTGCCGAGGATCATGGCCTGCTGGTGGCTTACCCAGGCCAAACCAGCGCCCACAATGCCTCGTCCTGCTGGAACTGGTTCAACCCGGCCGACCAGCGCCGTGGAGCGGGCGAACCGGCGATTCTCGCCAGCCTGACGCGGGAATTGATGACCGAATTCGGCCTTGAGCGCGACGCGGTATTCGTGGCGGGCCTGTCGGCGGGCGGCGCGATGGCGGCGGTGATGGGTGAAGCCTATCCCGACATCTATGCCGCGGTCGGGGTGCATTCCGGTCTGGCCGCGGGGTCCGCCAGCGACGTCGTATCGGCCTTCGCGGCGATGCGCGGCGAGGCAGGTACTGTTGTCCCGCGGCCGACGCGGAACCCGGCGCCGGGGCCGCGCGTGCGGACCATTGTGTTTCATGGCGCTGCCGATGCCACGGTTCATCCATCGAATGCGGCGCGCATCGTCGCCAACGCCGCTGACGATCGATTGAGCCTCGCGCGCGACAACGGCAAGTCGCAAGGAGGACACACCTATACCCGCACCATCTATACGAGGTCCGATGGGAACGCGGCTGTCGAGTTCTGGCTGATCGACGGGGCCGGCCACGCCTGGTCGGGGGGACAGGCTGCAGGCTCCTACACCAATCCCCAGGGACCCGAGGCCTCGTCCGAGATGGCGCGGTTCTTCCTTGATCCAAAGTGAGGGAGATCGTTGGAATAACTTAAAGGCGGGAAGAGGGTTAAGCCCCTGAAAAAGTTGGTGGAGCCGAGGGGGATCGAACCCCTGACCTCTACAATGCCATCGTAACAGGATGGCAATGATTACAACGACTTAGGCTAACTCCCGTACACAAAAGTACGCACGCAAGTCTGCGGAGTCTGCAGCCCTTGCGTGTGAGTAGCGTTTTACCAGATGGCCGCCCCAGCGGCAAGCGCGTACCATCTACTACGGCCGCTATCGTTAAGCGGAGCCTCGGCTTCGGTCAGCCTCAGTCGACCCAGGCGACGACGGAGGAAGCCCCGCGCCGCGTCACCTGTCCTGAGCGATTTCACGCGCCACGGACGGACGCTGAGCGGCAGGCCCGCCTGCTAGCGAACGGGGATCTGACGTGGGACGAGTACGCCCCGATCGTGGCAGGTCGACTGGAGCGCCGCGAGCGTGCCCTGGCCGCTCAGCGCCGAGGCGCGCGGACCTTCGATCCTCGAGCGGATCGTCCCACGCCGTCGCCGTCGATCCAATGGGCTCAGCCTATGGACACGCAGGCAGCCCGTGATACTAGAGTCACCCCAGGGGCGCGGGCGCTGCTTCAGATCATTGTCGCCGAGATCGGCAATCACGGCTCTAGGATACTGAATAACGCATATCTGGCCAAGCGCATGTCACTCAGTGTCCGGACAGTGCAGCGTTATATCTCAAAGCTGGCCGACCCAAAAATCTCTTACATTCGTGTCGAACTGGTGCGTTCGCGTGCAGGTCTGGATATCGGCCGACGTATTCGGCTAGTCGCTGAGCGTGTGCGGCCGTTCTGGCACCCCGAGCGGCGACGTGCCGTAGCCAAACCGGAAGCCGGGCAAAACGAGAAACGAGAATTTCGCAGTTTCTCGGGGGTGACAGTTCTGTCCCCCACAAATGACCCTACGGGTCAAAAAGACCAATCTGGAAAGCGAGCACCGATTTATCCACAGGGGCGACCACGCCCGGACCCCGGCTGAGCCTCACCCAGTCGGCCTCTTTACCACGTGCAAGGGCGCACAGCCCCCCCCTGAAGGGGCGGGAAAGGGGCGCTGCGCGGCAGCGCCAGAGCGCGGCCTTCGCTTCGCTCAGGCTGGGCACAAAAAAGGGCCGGGACAGGCTGCCCCGGCCCTTGCCGCCCCCGCAGTTCTACGGCGACGGTGATGGAGACGACTCGTCCTCTTCGACCCAATCTCGCCACGTGTCCGACGGATCGAGCACGTCTGCATATTCGTCGTATCCGGCTTCTACCGCCGCCTCCGCTGTCACGTCACCAGTTTTGACCGCCTGCCGCAGCGATTCCTGGAGGTGGTAGCTCCACACGTACCGTTCCAGTTCCTCGCGCGGTTTGGTGCCATCGTCGCCCGATGTCGTATCGACGCCGAGCGCTTGCAGACGCGCCTCTTCGGCCGCGAGCTCTTCACGGGACGGCCAGTCGTCGTCCGTAAGCTCGTTGCGCGGTGGTCCGTCGTTGTCCGGAGATGAGACCGCCGACGCCTCTCCCGTCAACACCTTCACTTTCGATAAAAAATCCGCTGTCTTCGCAAGCATGTGATGAACCTCCTTCGTTGCTTACCCTGTAAGTCTACCCCCCCGTGACGCCACCGCCGCCACCGTTACGGCCGCCGCCGCGTCCCCG
>SKZV01000179.1 GCA_007127165.1 Rhodovibrio sp. | reverse complement strand
CCGTCCATCCACTTGCCGTAGTCGTCGAAGGCGTCCGGCTTGAACACCGGCGGCGCATCCTGAAGCATGCGCTCCATCGCCGCGAAGCTGTCGTCGGTGCAGCGGACAGCCTCGGTTTTCAAGCGCGGCGAGGCCAGATTGATCGCGGAGGCCGCCCAGTCGGGCAGGTCCGGGAGCGGGGCTGTGATATCGGTCATGACCATTCCCTTTCATCGCATTCATGGAAACCCCGGGCGCGGGTCATTCGAACTCCCCAAGCCGTTCGTGATGACATTCAACGCGCTGAAGGTATGCCCGGCCCGGCTTCCCAAGCTTTTGGAAGGTTTCGAACGCCAGCAGGCGCAACACGGCGAGGACCCCGGCATAGCTGTCGAAGACGTATGGGTTCTCGACGGGACAGGTAATTGTCCAGCGGGCGCGCGCCGGAAGGTGACGCGCCGAGGGGTCCGTCAACAGGAGCACGTCTGCCTCGGTATCCGCGATCGCTTCGAGGTAGTGGCGCAGCTTCCCGACGACGCGGCGCATTCCCACGATCACAACAAGGTCTCCTTTCCCCAGCTCCGCGAGGCGCTCGGCCACTGTCTCGCCGGGTCCAGGGAAAAGGTGCGTGTGAGGCCGGCACTGGATGAATTGCCAGCGCGCGTAACCGGCCAAATAATAGCTGTTGCGAAACCCCATAAAGTAGAGCCGCGATGCACTCGCAAGCGCGTCGGTGATTTCATCCAGGCGGTCCGGTGAGAGTTTCGCGAGCGTCTCGGTCAGCAGGCCCGCTTCAATCTCGGCGAATGTTGCGAGCAGTTCTCGATGACCGGCGACCTTTTCCGGCGAAGGACGGTCGGGCTTCGGGGTGGCCTTGATTGCCAAAAACAGCGGCGAGCCCCATTCCCGCGCGTCGCGTGCGCTCCGCCGCGCTTCCTCGTAGTTCTCGAAGCCGAGGCGTTGCACGAAACGAGTAACCGTGGAGTTCGAAACACCGGCCAGTTCGGCCAGTTCCGATGCGGAGCACGCGCTGAGGTCGCCGGGGGCTTCCAGCACCAGATCCGCTACCGCCCGTTCCCGAGTGCTGAGGTCCGGGTATGTTCTATGGATCGAGTCGACCAGCGACTTCTCGGGCTTACGCATTGCCTCCCTTTCTTGTCCGCGACCACGCTGCGGACCAGCTTCTTTTTGAAAGATGCTTTTCGAAATATCTTGACGTTCTGGAAATCATTTTGCAAGATTTTCGAAACGAAAGACACTGGCATGGCAATCGGCGCGGCACACGCGGCCATGATTCAGGGGCCGGATGCGCGGAAGTGGGCCTCTGCCGTGACGGCGATCGAACCACGAAGCAGGGACAAGGTCAGTCATGACTCGCATGTCGCACCTTGCCGGCCAAACAAGTTGGTACCTCAACAGGGTGGTGGAGTTCATTTGCGGGATTCTGATGATCCTGCTGGTTCTCGACATCTGGCTTGGGATATTCAACCGGTATTTCTATTATCTTGGCCTGACGTGGACTGAGGAGATTGCCCGCTACATCATGATTTGGGTGGCGCTCCTAGCCGTCTCCTGCGGTATTGCCCGCCGCGAACATATCGGCTTGCTGTTGGTGTTCAATACGCTGCCCGCCGTGGTTCAGAGACCGCTTCTGGCGTTGCTCGACTTAATCTCGTTTTCTTTCTTCGTTTACTTGGTGTACTTCGGAATAGGCATGGTGGAGGCGGGTTTCCAGACCTTCGCCCGTGCCTTTGGTATGCCGATGGCGTATGCGCACGCCGCCGTTCCCGTCTCCGCTGCCGTGGCCGCCGTTCAGGTTATGCTGGTGGCGATCCGCGATCAGGGGCAGCTCAGCTTCAAACCGGCAGCAGCCGAGGTGGAATAGTCATGGCCGCTGTCGCGGGTGTTTTCTTCGTATTCCTTCTACTCGGGCTGCCGGTCGGCGTCCTGCTCGGCGTGGCCGGAATCGTGGGATTGTACCAGATCGGCGGCGAGCATTTTCTGGCGATGGCCCCGCAACGGTTCTTCGCGGGCATGAACGTGTTCCCCTTCCTCGCGATGCCGCTGTTCATCCTGGCGGGCGAGATCATGAACCGGGTCGGCATCACCGACCGGATCGTGGTCTTCGCGTTGTCGCTGTTCGGCTACATCCGGGGCGGGATGGCGCACGCCAACATGTTCGCCTCCGTCATCTTCGGCGGCATAAGCGGCGCCGCGACGGCCGATGCGGCTGCATTCGGCCGTACGCTCGTGCCTGCCATGGTGAAGCAGGGGTATCCCCGCCCCTACGCCTGCGCCGTGACGGCTGCGGGCTCGATCATCGGGCCGCAAATTCCGCCATCGAACCTGATGGTGATCTACGGCTCGATCATGGGCGTGTCCATCGCCGGGTTGTTCGCCGCGGGGATCATCCCGGGCATCCTGCTTGCGCTTATTTGCATGGCGTTGATCGCGGCGACCGCCAGGCGGCTCGGGCTGCCGAAGCAGGAAGGCGCGCCAAGCCTCGGCGAGATTTTCCGGACCTTCAAGAGCAGCCTTCTCGCCCTCATCATGCCGCTGATCATCTTGGGCTGCATCCTTGGCGGGGTGACGACACCCACGGAGGCCGCCTCCATCGCGGTGCTCTACGCGCTCATCATCGGCAAGTTCGTCTACCGCGCGATCACCGCGCGCGAGCTGTTCGAAATGATGATCAGCACCGCCCGCATCACCGGCGTTATCTTTCTCATCATCGCCTCGGCCTCGATCCTGGGCTGGTGGATGACCTTCGAGGCGATCCCGCAGCAGATCGCGGCGGCCTTCCTGACCGTGACGGAAGAACCCTGGCTGATCCTGGTCATGGTTCTGCTGCTGTTGTTGCTCATCGGCATGTTCATGGACATCAACGCGGTCTTGATCATCCTCGCGCCTGTCCTCGCTCCCCTCATGACCGCAATCGGGATGGAGCCGGTCCACGCAGGGGTGGTTATCGTCCTCGCGCTCAGCATCTCGCTGATGACCCCTCCGGTCGGTGCCTGCCTCTTCGTGATGTCCTCCGTGACGGGGGAGCGTATCGAGCGCATCACGCGCTCGCTTTGGCCCTTCATCGTAGCGCAGATCATCGTTCTGTTGATCGTCGCCTTCTGGGGCGATCTCGTCCTGGCACTGCCGCGATACCTGGGCTTTGCATAGACAAACGAACAACCAACAGGGAGACCTACTATGTCGAAGCGTACCCATTTCCGCACCGCTCTTTGCTGTAGCGTCGTCGCGGGCGCGCTTTTGAGCGGGACCGCCACGGCCGATGCCCAAACCGTCCTGCGACTAGGCCACCTCAATCCGCAGGACCCGCATTCCAACTCTTCCGCGGCAATGGCGCAGGTCTTCAAGGAGACCGTCGAGAGCCGGACCGGAGGCGAGATCGAAGTGCAGATCTATCCCGATGGCCAGCTTGGCGAGGATAGCGAAGTCATCCAGCAGGTACGCAACAACGTGGTCCAGTCTTCGATCTCGTCGGTGGGCGGCGTGGCAGCGCACTACCCGCGCATCGGCGTACTGGACGTTCCCTTTGCGTTTCCGGACATCTCGGTCACCTATGAGGTGATGGACGGGTCGTTCGGCGACATGCTCGCCCAGGACATTGAAGATGAGACCGGCATGATGGTGCTGGAATTCGGCGATTCCGGCGGTTTTTTTGCCTTCACGAACTCCGTTCAGCCGATCGAGGCGCTCGAAGACATGGAAGGAATGCGGATCCGGACGATGGAGGTGGCGACCCACGAAGCCATGATCAGCGGGCTTGGGGCCGAGCCGACGTCGCTTCCGTGG
Source organism: Rhodovibrio sp. (assembly GCA_007127165.1). GTDB lineage: Bacteria > Pseudomonadota > Alphaproteobacteria > Kiloniellales > Rhodovibrionaceae > SKZV01. Next base: position 4,001 of record SKZV01000179.1, on the reverse strand, counting down.
GGTGAGGTTTATACGGCACTACAGACGGGGGTGGCCGACGGGCAGATGAATCCCCTGCCGATCATCGCCTTCGCCAACTTCCAGGAAGTGCAGGAATATCTGACGCTCAGTGAGCATCTTTGGACGCCCTACCCGTGGCTCATGAACCGCGAGTTCTTCGACGGCCTGAGCGACGAGCATCAGCAGATCATCCGCTACGCCGCCCGCAACGCCAATGTCGCCGGGCGGGGAATCTCGCGTCTTGTGGAGACCGGCGAACTGGGGATTCCGGCGCTTGTGGAAGGCGGAATGGAACTCAACACCTTCGATGAAGAGCAACGGCAAGCCTTTGCCTCCGCCGCTCAACCTGCCGTCATGGAAGCCATCGAATCGGAGTTCGGTGAACGCGGGGTCGAACTGATGGAGGCGTTCCTCGAGGCCATCGAAGAAGCCGCCGAACAGCAGTAAGGGCCTTATCGCAGGAAGGGGGCTCCCGTCCCCCTTCCTGGTCTTTTTTCATTACTTCACACGTTTACGAGCCTGGCTTGGAGCACGCACATGGATTTGGACATACCGCCGTTCGAATGCTGTCGGGTCGTCAATCAACGCGCCACGCGGCGGGCCGGGTATGGCGAGCGTCAGCGAGCCGTACTGGACCCCGCCGGATGGACCGCCGCCCGGGACGAGATCGCGACCTGGACCGGTTACGAGCCTACACCGCTGGTGCCGTTGCCGGGGTTGGCGAGCGCGCTGGGCGTCGGCGGCATCTGGTACAAGGACGAATCGCTGCGTTTCGACCTGAACAGCTTCAAGGCGCTCGGCGGGGCTTACGCGGTTCTGCGCCTTCTCGTGAGAGAGATCGAGCGGCGCAAGAATATCTCGGGGGTAACCTCTCCGGACCTGCTTGCGGGCGGCCACAAGGATATTGCCGGAGAGTTGACGGTCACCTGCGCGACCGACGGAAACCACGGGCGATCGGTTGCCTGGGGTGCCTACCTGTTCGGCTGTAACTGCGTGATCTTCATTCATGAAAACGTCAGCCAAGCGCGCCAGCAAGCCATCGAATACTACGGAGCGCGGGTGGAGCGGGTTCCCGGCAACTATGACGATTCCATAAAGCACGCCGCGCAGATGGCGGAGAAGCACGGCTGGTACGTGGTTTCCGACACATCGTATCCCGGTTACATGGATGTCCCGCGCCATGTCATGGAAGGCTATACCGTCCTTGCCGGGGAAGTCGTCGAGCAACTTGACGGCGCGCGGCCAAGCCACCTGTTCGTACAAGGAGGCGTCGGTGGATTTCCCGCAGCCGTCATAGCGCGATTGTGGGAAGCCTGGGGCGCTGAGCGGCCTTGGGCGAGCGTGGTGGAGCCGGATCGCGCCGCCTGCATCCTCGAAAGCATTCAAGCGGGCGAGCCCCGCGTGGTTGGCGGCGACCTCGACACGCTCATGGCCGGATTGGCTTGCGGCACGGTCTCTCTGCTCGCCTGGGAGATCCTCGCCGAAGGGGCCGACGATGTCATGGCGGTTCCAGACACGGGCGTCGGCCCGGCCATGAAACTATTGGCCGAGGGCGTGGGCGACGACCCGCCGCTCGTGGCCGGAGAATCCGCCGTGGCCGGGTTGCTGGGCCTGATCGCCGCGCGACGCGATGAAGAGGTTTCGAAGAAGATGGGCCTTGGCCCCGAGAGTGAGGTTCTCCTGATCGGAACCGAGGGCGATACGGACCCGGATCTCTATCGGGACCTCGTGGGGCAGCGCGGCGAAAGCGTTAGGAAGAGACAATGAGACACGAGAACATTCGCATCAATCGCGAGCGGCTGTTGCGGCGCCTGGAGGAGATGGGCCGGATCGGAGCGCTTGAGGGAGGCGGCAACTCCCGATTGGCGTTCACGGAAGAAGACCGTGAGGCGCGCGATTTGCTGGTCGGCTGGATGCGCGGAGCCGGTCTCGACGTGCGGATCGACCGGTTCGGCAACATCACGGGGACCCGTGCGGGCCTCGAAGACGGGCCGCCGGTAATGACGGGATCGCACATCGACACGGTGGCGACCGGCGGCAAGTACGACGGCGTGCTCGGCGTTTTGGCCGGTCTCGAAGCTCTCGAGACGATGAACGACGCGGGCATCGAAACGAAGCGTCCTGTCGCCGTGACGAGTTTTTCGAACGAAGAGGGCGTGCGATTTCAGCCCGACATGATGGGCAGCCTCGTCTACCAGGGCGGTCTGCCCCTCGATGAAGCCTATGCGATTGTCGATCGGGACGGATGCTCCATCGGGGAGAGCCTGGAACGGATCGGCTACATTGGCGATGCGCCCGTCGGCGGCAACGCCGTGCACGCCTTCATCGAACTCCACATCGAACAAGGGCCGATCCTCGAAGACGAGGGCTCGACCATTGGAGCCGTGGAAGGCGTCCAGGGCATCTCGTGGACGGAGTACACCTTCGCCGGACGCTCCGCCCACGCGGGCACCACGCCGATGGCGCGGCGGCACGACGCTGGTTATGTTGCTGCTGCGGTGGCGGCCTATGTGCGCCGATTGGCGGAGGAGGTCGGACGCGGGCAGGTTACGACCGTCGGCGTGTTCGAGGTGGAACCCAACCTTGTGAACGTCGTCCCGGAGCGGGCGAGGATCACGGCGGACATCCGCAACTTCGACAACGGCCTGTTGAAGGATGCCGAGGACAAACTCAACGCCTTCGTCACTCGAACGGCCGATGAGGAGGGCGTTGCGGTCGAGCGGCGGACTCTCGCTCGCTTCGACCCCACAAGCTTCGCCCCGGCGCTCGTGGAGAAGATCGGCAATGCCGCCGAAAGGCTCGGCTATTCCACCCGTAGGATCGCGAGCGGTGCAGGCCACGACGCGCAGATCATGGCGCGCATCTGCCCCACCGCGATGATTTTCGTCCCCAGCGTCGGCGGGATAAGCCACAACATCGAAGAGTACACCAGCGACGAGGACTGCGAAGCCGGGGCCAATGTGATGCTGCACGCGTTGTTGGACCTGGCGGAATGACGCAAAGCAGCACGAAAGGAGAGTGAATGTCCCGAGTAGTTACCGTGGGCGCGGCCCAGCTTGGGCCCGTTGAGCCCGAACACAGCCGTTCGGACGCGGTCGCCCGAATGATCGAGTTGTTGCGCGATGCCGCAGGCATGTCGTGCGATCTGGTGGTGTTTCCGGAACTGGCCCTGACGACCTTCTTCCCGCGTTGGTACATGGAAGACCAAGCCGAGGTCGATCGCTACTTCGAGCGGGAAATGCCGAATGCCGACACGCAGCCCCTGTTCGACGAGGCCAGACGCCTTGGCGTCGGTTTCTACCTTGGCTATGCCGAGTTGGCGGTCGAGGACGGGAAGACACGGCGGTTCAACACCGCGATCCTGGTGAACAAGGAAGGCGTCATCGTCGGCAAGTACCGCAAGATCCACCTGCCCGGACATGCCGAAGTAGAAGCCTGGCGCGCGTTTCAACACCTGGAAAAACGCTATTTCGAGACCGGGAACCTGGGCTTCGGCGTTTTTAAGGAGTTCGGAGGCACGATGGGCATGTGCCTTTGCAATGACCGGCGGTGGCCGGAAACCTACCGCGTATTGGGCCTGCAGGGAGTGGAGATGGTTCTGCTGGGCTACAACACCCCGGTCCACAATCCGCCCGCGCCGGAGCACGACGATCTGTCCCTCTACCATAACGCGCTTGTCATGCGTTCGGGTGCGTACCAGAACGCGACCTGGGTCGTCGGTGTGGCGAAGGCGGGGCCGGAGGCGGGGGTGCCAATGATCGGAGGATCGCAAATCGTCGCTCCTTCCGGTGAGGCCGTCGCCATGTGTACCACGCTCGGCGATGAACTGGCGGTCGCGCGCTGCGATCTCGATCTTTGCACATCGTACAAGTCGACGATTTTCAACTTCGACCGTCACCGTGAGCCGCAGGCCTACGGTCTCATTACATCCCGGAAAGGCATCAACACGGCCGCGAAATAGCAACGAGACGGCTCGACCGTTGGGCAGGCATGGAGCGCGT
>SKZV01000168.1 GCA_007127165.1 Rhodovibrio sp. | reverse complement strand
GTCAGGTCGCCGACGTCCTTGGCGACGAGGTAGTAGTGCTTCATGAAGCGCTCGACCGCCTGCGCCCCGGCATGGTCGTGATAGCCCATGCGCCGGGCGATGTCCTTCTGGAGATCGAAGGTCAGGCGTTCCTCGGGCCGCTGGGTCAGGTAGTGCAGGTGACAGCGCAGCGTCCATAGGAAGTTCTGCGCCTTGTCGAAGCGCCGGGCCTCTTCCTGGGTGAACACGCCAAGGTCCACGAGGCGCGCCGTGTCGTCCACGCGATAGGCGTACTTGGCGATCCAGAACAGCGTGTTGAGGTCGCGCAGGCCGCCCTTGCCCTCCTTGATGTTGGGCTCCAGGTGGTAGCGCGAGTCGCCCAGGCGCTTATGCCGCGCGTCGCGCTCGGCCAGCTTGGCCTCGATGAACTCGGCGGCCTTTCCGGCCTGCAACTCCGACTCGTAGCGCCCGCGCAGCTCCTCGAACAGTGCGTGATCGCCCCAGAGCCAACGCGCCTCCAAAAGGTTGGTGCGGATCGTCACGTCCTCGGCGGCGAGGCGCAGGCATTCGTCGACGGAGCGGGTGGCGTGGCCGACCTTGAATCCCAGGTCCCAGAGGAAATACAGGATTTCCTCCACCACCTGCTCGCCGTGCGGGGTGATCTTGTAGGGCAGCAGGAACAACAGATCGACGTCGGACTGCGGCGCCAACTCGCCCCGGCCATAGCCGCCGACCGCGACGAGGGACAGCCGCTCCCCGGTCGACGGGTTGTGCATCGGGTAGACGTGCGCGGTTACGTCGTCGTGCAGCACGCGGACGATCTGATCGACGAGGTAGCAGTTCGCCCGCATGACGGTCGTGCCGGAGGCGTCCTCTTCCTCGAAGCGGCGGCGGATTTCCGCCAGCCCGGCCTTCAGATGGCGTTTGAGGACGGACAGCACCTCGGCGCGGCGCGTCGGCACGCTCATCCCCGCGGCGTTCAGGTTGGCCAGCTCGCCTTGCAGCGCGGCGCGATCGAGGATCTCGCGCGGTTGGCGGACGGCGTGGGCCGTGGGGGGATCTAGAACTCCGGTGTCCATGATGGCAATAGATCGCGCCTCACGTCCGCTCTTGCAAGACAAGAGTCGATCCGCACATTGTGCGTCCGCCGTGAAAGAGGAGCGAGCGATGCTGCTGCGCCTGCTGTCCTGCCTTGCGATTCTCGTGCTGCTCGCCGCCTGCGCCGGGCGGCAGGGCGAGCAGCCGCTGCGCCTCGCCGCCGCGCTGGAGGAAGCCGGAACGCCGGAGGCGGCGGTGACGGTGCGGGTGGAAAACCTGCGTCCGGGGATGCAGGTCGAGGAGATTCGCCTCACCGGGCCGCAGGACCGCCGGATTGCCGCGCTGCCGGAGAGCTACCGGACGCTGCGTGGCGAGCGGGTCGTGCGGCAACGCCCGACGGTCGGGATCGGCGCCTACGGCGGCTCCAAAGACGGGATTCGTCCGTCATTTTCGCTGTCGCTGCCGCTGCTCGATTGGTCGTGGGCGCGGCGGGAGGATCACGCGCCAAGGGCGGTTCTGGCCCGAATCCCGCTGCCCGAGGATTATCGGGAGGAGCCGGAGGCTTGGCGCGTGGAGGCGGACGTCACCGACGTGGCGGGGGCGACGCTGACCCGCAGCATATCCGCGCCCGAGTGAATGCCCGCTCCCGAGTGACGCTCCGGGACTCGCGAGCCGACTACCAGCTTCGCACCGGGCCGGTGTCGATATGGACGAAGTTGGAGCGCGGATAGTACCCGACGCCGCCGCGCTGCATCCGCCGCGCGATCCGGCGCAGTTCCGAAAGCGGGACGTCGGCGATGCGGATGTCGATTGCCTTGGCGCGCACGTGGAAACTGTTCTGCGCCACCGCCGTGCTGGTGTTCATCAGCATGGCGTTGGTCCGGGCCGTGCGATAGCCGGAGATCACCTGGATCGGAGCCTGGCTGCCCGAACGATGCGACAGATCGTGGAGCAGATCCAGCAGATCGCGGTCGATCCTGGTGACATCGCCGGTGCGCCAGTCGCGCAGGATGTGATCGATGTCGATCAGCGCCGAGGGGCGGTCGCTGCCGCGCGCCCAATACACCGTCTCAAGCCGCTCTCCGGTGTGCAGATTGTGAAAGCGAAGCCGCTTTTCCGGCGGCGTCGGCGTTGGAATATGGGCCAGAACGGGTGCGGCGAAAAGGGCCGCGCCCATTCCTCCGGCCATAGTTAACATCTGCCGGCGAGTCACCCCGCGCCGGTCATGATTCTGCACACCCACGCGCGCCCCCCTGGACTGTTGAACCCCTGATAAAGAGCCTTCAAACATCCCCGCCGCAGCCGGGTTATGGTCCCCTGCCGGTCACGGCGGCTGTGCCGAAGACGCTTCAGTTTGGCCAAGCCTCGGACGAAACGCCAGTGTTAATTCCAGTTGATGGTTAATTCCAGACGGCGGCGCGATGCAGCATCTCCGCATTGCCAAGCGCCTGTTCCAGCCGGGAGTCCCGCTCGTAGATGTCCGAGCGGAAGTGGACCGTGCCGCCCTCGCCGACCCAGGCGGTGGAATAGGTGAGGTGCACAGGGATACGCTTCGGCAGCCGCACGCGCGTCAGTTCGCCGTCGTCCAGCGTCGAATCGATCTTGTCCCGATCCCAGTCGGGCCGGTCGCCCAGCAGGTACTCCGCCAGTTCCATGGGCTTTTCAACCCGGATGCAACCGGAGGAAAAGGCGCGCTCCGTCTCGCCGAACAACCGCTGTTCCGGGGTGTCGTGCAGATAGACGTAGTGCTTGTTCGGAAACATAAACTTCACCCGCCCCAAAGCATTCTCCGGACCCGGTTGCTGCACGAAGCGGTAAGGAATGCGGTCGAGGTCGAGGGAGTCCCAGTCCACTTCATGCGGATCGAGCCGCTCGTCATCCTCCTCCCATCCGCTGTAGAGGTGGAAGTTGTTCTCTTCGAGATAGTCGGGGTTTGCGCGCACGTTGGGGATCAGGTCGTTGCGCATGATTCCCGGCGGCACCGTCCAGGTCGGATTGAACTCCAGATAGGAGATCTTGTCGGAGAACACGGGCGTCTTGCGGTACGGCCGCCCGACCACCGCGCGCATGCGCAGAGCAGTGCTGCCGTGCTCCACCACCTCGACCTCGAATCCGGCAAGGTTCACCAGGACGTGGCGGTCGCCCATCTCGTCCGGCATCCAGCGCCAGCGTTCCATGTTCAACTGGATCTGGCGAATGCGCTCCTCCACCGGGGTCGCCATTTGGCGGCGGGTTGCCTGCCCGTACACGCCATCCGCCGCTAGGCCGTGGCGGCGCTGGTAGCGTTCGAGCGCCAGCGCGAGTCCTGTGTCGAAGACATGGCTTTCATTCTGACGAATGCTGAGATCGCCGGTGGCCCAGAGGTATTCGCGCAACTGCGCCACAGCCGGATCGTGCGTCCCATAACCCAGCAAGATCGAGCTTTCGGGCGGGGTAGGCCAGCCGCCCGCTTCGGCAATGACCCGGTATTCGATCAACGCCCGGCGCAAACGGTGATACATCGCATTGCCGGGGGTGAGTTGCCGCAGGAAGACCCGGAAATTCGTGGCGTCCGCCGCGTCCCGCAACACGGATCGCGCCGCGAAGGGCGGCTGGTCCAGCGCGGAATCGGAATAAACCGCCGCCGGGGACATGCGCCCCTGCCGCAGATCGCGGGCATAGCGCAGCAGTTCCCCGGTCAGAAGCACCTCCAGTTGGACCAGCGCGGCCGGTGTTTGTGGTTCGGCTTCGATCAAGGCGGCGATGCGTTCCACCGCGTAAGCATGAGGGTCGAGGCCCTCGCTGTCGGCCTCGCGCAACTGGTCAAGGAGAAGCCGTGCCTCCCGGTTCACGAAGTCCCGGTGCAGCCAAAGTGGCGCGTAGTTCCGGTCTTCGTAGAAAGCCTGCATCGCGCGAATGTCTTCGTCGTCCCGTTGCGCCTGGACGTGCGGCCGCGGGGCCTGCGGCGTCATCGCCTCGAGTTCGCTTTCCAGAACCGACGGGAATCCGCCGGCATAAGCTCCTGGAGACGCCATGCCAAGCGCGAGCGAAAGCGCGGCGAAAATTGCGACTGATTTTGCGCCCGCAAGATAGCGGTAGGCGGGATGCATAAGCCCCATATAATCGGTATCCTTGTTTAAGGTCGCTTGGTAACATCTTTGCAGTCTTGGAAAAGGATGCAATACGCCTATGCAGTTCCATCGTCGTCAATTGTTGGGCGGGATCGCCGCCACGGCTGGGTTGGTCTCCACGGCTGGCCCTCGCGCCACGGCCACCAAGCTCTCCGCGGCTGAGATCCCCTCGGTCTTCGGGGTGGTGAATCGTGTCGTGGCGAAGTACGAGGACACCTTGCTCGACCTCGCGTATCAAAACGGGCTCGGCTATGTCGAGACCGTGGCCGCGAATCCCGGCGTCGATCCCTGGCTGCCGGGCGAGGGGACGGAGATCCTGCTGCCGCAGCGCCACGTGCTGCCGCGCGGACCGAGAGAAGGCATCCTCGTCAACCTGTCCGAGATGCGGCTTTATTACTTTCCGCCGGACGGCGGGGCGATCCGCACCTATGCCGTCGGCATCGGGCGCGAGGGGCTGACCACGCCCACCGGCTCCACGCGGATCGTGCGCAAGGCCAAGAACCCGACATGGTATCCGACCGAGAACGCCCGCGCCGACGATCCCGACCTTCCCAGGGCCGTTGGGCCGGGGCCGGACAATCCGCTGGGCACGCGCGCACTCTACTTCGACTGGCCACTCTATCTGATCCACGGCACCAACAATATCTGGGGCATCGGCCGCCGGATCAGCCGGGGCTGCATCCGCATGTATCCTCATGATGTGGAAGCGCTGTTCGAGCACGTTCCGGTGGGTACGCCGGTCACGGTGGTGGACCAGCCGATCAAGTTCGCATGGCAAGATGGCGCGCTCTTCGTTCAGGCGCACCCCTCGCAGTCCCAGGTGGCGCAGATCGAGCAAAAGGGTACATTCGAAGCGGACGACAAGCCCGATATCTCCCGTCTTCTGGGGCAAGCGATGGAAGGGAAAATCTTGCCGCTCCGCTGGTCGGCCATGGAGCGGGCCGTGGCCGAGCGCCGGGGGATCCCGGTGCAGATCAGCGTGTGATCCCGGCTGCCGGAGAGACGCGCATGGGATGAGCAGAGGTCGATATCCGCTCGGAAAGGCCGGGCCCTCACCCTTGTGTGTCCGGGATGTGGCATAAGGGTTGAGCCAAGGCTGCGAGGTATACCTCGCAGCCTTGGTACAGGCGGCCGACCGTTCACCCTCGGATGCTCTTTCCTGGCCGAAACCATCGTGTGGGAGCCGGGTCACCGTCTGTTATTCGCTCCACCCGAACAGTTGCCCGGGCTGGATCGCCCGAACAATGCAAGGCAGGGACCCGCGAATTATGGCACTTCTCATGCGGTTTGTCGGCATCGATGTTTCAAAGGATTGGTTGGATGTGTGGACCGATGGCTGGAAAGCCACCGAACGGTTCGCCAACGACGCGGCCGGCTGGTCGGCCCTGATCGCCCGGCTGGAGGCGTTTGGTCCAACCTGCGCGACGGCGGTCGCCTTCGAGGCGACCGGCGGCTATCAGAACGGCCTGCGCCGCGCGCTGGGCGAAGCCGATTTCATCGTCCACACGGCAAATCCCGCCCGCGTGCGCCTCTACGCCCGCAGCCTCGGCCGGAATGCCAAGAACGATCGCCTCGATGCGCGCTTGATCGCGCGCTATGCGCAAGTGGCTGAGTTGCGGCCAGAAGTTTTCGACCCGCAACGCGAACGCCTGGCCGAACTGGTCATGCATCGCCGCCGCCTGGTGGACGAGCGAACGGCCATTCGCAATCAAAACCACATGACGCGCGATCCCAAGCTGCGCAGCCAGAACACGCGCCGCCTCACCCTGATCGAGCGTCAGATCGCCCAGAGCGAGGCCATGATCGCGTCCGTGGTGGGAGGCGACGGTGCGATGCAAGTCAAGATGGCCCGCATGAAAACGCTCAAGGGCATCAAGGATGTCACGGCGACGACCTTGCTGGCTTTGCTGCCCGAACTGGGCGCGTTGAACCGCAGGGAGATTGCCTGTCTGGTCGGGCTGGCGCCGTTCGACCACGATAGCGGCAAGCTCAAGGGTAAACGCGCCATCGCCGGAGGCCGCGCCCCCGTGCGAACCGCGCTCTACATGGCAGCGCGTGCCGCCGCCCTCAGCAACTCGCCACTACGCGAATATTATCAACGCCTCATCAGTGCCGGAAAGACACCAAAGGTCGCCACCGTCGCCTTGATGCGCAAAATGCTCGTGACCCTAAACGCTATGATGAGAAATCAAGAACCCTGGAAGCATGCCCCCGCAATAACATGAAAGACACAGTTGCTCCCGCCGTTCTTCACGGCGGGAGGGTGAGGGCCCGCCTGCGCGAGCACCCAAGAATCACTTGGTCACCTGGGAAAAGTCGGCCATATATCGGCAATGATCTCTCGTTCCTTCCAGTCGATCTGGCATCACGTTCGATACATCCCATTGTGGTCCGCGCTGACGGTCACGCGGTGGCATGGGTTCGAGCTTCGCGCGGGCGCTTTGGGGTTCGCGATCGGCGGGGTGATGCGGTGGTTTCCGCTTGCCCGGCGGCGGTTCGACCGCGAGCTTTTGCGCGTCTTTCCGGACATGCCGCGCGGCGAACGGCGGGCGCTGTGCCGCAGCATGGGCCGCAACATGGGCCGGACGCTGTTCGAGATCTACCACAACGCCGAATTCCAGACCCAGCAGGACCGATTCACCGTCTCCGGCCCCGGCCTTGCCGCGCTGGAAGCGGCGCGCGCTGCGGGCAAGGGCGCGATCGTCGTATCGGGCCATTTCGGTCAGTGGGACGCGGTGCGCGCCGTGCTCAAGGCGCGCGGCATGGAGACCGGGGCCGTCTACCGCCCGCAGACCAACCGGCATTATCAGCGCCGCCTGCTGGCCGGGATCGAAGCGGCGGGACGGCCGATCCTGGCCACCGGGCGCGTCGGCACGACGGCGCTGGTCCGCCATCTGCGCAGCGGCGGCTTCATCGCCATCATGTTGGACGAGAAGTTCGCCGACGGCGAGCGCCTGCCGTTCCTGGGCCAACCGGCGCTGACCTCCCTCGCCGCCGCGCGCCTTGCGCTGAAATACGGTCTGCCGATGGTGCCCGCCTACGGCACCCGCACCGGCGACGGCGCCCACTTCGACGTGGAATTCGAGGCCCCGATCCCGCACAGCGACCCCCAGACGATGACGCAAGCCTTCAACGACAGCCTCGCCGCCCGCATCCGCGAGAAGCCCGACCAATGGTACTGGCTCCTCCGCCGCTGGGACGACGCGTAGCGCGGCGTGCGGGAGGGATTAGGGTGAGCGCAGCGGTTCAAGGGACGTGGGGGTGGGAAAAAGGACTCTGACCCCTTTCTTGCTTGCACGAGAGATATGGGACGCGGACACCAAAGGGTTGTCAACCGAACAGTGGATGCGATATTTTCCTGGAATGAGGCGGCTCAATCGCCCAAAGCCAATCGCCTGCCAACCAAGAGAGGAAGCGAAAGATACGGCGCCTTCGCCGTATAAGGGAGACGCCCCATTGCTTCGGGTCTCAAAACCCGTTTCAAGAGCAGCAAACGCCCAGGGTACGGGATTGAAAAGCAACAACGAAGTTGCCCGCTTTTCTTTCAAAAAAGAAACACTCGCACCGGTACGATACAAGGGCGGTACTGTCACGGGATACGCATTATTGAACACCATAGGCACTATACCGACGCTCTCTGTGTCTTAATACAAGGAAGAGTATAATTGGTTACGCGTAAATCCTTGCTTGAAAAAGGCCTTTTCCCC
>SKZV01000250.1 GCA_007127165.1 Rhodovibrio sp. | reverse complement strand
GATCACCTTGCCCGGCATCGAACCGATATAGGTCCGCCGATGGCCGCGCATCTCCGACTCGTCACGCACGCCGCCCAGGCTCATGCGAACGAACTCTCGGTTCGTGGCCCGCGCCACCGACTTGCCCAGCGACGTCTTGCCGACGCCCGGCGGTCCGACGAGGCAGAGGATCGGACCCTTCACCTTGCCCATGCGTTGCTGCACGGCAAGATACTCCAAAATCCGCTCCTTCACCTTCGACAGCCCGTAGTGGTCGGCGTCGAGGACCTGACGGGCAACGTCGATGTCGTTCTTGACCTTGCTGCGCTTCTTCCATGGCACGGAGAGCATCCAGTCGAGATAGTTACGAACCACCGTCGACTCGGCCGACATCGGGCTCATGTTTTTGAGCTTCTTCAGCTCGTTCTCCGCCTTGTCCCGAGCTTCCTTGGTGAACTTCGCCTTCTTGACACGATCCTCGAGTTCCTGAAGCTCGTCCTGGCCCTCGTCGCCCTCGCCAAGCTCCTTGCGGATCGCCTTGAGCTGCTCGTTCAGGTAGTACTCGCGCTGCGTCTTCTCCATCTGCTTCTTGACGCGGTTGCGCACGCGCTTCTCCGCTTCGAGCCCGCCGATTTCGCCCTCGATGAAGGCATAGGCGCTCTCAAGCCGCTCGGCGACCGTTCGTGTCTCCAGCAGTTCTTGCTTCTCGGAAATCTTCAGCGACAGATGCGAAGCGATGGTGTCGGCCAGCTTGCTCGCGTCTTCGATCTGGCTGACCGTGTTCAATACCTCGGGCGGGATCTTTTTGTTGAGCTTGATATACTGCTCGAACTGCGAGATCACCGTGCGTCGCAGCGCGTCGAGTTCGCGTTCGTTGCCGGTCTCCTCGCCGATGACCTCGGCCTCGGCTTCGAGGAAGCTGTCGTTTTCCGTGTACCGGCTGATTCGCGAGCGCTGTCCGCCCTCGACCAAAACCTTGATCGTGCCGTCGGGGAGCTTCAGCAGTTGCAGGACGCTCGCCAGTGTTCCGACCTGATACAGATCGTCTGGCTGCGGGTCTTCATGTTGCGAATCCTTCTGGGCGACCAGCAGGACCTGCATATCTTCACGCCGCACCTCTTCCAGCGCGTTCACGGACTTTTCACGACCGACAAATAGCGGCACGATCATGTGCGGGAACACAACGATGTCGCGCAGCGGAAGAACGGGATAACGGCTTGTACTCTTGGACACTTCCAGCATGATACCTCTGACTTTACCGGCCTTTCGCCCCATCGCCCGCGCCGGCGCATTGCGTGCCGCGCGCGGCTCGAGCGCGTGTTACCAGTTATTTTGGCCTCGGCAGGGGTCCATTCAAGGTGCGAGACCACTTGTATTCCCGAGGAGACCGGTCTTCCAACTCACGAACGAGTGTTTCAGGCCGCCGCGCAAGAGGCAATAGCGCAGCCGTTCCATGAGTGATACAAACCTCTGCCGAATCCGGCTCAGCGCGCGTTTGAGCCGAAACCGCGGTGATAAAGGAGAGGGAGCGTATGTCCGAAGAGGCTGTTGAGTGGCACGCGGTGGCCAAGCTAAGCGAACTTGAGGACGAGGAGCCGGAACATAGCCGCATCGGCGACACGCTCGTCTGTGTCGTTAAGCTCGAAGATGACATCTACGCGATCAACGATGTCTGCACGCATGAGTTCGCGCTGCTCTCCGAGGGATTCGTAGACGACGGCGAGATCGAATGTCCGCTGCATCAGGCCCGTTTCAACCTGAAGAGCGGCAAGTGCACTGCGCTCCCCGCCGAACAGGACGTGGCCAGCTATCCGGTGAAGGTTGAGGGTGATCAAGTCTACGTTGGGCTGCCCAAGGCCTGAAACGCGGGGGCGCGCGGGGATGCCGGGGAGGCGGTATGGACGAATCCGGAGCATGTGTGATCGTCGGCGGCGGGCAAGCGGGCGGCCGCGCGGCCGAGACGTTGCGTGAGGCGGGCTTCGAAGGGCCGATCGTCATCGTTGCGGGCGAGCGCCATCGCCCCTACGAGCGTCCGCCTCTCTCCAAGCAGGTTCTGACAGGCGATGCGGAGGCGGAGATCGCCTTTCTGCGTCCGCCGGACTTCTATGAGAAGAAGGGCATCGAACTCCGGCTGGATGCCTGGGTCACCGGAATAGACCGGGCGGGTGGCCGGGTACTGCTGCAGGACGGCGCAACGCTGGCGTACAGTCGTCTGCTGCTGGCCACCGGCGCCCGGCCCCGGCACATCGATCTACCGGGCGCCCGATTGCCGGGCGTGCATTTGCTGCGCGACATGGACCAGAGTCTGGCCCTGCGGAAGGTCCTGCAAAACGGCGGTCGGCTGGTCGTTGTCGGCGGCGGCTATATCGGCCTCGAGGTCGCTGCTTCGGCACGCAAATGCGGCTGCGCCGTCACCGTACTGGAAGCTGCCGACGGGCTGATGCGCCGTCAGGTGGCCCCGGAACTGGGGGACTGGTATGCGGACCTCCACCGTCGCCACGGCGTGGAAATCAAGCTGCGCACCTCTGTCGCCGGATTCGAGGGAAAGGCGCGCGTGGACGCGGTCTTCGACAGCGACGGCTGCCATTATCCTGCGGATGCGGTGGTCGTCGGCGTGGGCGTACTTCCGAACGTGGAGTTGGCGCAGCAGGCGGGCCTGAAGGTGGACAACGGCATCGTCGTGGATTCCACTGGACGTAGCAGCGATCCCGCCATCTTCGCCGCGGGCGACGTCACCAATCATCCAAACGGGATCCTCGGTCGGCGGCTACGCCTGGAATCGTGGCAGAATGCGCAGAATCAGGCGATCGCGGCCGCCCGAACCATGGCAGGACAGGAAAGGGAATACACGCAAGTGCCCTGGTTCTGGACAGATCAATACGACGTGAACCTTCAGATGGTCGGCCTTCCAGAACAGTGGGATCGGCTGGTCTGGCGCGGAAAATCGGAGGAGCAGGAACCGTTCACGCTTTTCTATCTGGACTCCGCCGGACGGGTGGTCAGTGCAAACGCGGTCAATAACGGCGGCGACATCGCCCCCGCCCGCAAGTTGATCGAGACCGGAGTGCGGCCAGATCCAATAGCTCTCTCGGACCCCGATGTATCGTTAAAAAAAGTCATCAAGAACGCTGTTTAAGCGTTTGACTTTGTATTTAACTATTCCGGAGTCACGGCCCTTAGAAGGCGTCCGCCGACTTCGATCAAGCCGAAAATCACTCCAATCATCAAGGCTGCCGCCGCCAAGCCGAGAAAGAGGCCGAGCAAAACCACGAGCCCATCGCGCTCCAACAGGCCAAGCGCGACTACCGTGAGCGCCAGCGCCGGAAGCCAGCCAGTCAGTGGCAGCGGAGTCAAGGAAATGAGTGCAATTCCAAAGCAGCTCAATCCCACGATCCGCATCCCGATTGGTGACCAGATGCCCGGAAAGCGCGGGCGAATCAGCTTCTCGATCCATAGCAGCCAGGGAACAAGGTACTCCATGGCAAGGACCATGCGGCCACGCCGGATCGGCCGCTCCATAAGCGCGCGCGGCAGCCACAACGTGTGGCGGCCAAGCGCCATCTGTGCGGCCACCAACGCGATCGGAATCGCCATGAGATTCGACAATCCAAGCGGCATCGGGATGAACTGCGGCACCGTCACGACCAAAAGTGCCGAGGCCAAGCCCTTATCGCCGAGCACGTTCAGCACCTGACGCAGAGTGACCGTCTCGTCCCCAAATATCCGGGAAAAAGACGCGAGCAACTGCCCGGTAGTCGAGGGTTTGGACGGCAGTGCGGGGTCAGGCAATAACGGCCTCCTTGATGGCGGCTGCGGCGGAAAGCCGCTCCATGAGATGGACGTAGGAAGTTGCCGGGCAAGCGAAACCGGCCCGCAGTCGGGAGTCCCCGAGGCAGCCAGAAGCCGCATGGTAAACTTGCCCTCTCGCTTCCTGAACACGCTTTAGCGGCATAGCAACGCAAAACCTTCCCGGAGTAGACTCGCCATCGCGGCGGGCGGATTGTTGCCTTATCCTGCGTCGAGCAGAAAGGCAAACACCATTGAGATTTCGAAAGGGAGCAACTCCATGCGGCAGGAGCGGGGCCTTCGGCTTTTCGCCTTGGAGGGAAGCCGGGATTATGCGCGTGGCGTCGCACGCCAACTCAACGTCGAACTGGCAGCGCTGGAAGAGCGGGATTTCGAGGATGGTGAACACAAGGCGCGGCCCAGGGAATCGCTGCGCGGGCAAGAGGCCTTCGTGCTCCATTCGCTGTACGGGGGGGAAGGACAGAGCCCGAACGACAAACTATGCCGCCTGCTGTTCTTCTGCTCCGCGGTGAAGGATGCCGGTGCGGCTTCGGTGACGGCGGTTGTTCCCTACCTCTGTTACGCGCGTAAGGACCGGCGTACCAAGTCGCGCGATCCGGTGACCACGCGCTACGTTGCGGCGTTGTTCGAGGCTTCGGGAGTGGACCGGGTGGTGACCTTGGAGGTCCACAATCTCGCCGCCTTTGAAAACGCGTTTCGCTGCAACACCGTTCATCTCGACCTGCGCCAGCCGTTCGTGAACCATCTACGGCCGCTACTCGGCGGTTCCCCCGTAACTGTGATCTCTCCGGATGCGGGAGGTTTGAAACGCGCGGAGGGTTTTCGGCAAACCTTGGCGGCGGCGCTGGATTGCGAAGTGGGCGGAGCGTTCATGGAAAAATATCGCAGCAGCGGCGTCGTCTCTGGAGAGATGCTGGTGGGGGATCTGCAGGGCCGGATCGCCATCGTCCTCGACGACCTGATTGCGTCCGGCGGCACCATGCTGCGTACCGCCCGCAAGGCCCGCGAGCAGGGCGCCATCCAGGTCGTCGCCGTTGCGACCCATGGTCTGTTCGCCGGAAAGGCGAACGAGGTTTTCGCGGACCCGCTGATCGACCGTCTTGTCATCGGCGACACCGTCCCGCCCTTCCGCCTCACCGATTCCAGTGCAACGGCGAAGCTGGAGGTCGTTGACTCGCGTTGGTTGGTTGCGGAGGCGATCCGTCGCCTGCAGGAAGGCGGTTCTCTGGTGGATCTTCTGGGTATCGAAGATTAAACTATCAGGTCAGGTCACCGAGGTAACTTTCGGATATTGCAAGATAATGTAAGGTCCGCCTGTGCCATTTCTCTGGATCGGCCACATTTTCTTCCAGGTGGGCAAGCGAGAGCCGAGCGCGGAGCAGTGCGCGGCGGGCCTTGTAGAAGGCGAGCAGCTTGGCGGGCGGCTTCTCGTCACCGGCCTTGCAGTATGCGTCCACAAACGTCTCGCCCACGGCTCTTGCCTCCAGGCGTTCGCATTCCATCGCCAGAAAACAGAGTTCATCGAGCGGATCGTTGATGCGAAAGCTGCGGCTGAACTCGATACAGTCGATCACGGCGGGTGGCGGGCCCAGGTAGATATGCTCCGGCCGCAAGTCGCCGTGCCCCTCCACAAGCCGCTTGCTTCGCTCTTCAAGTAGCGCGTGTTCCTTCCGCACGAATGCGCGGAGCAGATGAACGATCCGCTCTACGCGTGGTTCGCTGCCCGGCTCAAGGCTCCATCGGACGGCACTGCGGTTCAGTTCTGCGTCCGCCACCAATTCCGAGGCATAAGAGGCTTGAAGGAGCCCGACAACGGGCAAATCGGCATAGAAGTTAGCGATAAGCTCGGCGGCCTCCTTCAGACGGCCTGGACTCACAATCTCGTTCGCAATTGCTTGGTCCAAAAGCCCTTCGCTAGGCAGGCGGCGCATTTTCACCAAGTAGTCCAGTGCTTCGAAGCCCGACGTTTCGCAGGGAGACTTGGATCGAAGTGCGAGAGTTCCGTCGCTGCGTCGAACCAGTGTGAGGACACCGAGATAGACCCAGGGCGCCAAGCGGCGGTTCAGTTCAACCTCGCGCGCGCACATGCAGCCGCGAGCGTCGAGGGTGGTGTAATCCAGGAAAGAGAAACGGACGGGCTTCTTAAGCTTGTAGGCATGCGTGTCGGTCAGGAAGACCCAAGCCATGTGCGTTTCCCGCACTTCCACGCTCTGCGGCTTCTCAGGGTAGCTCGCCGGATCGGTTAGGAATGCAAGTTTGGCTTCACTACCGGGGTCGCCGTTCACCAATGCGGGTTACCCCACGACTTCTGACCTACCGTCCGATCATCGCCTCGAACTCGCGGCGTGTGGCGGGGTCCTTTCGGAATGCGCCCAACATGCGGCTCGTTACCATGCTGGTGCCGCGCTTTTGGATGCCGCGCGTGGTCATGCATTGGTGCTCGCTCTCCAGAACCACAGCGACGCCGTGCGGCGCCAGCACCTTCTCCACCGTGTTCGCGATCTGCGCGGTCAGGCGTTCTTGAATTTGAAGGCGCCGGGCGAAAATATCAACCACACGCGCCAACTTGCTGATCCCGACAACGCGGCGCGAGGGAATATAGCCGACATGAGCCTTGCCGATAATCGGCACCATGTGATGCTCGCAGTGGCTTACAAAATCGACAGCCTTCAACACGATAATTTCATCGTAGCCATCGGTTTCTTCGAACGTGCGGGCCAGTATTTCCTCAGGATCTTCGCTATAGCCTCCAAAAAATTCTCCGTACGATTTGACCACGCGTTCGGGCGTATCAAGCAGCCCTTCGCGGTCGGGGTCCTCGCCGATATAAGCCAGAATCGTTCGAACCGCCGCTTCCGCATCCTGGCGCTCAGGCTTGCGGTAGTGAGCAGGCTCGATAGTCCGTGTGGGCGTGCCCGGCTTCGTGTTCAGATCGAACGGCGTCATTTGGCTTGTCTCCCGGCTGGTTCGCCTGACTGAAGGGGTGTTCGAACTTTCAAGACCAACATCCCCTATACTGCCGCAGCCCCGGATTGGATGTTCGCGCGCAATAATTTAACTGATGCCCCAAACCTCCGATTCCATTTAGCTCGAATGGCCCCTGTGGAAAGCGCCTCGGCGAACGCATAAGTACAAAGTGAGCGATTGAAACAACGCTGTCACGGCATAAGACATTTGAGGGGTTGAGGCAATGAACGCTGATCCGAAGCAGGAGCTAACGCAGGGCGACGCCGTCCTTGTCGTGGATGTCCAGAACGACTTCTGCCCAGGCGGCGCGCTGGCGGTAGAGGACGGGGACGCGATCGTCGATCTGCTGAACGAGTGGACATCGGCGGCCGTCGAGCGTGGCCTGCCGATCTACGCAAGCCGCGATTGGCATCCGCGCAACCATGTCAGCTTTGACCGTGAAGGCGGACAATGGCCTCCGCACTGCGTGCAGGATACCGTGGGCGCGGCCTTTCATCCGAGGCTGGTGCTGCCGGACGAAGTCGTGGTCGTCACCAAGGGCACCCGTTTCGATCAGGATCAATACAGCGCTTTCGACCAAACCGGCTTTGCCGAGGAGCTGAAGCGCCGGGGCGTCGAACGCCTGTGGATCGGCGGGCTTGCGGAGGATGTCTGTGTCAGGGCGACGGCGCTGGACGCCCGGCAGCACGGCTTCAAAGTTAATCTTTTGCGCGCCGCCACGCGCGCGATCAGCGAGGAAGGCCGCGAAAAAACGGAGCGCGAGTTGGCCGACGCAGGCGTAGAATTGGTCTGAGATACACCGTAGAAACACGCGACTTCGCGGGTGCCGCCGAGGCGGCCGTGAAGCGTCGTCGCCGGGGCACGCACTAGAGCATTTTCAGGCGAAGTGGATACCGGTTCGTCGCTTCGAAAATGCGCCAGAACAAAGGGATGGAGCGTTTCTCGTGAACCCTTGTGAACGAAAAACGCTCTATCTCCAGCCCCGGCCACACGCTTCCGTGGTCACTTCTTCACGGCGGTGCCCGGCTCGCCCACGTCGGGCAAAAGCCCCTTGATGACGTCGATGGGGAAGGGGAAGACGATCGTAGTGGACTTGTCTCCGCCAGCAATGTCCTGCAAGGATGACAAATAGCGAAGCTGCATTGCCTGTCCCTGTGTGCTTAGGATCTTGGCGGCATCCGCCATTTTTTGCGCAGCCTGTTCCTCGCCCTCGGCGTTGATGATCTTGGCGCGCCGGATACGCTCCGCTTCCGCTTGCTTGGCGATGACGCGGATCATGGATTCGTCGATATCGACGTGCTTGATCTCGACGTTGGCAACCTTAATTCCCCACTTGTCCGTCTGGCTGTCCAGGATCTCCTGGATGTCGCTATTCAGCTTGTCGCGTTCCGCCAACATCTCGTCCAGCGTGTGTTTACCGAGGACGGAGCGCAGGGTGGTTTGCGCCAGTTCGCTGGTGGCGCGGCCGAAATTTTCAACCTGGATGATCGCCTTCTCGGGATCGGTGATGCGAAAGTAGATGACCGCGTTGACCTTCACCGAGACGTTGTCCTTGCTGATGACGTCCTGGCTGGGAACATCCTGGGTGATCGTGCGAAGGTCTGTCTTCACCATCTGCTGAATGATGGGAATCAGGATGATCAGCCCAGGTCCCTTGGCTCCTGTATAGCGCCCAAGCGTGAAGATCACGCCGCGCTCGTATTCGCGCAGAACCCGGATGGCCGAGGCCAGGAAGGCAATGACCAGGGCCAGTACCAGGACGACAACGCTCAAGTTTCCGATCATCCGCTCTCTCCAGGTTGTGGTGTTACAGTATCCGAAGAAATTTCGGCCGGCTCAACCGTCAGCAGAAGGCCCGAGATCGCCGTCACACGCACGCTCTGGCCTGGGCGTAGCCCGCTCGGTCCGGCGGCGTTCCAATATTCTCCCTGCACCACGATGCGGCCTCGTGTCCCGCTCCAGCTCTCGACCACGCCCATCTTGCCGATAACGTTGTGTTCCCCACTGACGACTGGTCGGTGATGGGCACGGACGACGTAACCCAGAAGCAGAATCATTACGACGCCGGTTACGGCCGTGGTCCCCGCGATCGTCCAGTACGAAATGGTGAACCCTGGCACATCCGCGTCGAACAGAATGGTTGCGCCCAGAGCGAAAGCTGCAAGGCCGCCGAGTCCCAGGACGCCGAACGAGGGCGCAAAAGCCTCGGCGGCCATCAAGCCGACCCCAAGCAGGAGCAGCGCCAGCCCTGCGTAGTTGACGGGCAGGAGATTCAGGGCGTAAAGCCCGATCAGGAGGGAGATCGCGCCCAGCGTACCCGGTACCAGCGCACCCGGATTGGAGAGCTCGAAGATCAGCCCGTAGATACCGATCATCATGAAGATGAAGGCGATGTTCGGGTTTGTGATAAGCGCCAGCAACTCGTCGCGCCAATCGGGCGGGCTCTGCTCGATCTCGGCGTTCCGCGTTTCTATGGTCATGGTCCGATCGTCGCCCATCGTGACCTCGCGGCCGTCCATCGTCTCCACCAACTCCGCAACGTTGCCGGCGAGGAAGTCGGCTATGTTGTCTTCGACCGCTTCGGAGGATGTAACCGTCGCCGCGTCGCGCACTGCCGCTTCCGCCCACTCCGCATTGCGCCCGCGCAACTCGGCCAGCGCTTTCATGTAGGCGACGGCGTCTTCCACTGCCTTGAGCGTTCCGGCGTCAACAGGCTCGGGCGCTTCGCCCTCTTCGGCCGCGTCGTTTTCCGCGTCCTCGTCTTCCAGCGTGGGAAAGGGGGACCCCTGCGCCATGCCGCCCATCTGCACTGGCGTGGCCGCACCCATCGTCGTGCCCGGCGCCATCGCGGCAACGTGGCTCGCATACATGATATATGTGCCGGCGCTGGCGGCGCGGGCGCCACGCGGTGAAACGTAGGTCGCGACCGGTACGGGCGAAGCGAGAATCGCGTTGATGATATCGCGTGTGCTGGAGACGAGCCCGCCGGGTGTGTCCATCTCGATGACGACAGCCGCTGCGCCGCGTTCGTCTCCCTCCTCCATGCCTCGCAGCAAGTACTGCGCGGTCGCCGGTCCGATCGGACCGTCCACCTCCAGCACGAGCACCAAGGGAGTGGCTTCCTGATCCGTCTCGGCATGCGAGCCGGATCCCAACAGCAGCGCCGCCGGGAGCAAGACGCATGCGAGCCAGAGAAGGATGCGCCAGGACGAAACTTGCGACTTCATCATGCTTGCCATGCCCACAAGGTAAGGCCAACCTGCATGCAGGGCAAAGCATTCAACCGAAAAATCACGCCTCGTTAGACGCGGTCGCTATACTCGATCTTGCGGATTTGCCGTGCCAGGTCCGCCATTTCGGTAGACATGCGGCGTTTAACCGCACTGTCGGCGATTTGGCGCAACCGCAGCCAGACCCTCGAATGCATTGCTGGCCGCTCAATGGAGTAAGATGCATCCACGGAT
Organism: Rhodovibrio sp.; assembly: GCA_007127165.1. Classification (GTDB taxonomy): domain Bacteria; phylum Pseudomonadota; class Alphaproteobacteria; order Kiloniellales; family Rhodovibrionaceae; genus SKZV01. The sequence continues at coordinate 13,555 of SKZV01000250.1, read as the reverse complement.
ATGGTGATCAGCCTGTCGCGGGTATTAAGGCCGCTCGGGTTCGCCGTCATCGCCGCCTCCCAGCAGATGAGGCATGGACAGATCGTTCGAATTGAACTCGAACGTTTTGGTCTGGTATTAATACCAGTACGGATCGCGTAGTAGAACGCAATATTAACGCATTGTAAACGGAAATTTCACCCCTGAAAGGACGACCTTTTGACGCGGCTTCCATCCAAGGGTGTTTCCAGTGCGATGCGGGAGTCCCGGTGGTGGTGGAGCCCACGAAGTGGGTGTTCCTAGGCAGGAGCGTGTGGCAGACTAGACTTCCAAGCTATTAAGTCGAGGAATCAAGAATCGGGGTTCTATCTCGGTCGACCTTAGCAACTGAGAATACTGCCGAGGGCAGCCGAAGGCGAAAGGAGGCCTATCAGAATGAAAGTCAAAGATATCCTCCAGATAAAGGGGAGCGATGTCAGCACGGTGCCCAGGGATCGACCGATCATGGATGTCGTTACCCAGTTGACGGAGCAAAAAATCGGTGCCGTCGTAGTCGTCGACAATGCTGGAAAGGTGACCGGCATTCTGTCGGAGCGAGACATAGTGGGCGCGATGGCGCGCCACGGGGCCGATATCGCAAAGCTGACAGCCGCCGATCTGATGACGGCCGAAGTAGAGACTTGCAACCTGGAGCAGAGCATCGACGTTGTGATGACGAAAATGACGCATGGGCGCTTCCGCCACATGCCGGTCATCAAGGACGGTTCCCTGGCTGGCCTCGTCTCGATTGGCGACGCCGTTAAGGGGCGCATTCAGGACCTGGAGCACGAGCGCGAGGCGCTGAAAAGCTACATCGCTTCTTAGAGCGGGATGGCTACCTTCGGATTGCCCTCTCGCTCCAAGACGCTGTTTTGCCAGGCGATTCAGGTTCCGGGCCGAAGCGGCTCAAAACCGTCGCGCTTTAACGCGCCTCTCTAGATGCGGTGACCTGAGTGTCATCGAGGTCCGCGAGAAAGCGGTTGAGAATACGTTCGAACGCGGTTTGCATGGAACGTGCAGCCGCGTTCGCGCCCTCGTCCGGAACCTCAACTTCTTCGCGATAGGTCTGCAGCAACACGAAATCGTCTTCGCGAACACCACGCAATCCGATTTGCATGACTGCGATGACTTGCCCCTCCGCTGGGGCAAGATGATGTTCCAGACGCAGCAAGCGGCCATCGAGACGGTAGTCTGACTGGATTCGCAACTCGGGCGTCACGACGCGTTCGGCTGCGTTGGCGGCGCTCAGCGTGTCCGTGAGGGCCCCTTGTATCATGATTGTCGGCGCGTCGGTCCATAGGTGATAGGAATAGCGTTGCAGGCTCTCTCCGCCGTCCTCACTGAAGACGAGCGCGCGATCGTCGGTCATCGCGGCACTAGAGAAGCGGGCGACTTCCACTGTGCCGTCGATCGGCGGTTGATCGAAGACGCGCTCGGGCGAGACGGCCTCCAGCCGATAGTAGCGCTCGTCCGGCGGCGCCTCTGGCAATGCGCAGGCCGTAACGAAAAGCAGCCCCAATAGGGACGAGGCGGCGGACACGGTCCGAGAGGTTGCGCGCATGAGCCCTACTCCGGTGATGTTCCCCGGCCGCGCAGCAGCAGGCTCGGGTTCTGGCGGAGCTGCCGCGAAAACTCGCTCATGTTGCGGCTCGCCCCTTCGAGGTTGCGGGTAATGGAATCGATGTTGCGTGAAACGGCGTCAAGGGTGTAGCGCAGGTCCTCCATGCTTTCCCCGAGTGGTTCCCGGCTATCGCTGACCATTTCATCCAGGTTGTCGAGGACCTGCGACACTTGGGCCTGGTTACGGTTCAAGTCCTCGGCCAGCGTGGCGAAGTCTCGCGACGATGCCTCGAAGTTCGACAGCACGGCCCGCATCTGATCGCGGTTCTCCACGCCCAGCACATCTTCGTTCAGGGACTGAGTGGAGTCTTCCAGATTGCGGAGGGTGCGGTCCAGCCGTTCGATATTGTCGGGGCCGAGAAGCTCCTGATTCAGGTTCGCCAAAAACTCGTCGAGGTTACGCGACATCTGCGGCGCGTTCTCCCGCATCGTCTCCGTAACCAACTCCAGATCGCCGAGCAGGCGCGGTGTGCTCTCCAACAAAGTCTGCCCCACGGAATCGATGTAGAGGGTGAACGTCTCGAGCAGGGGCTGTACAGCATCGACGTTCAACTCGTCCACCTGCCGGGCGAGGCGGGCGATCGTCGCCATCGGGTCGGCGGTCGGTCCCGCCTCGATCATCGTGCCGGGCTCTAGGGTTTCCCGGGCGCGACCGCGCTCGATCTCGAGGCTGCTTCCGGCCAGGAGCCCGGCCGATGCAATCACCGCGCGGCTATCTTCGGGAATGGGAAAACCACGTTCGACGAAGAAATCGACCCGGAACGCCACGCGATCCTCATCGACAACTGGACTCACTTCGTAGACCTGGCCGACGCGATAGCCTTCAAAGCGGACCGGAGTTCCGCTACGTACGCCCGCCACATTGTCGTAGCGGGTGAAGTATTCGTCGGTTGCGCCAGTACGTCCGGTCAAAAGAGCGATCACGACCACAAATCCTGCCGCAGCAAGAAGGACGAAGAGTCCGACGGCGACGTAATTGATTCGATTACTGCGCATCTAGGTGCTTTCTGCTAGTCCCTCGCGTGGCTTGCATACACGCGTCGCCGCCCCGGATCATGAGAGGATGCCCCGTGTCAGCCTGGCGAGATAGGCGTCTGGGTCGACCTCGGGCACTTCCGCGCGGCGGTTCAGCAAGTCCTGCACACGCGGTTCCGGGCTGTTCTTTACATTCTCGACCGTGTCCAGCACCAGGATCTCTCCCCGATCGAGGACGCAGATGCGGTCGGCAATGGCCAGTGCGGACTCGCGCTCGTGCGTGACGACCACGATGGTCATATCGAAGGCCGCGCGCAGGTCAAGGATCAGTTTGTCGATCGAAGAAGCCACGATTGGATCGAGGCCCGCCGAAGGCTCGTCGCAGAACAGTATCTGCGGGTCCATGATGACGGCGCGGGCAAAGGCGGCGCGTTTGATCATGCCGCCGGAGAGTTCCGCCGGCATCAGATCCTCGGCCCCTGCAAGGTTTACCACCTCCATTTTCAGCCGCATCATGATTCGCATCGTCTGCTCGTCGAGCCGGGTGTGCTCGCGCAACGGCAACAGGATGTTGTCGCCCACTGTCATCGAGGAGAACAATGCGCCGCCCTGAAAGGCCACGCCCATCTTCCGGCGCAGGTCCGTCATCTCCAACAGCGACAGCGTGTTGATGTCCTCACCAAGCAAGCGCACGGTTCCGTGGGTCGGGTTCAGGAGGCCGAGCAGGTGGTTGAGCAGCGTCGACTTGCCGCTGCCCGAGCCGCCCATGATGACAAGGATCTCTCCGGCCCGGACGGTCAGGTTGATGTCGTTCAACACGCGATGCTCGCCGTAGTGGGTGACGAGGTTCTCGACCTCGATCACCGCGTCCCGGTGTGGTCCCGTCTTCTCATGCCCGTCGGGGCCGGGCTTGTCGGCGTCCCTCATAGTGTCCATAGGAAAACGAAGATCATGTCGGTGATGACAATGGCGCTGATGGCGTGGACCACCGATCGCGTCGTCGCGCGGCCGACACCTTCCGCACCGCCAGTGACGGCGGCCCCGTTCACAACTCCGATTACCGCTATCAGCACGGCGAAAATAAGGCTCTTGCCGAGGCCATGCAGCAGATCATCCAGGCTCGAATCTTCCAGGATGCGCTCGAAGTATACGGCCAGCGTCATGTCGAGTTCCATGCTGACCAGAAGACCGCCCCCTAGAAGCGCCACGAGAATAGCCCAGAGGGTAAGAGCGGGAACCATAACGATCATCGCAAGCAATGGCGGCGTCACCAGAAAACGCACTGGCGCGATTCCAATCACGCGCAGGGCGTCGATCTCCTGCGTGATCCGCATCGTCCCGATCCGCGCAGCCAGCGCCGAGCCGGAGCGCCCGGCGACGAGAATGCCCGTAATCAACGGCGCGAACTCCCGGCTGACCGAGAGTGCGATCCCCGTGGTGACTCGCTCTTCCGCGCCGAAGATGGCCAGCGTGTGGATGCCCTGGAGGGCCAGCATCACCCCGATGGTGGCCGACAGGACGGTGAGGATCGGCAATGCCGCGACACCGATCTGCATCGCCTGTTCAAAGACGTGGCTGACGCGCACAGGCTGCTTGCGAAAGTGCCCGAGCACCAGCCAGTAGAGGGCCTCCCAAAGCAGCGACGCAGCATAGCCGATTTCCGAGATCGCGTTGATCGTCGCGCGGCCGAGGCGTTCCAGCAGTGCGGCTGGACCGCCCTTGCTTACCGTGGCCATTATCGGCCCTCGAAATCGGGGTCTGGTGTATCCAGAAGCAGGAAAACTCTATCAAGCTGCGCGATGCGCAAAACCCGCATAGCGGACTCCGGCACCCGCGCCAGCGCAAAACGCCGCCCAGCCTTGCGGGCGCGTTGAAAGCCCTCAATCATGCTGGCGATCCCGGAGGAGTCGATATAGCCAACGCCTTCCATGTCGATTAGGACGTCGCGATCCTGGGAAAGCTCATCCAGCAATGCCTGCCGAAGTTCGCCGGAGACGTGCAGATCCACCTCGCCGGACAGGCTCAGGATCGTGGTGTTGGCGTGGCGATCGCGCCGCATCTCCAGCATACGCCCCATCAGGAAATCCGTTTGATCAGACGCAGGCAGTTGCCCGCGCCTTGCTGTGGCGTTTCGAAGGCAACCTCGTCGACGCAGGCACGGATCACGCGCGTTCCAATCCCGCCCGGCCGCAACTCGTCGAGCGGCCGTGGCCGGATTTTCTCCGGATCGACCGGTTCAGCGAAGTCGACAACGCGCAGCACTAGACGGTCTCCTTCGCACGAGGCTTTGATCACGATCCGTCCATCGCATTCTTTCTTATACGCGTGGCGGATCACGTTCTGACACGCCTCGTCGACCGCGCTGACGAGTTCCTCCGTCGCCTTAAGCGAGCAACCGGCGTCCTCGCCCAATGCGGTGACGGCAGCCCGGACGATCTTCAGCGTGCGGGAGCGTGCGGCGAGATGCAATTCGAACACGGTGTCGGAGGCCATCGTCGGCGACGGGCGGCTGTCTCCGTCGGCAGCGGCGAAAGCTTTCGATGCCGTCATGGCGGCCCCTCCGACTTACCCGGCCCCACGACCGTCAAAAGCGTTACATCGTCGTTCGGCGCGCCGTCTTGCGGGGCCACACGCCGAACGATCTCCGCCACTCTGCGGGCGGGATCGGGCAAGGCGGCTTCCACGGCATGGATCAACTCGATCAAACCCTCCTGACCAAGCGGCATTCCGGCGCTGTCTCGCGCCTCGGTCAATCCGTCGGTGAAAAGGTACAGCCGTTGCCCGCGCAAGTCGATATCCACTGTTTGCGGGTGCGTGCCGCCGATCGCCGTCAGCCGTTCCACGATCCCCAGCGGGGGCGTTTGCGCCGGAAGCTCCACAGCCGTCGCGGCGGCTCCATCCACCAGCAGGCCAGGCTCATGTCCGGCATTGGCCAATCGCAGAGACCCGATGTCGGGTTGGTAGACGCCGCAGGTCATGGTGACGAAGAGCCCATGGGCCGCTGTTTCCACAAGCTCGCCGTTAATGGCATGGAGTATGGTCCAGGGGTCGCGCGCGCTCTTTGCCAGATAGCGGAACAGACTCGCCGTTTTCGCCATGAGAAGCGCTGCTTTGACGCCCTTGCCCGCGACATCGGCGACGCAGAACCAGACCCGCCCGTCGGGCAGCGCCACCGCGTCGTAAAAATCGCCGGAAATGCGGCGGGCGGGGAGATTGATTCCGTGAACGGGAAAGTCCGCTTCGCGGGCCGGTGGCAGAAACCCTCTTTGAATCTCGGCGGCCAGTTCGATCTGGCGGCGCAGGCCCTCTTGCTCGACGATCGCCTCGGTCATGCGCGCGTTAATCAGCGCCAAGGCGGCCGAAGCGGCGAGCGCTTCCAAGAGACTTACGTCGCGCGCCGCAAACGGCTCGCCGTCGCGCTTGTTCACCAGTTCGATCGCGCCAAGGCACTGCTTGCGCACCTGTAGCGGCGCGCACAACACGGAGCTGACGATCACGCCAGCCTCGGCCTCCACGTGTGCGGCGAAATCCGGGTCCTCGTGTGCGTCGCTCACGATCTGTGATTGACCGCTGGCGACCGCGCGGCCCACGATGCCGACGTCTTCGGGGAGCCGCAATCCGGTAATATCGACCGGGCCATAGCAGGCGCGCGCCACCAACTCGCCGGTCGCCTCGTCGATCAGAAAGAGAGAAGCGCCCTCGGCCTCCAGCATGGCGGCGATGCGGCGCAGCCCCAGCCCGAGCGTCGCGTCGATGTCGCGCGACCCTGCGAAGTCGCGCGCCATCTCAGCCACCAGAGCGAGGTGATCTGCCGGAAGAAGCGTCACACCAGCGGCTCCCGGCCCGGCGTGTCGCGGCCGATCGTCCGGATCCTTGGCGGGGAAGGATTGGCTTGCGTTCATGCACCCTTTCCAGCGTCTTGGTTCAAGAATTTCAGTGTAGCGCCGGAAAGAAGACGTTAACCGAGTTGGCGCTGTCGCGGCAAGACAACCTGGATGCGATGATAACATCTGCGCGAGCGCGACCGCCGGACGCATCGGGAAGGGCTTCCCGTGGGTCGTCTTTTTCAGGTAAAAGGAAGCAACTTCTCCGAGCCTGCGGTACAAGCCGTGGCCTTTGGAGCGCTTGCAGCCGGTGGCAGGGGGGGTCCCCCGCCAGATTTTGAGATTGGGCGCCTTATGATCATCGAACTGGGCCACTTCGCTCTCGTGCTCGCGCTGTTTGTCGCGATTGCGCAGTCCGTGCTGCCGCTATGGGGCGCTCACGTGGGCAACGCCCGGCTGATGGCCTTGGCCACCCCCGCCTCGCTGGCGCAACTCGGGCTGATCTCAATCGCCTTCGCCGCGCTGACCTATGCCTATGTCACCAGCGACTTCAGCGTGCTCAACGTGGTGCAGAATTCGCACTCGCTGAAACCGATGCTCTACAAGGTGACCGGCGTCTGGGGCAATCACGAGGGCTCGCTGCTGCTCTGGGTCCTGATTCTGGCGCTTTCCGGCGCGGTCGTAGCGGTTTTCGGCAACAACCTGCCGCCGGGGTTGAAGTCGCGCACGCTGGCGGTCCAGGCGATGATCGCGGTTGGTTTTCTGCTGTTCACCATTCTGACGTCCAACCCGTTCGAACGGGTGGTTCCCGCGCCGCCGGACGGGCAGGACCTCAACCCGCTGCTGCAGGACCCTGGCCTCGCCTTCCATCCGCCGATGCTTTACGCGGGCTATGTCGGCTTTTCCATCGTCTTCTCCTTCGCCGTCGCCGCGCTGATCGAAGGCCGGGTGGACGCGGCCTGGGCGCGCTGGGTTCGGCCCTGGACCCTGTTGGCGTGGGTGTTCCTGACGGCGGGCATAGCCTTGGGAAGCTGGTGGGCGTACTACGAGCTCGGCTGGGGCGGATGGTGGTACTGGGACCCGGTCGAAAACGCATCCTTCATGCCCTGGCTGCTGGGCACTGCATTGCTGCACTCCGCTATCGTGGTGGAGAAGCGCGACGCGTTGAAGACTTGGACCATCCTGCTGGCGATCCTGACGTTCTCGCTGTCCATGCTCGGGACTTTCCTGGTGCGCTCGGGCGTGCTGACCTCGGTGCACGCCTTCGCCACCGATCCGGATCGCGGCGTGTTCATCCTGGCGCTGCTGGTGATTTCCATCGGCGGCAGCCTTCTGCTCTATGCCTGGCGTGCGCCGGTGCTCAAGGGCGGCGGCCTGTTCTCGCCGATCAGCCGCGAGGGCGGGCTGGTATTGAACAACCTGCTGTTGGCGGCAGCCACCGCCACGGTCCTGCTCGGCACGCTCTATCCGCTGTTCCTCGAAGGGATCGGCGGCAGCAAAGTGTCCGTCGGACCGCCGTTCTTCAACGCCACCTTCATACCGCTGATGTTGCCGCTGGTGGCGGCTGTCGGCATCGGGCCGATGCTGGCGTGGAAACGCGGCGACCTCCTGGGCGCCTTGCAGCGGCTTAAAGTGGCCTTTGTCGTGACCGCGGTGGTCGCCGCTATCGTGGGCTTTCTGCTTTGGGGGCGCAGTCTTTTCGGGGTGCTCGCCATCGCGCTGGCCGCGTGGCTCGCAACGGCGGTGCTGACCGAATTCGCCGAGCGGTGCGGCGTCGGCAAGCGGGGGAGTGGTCCCGCGACCTGGTGGCGCCGCGCCAAGGGGTCGCCGCGCGCCAGTTGGGGCATGATGCTCGCGCACCTCGGTCTTGCCGTCGCCATCGTCGGCATGGCGGCCTCGACGCTCTGGGAGATCGAGGAGATCGAGGTGGTTCATGCTGGGGACAGCGTCCAGGTCGGCAGCTACACCTACACCTTCGACGGCGTGCAGGACGTGCGCGGACCGAATTACACGGCGTTGGAAGGCAGCTTTACCGTCACCAACGACGGTCGCCACATCGCCACCATGACGCCGCAGGTCCGTCGCTATGTGGTGAGCGGGCAGGAAACGACGCAGGCCTCGATCCGGACGCGGCCGCTGGGCGACCTCTTCGCGACGATCGCGGAGACGCAAGGCGATGGGGCCTATATCGCGCGGGTGTACTTCCGGCCGATGGTGGCCTGGATCTGGGGCGGGTGTATTCTGATGGCCTTGGGTGGACTTGTCAGCCTCACCGATCGCCGCTTGCGCGTTGGCGCACCAAAGCGAAGAAGCGAGGTACAGGGAGCGTCCGCGCAGCCGTCGCTTGGCGCGGCAAAGCCGGAGAACTAGACGATGTTTGGAATGCTGCGAAGCATGATACTGGCCCTCGGGCTGGTCCTGGTCTTGGCTGGCGGCGGGACTGGGCTGGTTACCCTCGGTGCGAGCGCCGCCTTCGCCACGGTGGTCCAGCCGCACGAACGCATGGCCGACCCGGAGATGGAAGAGCGCGCCATGGCGCTCTATGCGCAGATGCGGTGCCTCGTCTGTCAGAATCAGTCGATCAAGATATCGAACGCCGGTCACGCCAGCGACATGCGTGCGGTGATCCGGGAGCGTATCCGCGCCGGTGACACCGATGCGGAGATCAAGGCGTACCTCACGGCGCGCTACGGCGATTTCGTGCTGCTGAGCCCGCCGGTCAACAGCGAGACCTTCGCCTTGTGGTACGGGCCGCCGACGCTGCTGGCGCTGGGCGTCTTCGGTATCGGCGTCTATTTCTGGCGGCGGCGGCGCGGGGACGACGAAGCGGAGCAGAGCCGGGAACCGGATCTGAACCCGGACGAGCGCAAGCGCCTCGACGCCATATTAAAAGGGCAAGACGAAACCCGATGACCTTCTGGATCGCCGCTGCCGCGCTGACGGTGCTCACCGTCGCCGCGGTTCTCTGGCCGCTGTTCCGCCGGACGTCCACCGAACACGAGACGCCTGAGTACGATCTCGCGGTTTACCGTGACCAGCTTGCCGAGGTGGATCGCAATTTGGAGCGCGGGACGATCGGCGAGGCGGAGGCCAAGGCCGCCCGGACCGAGATTCACCGGCGTATTCTCGCAGCCGACCAACGGCTTCAAGATCGACCACGCAAACGCGGCTCTGACTCGGGTGGCCGGGGTGGCGCATGGGCTTCCTGGACCGGGGCTATTGCCGTCGGCGGCGCGGTGCCGCTTGCGAGCCTGCTGCTCTACCTCAACCTGGGTTCGCCGCAACAGGAGGCCTTGCCGCTGGCCTCGCGCGACGATGCGCAGCCGACGGCGCAGATGGCGCGTGGCCAGAGCGGCGAGGCGAGAACCGAGGAGACGGCGGAATTGGCCTCTGACGCTCGCCAGCTTGCCGGACGGCTCGAGATTGAGGGGGGTACACTCGAAGACTGGGTGACTCTCGGGCGCATGCGGATGGGGCTCGGGCAGTACGACGAGGCCACGATGGCCTTCGAAACCGCCCGCAGCCTCGCGCCGGAAGACCCGATCGTTGGCGTGTTCTACGCGGAGGCGCTGGTGATGTCGCTGGGCGGGATGGTGACGCCCCAGGCCCGGCGTGTGCTGGAAGCGGCGGCGGAACGGGAACCGAATCAACCGCGCATCAACTACTACCTCGCGCTGGGCGATATGCAGGCCGGGCGTTCGCAAGCGGCACTGGAGCGCTGGGCCGGAATTGCGCGCCGCTCGGAGCCGGATGCCCCTTGGCTGGGTCCGGTCAGCGAACAAATGGAGCGCGCCGAGCAGGATCTCGATATCGCGCCCGGAACGACCTTCCGGCAGGCCCGCGCGGAGGCCGAGGAGTCGGCCCCGGCTGTTGCCGGTGGGCCGACGCGCGAGCAGATGCAGGCCGCCGAGGATATGTCCGACGAAGAGCGCGCGGAGATGATCGACGGTATGGTCGCGCGGCTGGCGGAGCGCTTGGAGGAGAATCCCCACGATCTGGAAGGCTGGGTTCGGCTGGCGCGCGCCTATTCGGTGCAGGACCGCCCCGAGGAAGCCGCCGACGCCATGGCGAAGGCGGTCGAACAGGCCCCCGAAGACCTTGAGCTTCTGGCGCAGTATGCCCGGACTCTGCGGGCCGCGGGCGGCAATGAGCGGGTCGGGGAATCCTTACGGGTGTCGCAAAAGATCCTCGAACTCGACCCTGACAACACGGAAGCCCTGTGGTTCGTCGCGATGTACCAATTGGCGCAAGGCAATGTGGATACGGCAGGCGATATGTTTGATCGCGCGCTAGCCCAACTCCCTGAGGGATCGGGTCAGCGCGACGACTTGCGCCGCCAGGCCGACCGCCTGCTGGAGCAGATGAATTAACCGCGCCTTAAGCGCGGTGATTTCAAGCCGATATCGTGCCGCGTCACACGTCCAGCGCGTCTTCACCCAGGAAGCGGGCGCGTTCCTGGATGAAGGCGAAGCGCAGTTCCGGCTTGCGGCCCATCAGGCGCTCCACAAGTCCGGCGGCCTCGGTGCGTTCGGTGTTCGGGTCCGGGGAGTCGTGGCCGATGACCGTGACGCGTAGCAGGGTGCGGTTCGCCGGGTTCATCGTGGTTTCCTTGAGCTGGCGCGGCGGCATCTCCCCCAGGCCCTTGAAGCGGCTGACGTCGACCTTGCTCCGCGCGTTGAAGACCTCCGCCATCAGCTCTTCCTTGTGGACCTCGTCCCGGGCGTAGGCGCTCTTGCCGCCCTGGCTGAGCCGGTACAGCGGTGGCTGTGCGAGGTAGAGACGGCCGGACTCGATCAATTCCGGCATCTCGCGATAGAAGAAGGTCATCAGGAGTGAGGCGATGTGGGCACCGTCCACGTCGGCGTCGCACATGATGATGATGCGTTCGTAGCGCAGCTTGTCGAGGTCGAAGTCCTTGCCGCGCCCGCAGCCAAGCGCCAGCAGGATGTCGTTGATTTCCTGGTTGCCGCGCATCTTGTCGACGCTGGCGCTGGCTACGTTCAGGATTTTACCGCGCAGGGGCAGGATCGCCTGGGTCTCGCGGTTGCGCGCCTGCTTGGCCGAACCGCCTGCCGAATCGCCCTCCACCAGAAAGACCTCGGTGCCCTCGGCGCGGTTGCGGGAACAGTCCGACAGCTTGCCGGGCAGACGCAGTCGGCGCGTCGCGGACTGGCGCTTCAGATCCTTGTCCTTGCGCTTGCGCTGGCGCTCCTCGGCACGCTCGACGATGCGTTCGACCAGCAGGCGGCTGCGCTCCGGCTGGGCGGCGAGCCAGTGGTCGAAATGATCCTTCACGGCGGTTTCCACCAGCCGCTGTGCGGACGCGGTGCTGAGGCGCTCCTTCGTCTGACCCTGGAACTGCGGATCGCGGATAAAGACCGAGAGCAGGACACAAGCCCCGCCGAGCAGGTCCTCCCCGGTGACCTGCTGCACCTTCTTGTTGCCGACGATCTCGCCATAGGTCTTGATCCCGCGCAGCAGGGCGCTGCGCAATCCGGCTTCGTGCGTGCCGCCTTGCGGCGTCGGCACGGTGTTGCAGTAGCTGCTGGCGAAGGGCTCCTCGTCCGTCGGCCAGGAAACTGCCCATTCGACGCGTCCGGCGTGCTCGGGAAAGTTCGCCTGTCCGGCGAAGGGTTCGGGAGTCAGCGTCGCGCGCTTGTCGAGCTGCGCCTGAAGCGCATCGCGCAGGCCGCCCGGAAAGTGCAGCGTTGCCTCGGGCGGGCAGATCTCGCGCTCGCTCTCGCCGATCAGGTCGGGCGCGCAGCGCCAGCGGATTTCCACGCCCTTGAAGAGATACGCCTTGGAGCGCGCCAGCCGATAGAGGGCGGACGGGCGGAACCCCTGACGGCCGAAAATCTCGGTGTCCGGCCGGAAAGTGACGGTTGTGCCGCGCCGGTTCTGCACCTGCCCCAGATCCTCCAGCGGCCCGCTCGGCGCGCCCTGACGGAACTCCTGCCGGTACAGACGGCGGTCGCGCGCGACCTCGACGCTCAAATGCTCCGCCAGCGCGTTCACCACCGAAACGCCGACGCCATGGAGACCGCCCGCCGTCGCGTAAGCCTTGTTCCCGAACTTCGCGCCGGAGTGCAGCGTGGTGAAGATCACCTCCAGCGCGGTTTTGTTCTTGTACTTCGGGTGCGGGTCGACCGGGATGCCGCGTCCATTGTCGCGCACCGTAATCTCGTCACCGGGCATGAGCGACAGCTCGATTCGCGTCGCGTGGCCAGCCACCGCCTCGTCCATGGCGTTGTCGAGCAGCTCGGCAACGAGATGGTGCAGCGCCTTTTCGTCGGTGCCGCCGATATACATCCCGGGACGGCGGCGCACCGGCTCCAGCCCCTCCAGGACCTCAATGTCCTTGGCGGTATAATCATTGGTCTGGAGGTCGCCGGAAGATTGGAATAGATCGCTCATGGTTGCCGCATTATGGTGGGAGGTCCTTCGGCACGCAAGAAGATAGGGTAGGGGCGGGTCAATGTGGCACCATATCTGGTAAAGGAACTCCTAACATGAGCGAAGACAGCCAACCACCGGCCGGAGAACCGGCTCTGCGTACTCTCGCGATGCCCGCCGACGCCAATCCGAACGGCGATATCTTCGGCGGCTGGGTTCTCTCGCAAATGGACCTTGCCGGTTCAGTTCCCGCAACTGAGCGCGCTCAGGGGCGAATCGCCACGGTGGCGATGGATGCGGTTCGGTTCCACCGGCCCGTATTCATCGGCGATCTTGTGAGTTGTTACGCTAATGTGGTGAAGGTCGGCAATAGCTCGATCACCGTCAAGGTAGAAACCTGGACGCGACGACGTGCCGGAAAAGCCCGAGTGAAAGTCACCGAGGGCACGCTTGTCTATGTGGCGATCGACGATGAAGGGCGCCCGCGCGCCGTTCCGCAGGAGGAGTAGCACGATGATGAAACGTCTGATCGCCGCTTTCGTGGCGGCTTTCTGCCTGAGCGCCGCGCCCGCGAGCGCGCAGGAGGCGGATGTCGTCGATGTCGAAGCCACGCAGACCGGGGAAGGGAACTGGCGCTTTTCCGTGACGGTGAGCAGCCCGGACACCGGCTGGGACTCCTACGCCGATGAGTGGCAGGTTGTGGGGCCGGACGGGACGGTCCTGGG
>SKZV01000351.1 GCA_007127165.1 Rhodovibrio sp. | reverse complement strand
GACCACGGCTTCATTCTCTTCCGGCGCGAAGCTGCAGGTCGAATAGACGATCCGCCCGCCCGGCCGCGTCAGCGCGACGGCCCGGCGCAGGAGCGCCCTTTGCTGCCCGGCGATCCATCGCCGGAAGTCCTCGCTCGTGCGCAGATAGGACGCGCCCTTGCGAAAGTTGGTGCCTTCGGATGAGCAGGGGACGTCGGCCAGCACTCGGTCGAAAGGTCCCGCCGACAGCGGAAAGTCCGCGCCATCACGAACCGTGGTGGTGACGTTGAGCAGACCCAGCCGTTTCATCTTGTCCCGGATCGCCGTCAGCCGCCGCGAGTCCTTGTCGTTCGCCAGCAGCGTGCCCCGGTTCCCCAGAGCTATTGCAATCAGCGCCGTCTTGCCCCCCGGCGCGGCACAGAGGTCCAGCACCCGCTCCCCCGGCCGGGCGTCGAGCAGATTCACCGGCAGCAGCGAGGCTTCTTCCTGCCCCTGGTAGAGCCCCGCCTGCGACTGCCACCACAGCCCCGGCCGCGCATCGGCGGGCAGGCGGAACGCGCCGCCATCCCACGCGATCCGCTGCGGCGCCCGGCCGTCCTCGCGAAGCATCGCTTCCAGCCGCGCGGGCGCAATGCGCAGGCGGTTGACCGAGATGCACGGTACGGACGGACGGGCCAGCGCCGCCGCAAAGGCGTCCCAGTCCCCGACCAGCGGCTCGTAGCGCCGCAACCCAGCCGTCACCGCGTCCTGCTCCATCCCGCTTCCCCGCGCGTTTCGCTCGACGCCGGGTTATAACCAAGCCGCCCGGTGCTGGCGAGGGCGGAAGCGGGTCAGTCATGCCGAACCGGCATAACTTCTACCGGAGCCGCGCTGGTAGCGTGCACGTCATGCAACCGCGCCACCTCTTCGCCGTCCTGATCATCATGATGCTTTTCGGCAGCGCCTACCCTGCCGGAAAGCTTGGCGTGGAGCACTTTCCGCCGTTTTTCTTTTCGGCGCTGCGCAGCATCGTCCTGGCGGCGGTGCTGCTTCCCTTCTTCCGCCTGCGCCTGCCCGAAGCCGCGCAGCGTCCGGCGCTCTGGGGCTTTTGCCTCTCGATGGGCGTGGGCGTCTACGCGTCGATGTACCTCGCGCTCCAACTGACCAGCGCCGTCGCGCCGATGGTGATCGGGACGCAACTCAGCGTGCCGTTCGCGGTGCTGCTGGGCTGGCTGAGCCTGGGGGAGCGGGTGCGCTTCGCCACGCTTGCGGCGATCGCCTCCGCCTTCGCGGGGATCGTCATCGTAGCCTTCGAACCCGCGGTGTTCCAGGACATCGGCGCGCTGGCGGCGATCGGGGTGAGCGCCTTCTTTTATGCGCTGGCGACGACATTCGCGCGCTCCCTGCGGACCGTCTCGCCCTTTGCGATCAACGGCTGGATGGCGGTGACGGCCATTGTTCCGTTGCTTGCGCTCTCGCTCGCGACGGAGAGCGGACAGGTCGCGGCGATCCTGTCGGCGGGCGCGCTCGAATGGAGCATGCTGCTGCACTCCGCCATCGCCATCTCGCTGGTGGCGCACGTCTGGATGTTCTCGCTCTACCGGCACTACCCGGTGGCGACGGTCATTCCGTATTACGTCTTGATGCCGATCTTCGGAATCTTGATGAGCCTGGCGATCTTCGCCGAGCAGCCGAGTCTTCAGGTGCTGTTGGGCGGAGCGGTTGTGATCGCCTCGACCTACGCGGTCAACCGGACGACGGCGCGGCCGGTGCCTGCCGCGCGCCCAGCGCCGAGTGCAGCGTCGCAATAAGCTCCTGACTGCTGCATGGCTTGGCGAGCAGGGCGGACGCGTGATCGCGGCCCTCCTGAAGCGCCCGTTCAAAGCGGCCTGTCAGATAAACCACCGGAATCCCGCGCTCGGAAAGCTGCTGTCCCAGGAAGATGCCGTCAATCGCGCCTTCCAGGCTGATGTCGATCAGCGCAAGGTCCGGCTCCTCCCGCTCACACAGCGCGAAGGCCTCCAGCCCGCCCGACACTGGCCCCAGAAGTGTGAAACCGGCCGCTTCCAGGTTCAACGCTACCGACTCCGCAAAGTCGCCATCGTCTTCGACCAAAAGAATGCACATGTTCATGATGCCAATTGTGTCCTAGACACGCGGGTCGAGACTGCGTGGACTTCGTGTCGATAGTGTGACGCAAAGATCGTTAACTATTGGTTAACCAAATGGAGAAGAGTCGTTAGTTCTGTCCAGCAAAACGTCGATGGCTCTGTTCATCAACGCTTCGTCCAGCAGGACTCCATCGCTCCCCCGCCCGATATAGGACTGGCAGAGGTTCAAGGCGGCGGGCATGCCGCCGCTGCGCGCCCGGAAGGCCTCCAGCGCCCGCCCCGGACCGTGCGCCAACTCAGCCGTCACGAGCGGGCTGGACATGTTCACCTCCCAACAGGCTGGAAGCGAGATCATGTTGTCCAGTGCACCCAGAAGTTTGGGGCCGATCAATTGCGGGACCATTGGTCCGTCGTGGCGCGCGAGGATTCGCTCGGCAGCTTCGATGTAGAACGGCAGGAAAGGGTTCCCCGCCGCGAAGGCGGCCAAGGCATTGTGCACGCCGCGCCAAGCCTTCAGCCGCCCCTTCGCATCGTACTGCACCCAGGCTTCCCGGCCGAAGGCATAGCCGTCCGGCAACGTGAGCGCCGCCGCAAGGCGGGCTGGATCGAACACGAGGACGTCGGCGTCCAGCCAGACGACCGTGCTCCACCCCTCCGCCAGGAGATCGCGCAGCAGGATCAGCCGCGCCAGATCGCTTGCCACCTGCACGCGGTCCCGCGTCTTGTCACGCGCCCACCGAGGCAGCCGATCGAAGAACTCGTCGCTGTAGAAGCGGTACGCGAAGCCCGCTTCCACGGCGAAGGCCCGGGCGCTGTCCAGGCAGCGGGCGATCCAGCAGGGCGGTTTGTCGTGGAACGACTGGACGAGCAGCGTCGGCATGGGCGAGGTTATACCGCCTGTGAGGCTCCCGCGATAGGCCGCCCCGGCTACTACGTCACCGGTTCCCGGCGCTGGACCACCCGTTCGGCCTCCTTGCCGGACAGTTCCTGAAGGTGATCGAAGGCGTGGGTGAAGAAGCCGACGCCGAGCGTTAGCGAGCGCAATTCGATGATCAAGTCGGCGATCTCGGAGCCCGGCATGAAGGCTTTCACCTCGTCCCAGCCATCCCAGCCGGGCTTGGCTTCAAAACCCAGGATTTGCCCGCGCCGTCCGGCGATCAGGCTGTGAACTTTGTTGGTGAAGCTCTGCGGCACCGAAATCGCGACCTGCTCGATCGGCTCCAGCAAGACTGCGTCGCAGTCCGGCAGGGCCTCCGTCATCGCGATGCGGCCCGCTGTCTTGAAGGCTTGGTCGCTTGAATCGACGGAGTGATACTGGCCGTCGACAAGATTGACCGCGACGTCCACCACCGGAAAGCCCAGCGGCCCGCGTTGCAGGGCCTCCCGCACGCCGTGCTCCACCGCCGGGATGAACTGTTTCGGCACCGCGCCGCCGACGATGGAGCTGGCGAAGGAAAAACCCTCGCCGCGCGCCTGCGGGCGCACCTCGACATGGATGTCCGCGAACTGCCCGTGGCCCCCGGTCTGGCGTTTGAAGCGGGTGTGGTGCTTGGTCGGCTTGCGGATGGTCTCTCGGTAGGCGGTCTGCGGCGGACTCGACGTCACGGCGACATTGTAGCGGTTCTTCAGCCGCTCCACCGCAAGCTGAAGGTGAATCTCACCCTGCCCCATCAACAGCATCTGCCCGCTGTCCTCGTCATGGCGCATCGCGTACGAGGGATCCTCCTCCATCAGCTTGGCGATGGCGGCGGTGACCTTCACCTCGTCCTCGCGCTTTTCCGGCTGCACCGCCAGGACGTAGACCGGTGCGGCGGGCTGCGGCCATGCCGGAAGGGTGGCCTCGACCTTGCCCTTGGCCGAGATTACATCGCCGGTCGCAAGGCTTTCCAGCCGGGCCAGCGCCACGAGATCGCCCGCGCCCGCTTCCCCGACCTTGCGCTGCTCGCCACCCATCAATTGATAGATCCCGGACAGCCGCTGGCCGCCCACCGTCAGGCCGTCCTTGATCCGGCCCTGCCAGATGCGGGCGATGTTGAGCTTTCCGGTATGCGCCTGATGAAAGGTTTTGACGACGAGCGCCGCCAGCTCGTCGCCTTCGCCCACGCCCGCCGTCTCCAGCACACCCAGCCGCCGCGCCCCCGCCGCGGGTCCGGGAGTCTCGTGCCGCAGCGCTTTCCAGAGGCGGACGATGCCGTTTTCCTTCTCCGCCGCGCCCAGCAGCACCGGCACGATCAGGTCTTCCTGCAGGTCCTTGCGAATTTCCCGGTAAATCTCCTGCGGCGGCGGCACCACGTCTTCCAGCAACTCCTCCAGAAGCGCGTCGTCGAAATCGGCCAGGGACTCCAGCAGCGCCTGCCGCGCTTCTCCCTCGCGGTCTTTCATCTCTTCCGGCATCTGGATCAGTTCCGAAGGCTTGCCGTCGACGTAGCGATATGCCCGCTCGCTCACCAGATCGACATAGCCGGTGACCGCCTCGCCCTCGCGGATCGGCACTTGCCGCAAAACCAGCGGGCGCGTCGAGACGGCCTGCAGCGCCTCCATCATCGCGCGCGCGGAGGTGCCCGCCTTGTCTATCTTGTTGACGAACAGCATGTGCGGGATCTTGTGATCGTCGAGAAACTTGAACAGCGGCGCGAGCGTGACGGCCTTTTCCGGCTCGGGTTCCGCCACCACGACAGCGACATCGGCCGCCATCAGGCAGGTCTTGGCGTCGTGCATCAACTCGACCGATCCGGGGCAGTCGATCAACGACCAAGCATCGCCCAGAAACTCCGCCCGCGCGAAGTTCGGCTCAACCGACATCTGCCGCTCGCGCGCCTCGCGGCTGTGATCGCCGAGGGTGTTTTTCTGCCCCACCGTGCCATGCCGCTCGACGGCTCCCGCCGCATGGAGCATGGCTTCGAGCACGCTGGTCTTGCCGCTGGTATAGTTGCCGACAAGCACCGCGCAGCGCGGTGTCGTCGCGGACACCTCCGTCATGGCCTTATCCTCCCTTACGCGCCGCCGCTGCGGCCGAAAGACCGGTCGAGCCCCGCGCCCCCCGGTTCCCTGGAAACGAATGTTCACAGAGGGTGAGGTCAACGCGCAACAGGGAAATTGTGCCAGAGCCGCAGGCGATTTGACAGGGAGGTCCGGGCGGGCAACTCTGCGGCGTCGGAACGACGGCCAGCAGGAGGGAGCCCGTGGAGGCGCCACAGGTGGAAAAGCAGGGAGAAATCGGGGCCGGACCCCCGACGGCCGCGCGGTTGGGCCGCGCGCTCGGCGGGCGGCTGCCCGTGAGGGGGCAGCGGATCGGACTGCTCGGCGGCTCGTTCAATCCGGCCCACGGCGGGCACCGCCACATTTCTCTGGAGGCGCTGAAACGTCTGCAACTGGACGAGGTGTGGTGGCTGGTTTCGCCGCAGAATCCCTTGAAGCCGCGCGACGGCATGGCGTCCTTCGCCGAACGCGCCGCCAGTGCCCGCACGATTGCCGCGCGCCATCCGCGCCTGCGGGTCACGGCGCTGGAAAGCGCGCTGGGGACGCGCTACACGCGCGACACGCTGCGCGCGCTGGCGCAACGTTTTCCCGGCGTGCGTTTTGTCTGGCTTATGGGGGCTGACAACCTGGGCCAGTTCCATCGCTGGGCCGGGTGGACCGAAATCTTTCACACCTTCCCCGTTGCAGTCCTGGACCGGCCTTCATATTCTATATGGACGGGCGCGGCGAAGGCCGCACACCGTTTCCGTCAGGCCCGGGTCCCCGATCGGGAGGCCGGGCGACTGGCGGCGAAGGAACCGCCGGCCTGGGTATTTTTGCGACAACCAAGAGACCCGCGCTCGGCGACCGCAATCAGAGCCCAAAAGGCGAAGGACGAAGGCGCACCTTGCCACACGCCAAAGTGGAGCGAAACGCCGCGGAGCTAGGACGGAAAGATCCCGTCGGCTTCGATGCGTGCGGTCTTCAAGGCGTGGGCGCGAGGCGTGTCCGGGTGCCCGCGTCACAGGTTCATATTCGATACTTACATGCCGATAGGAGGCAAAAGCCATACACGACGCGAAGACAAGCCCGGCCGCTCAGGCCGGCGTAGAGAGCGTGAGCGAGGCGCGCGTTCTGGCCCTGATCACGCAGTCCCTCGAAGATGACAAGGCCGAAGACCTGGTTGTCATCGAGCTTGAAGGGAAGAGCAGCATGGCGGACCAGATGGTCATCGCCAGCGGGCGCTCCAGCCGTCAAGTCGGCGCGATGGCGCAGCACCTGCACGACAAGCTGAAAGATGCCGGTTTCGGCAACGCCCCGATGGAGGGGATGAGCCGCGGCGACTGGGTGCTTGTCGACGGCGGCGACGTCGTGGTGCATCTGTTCCGGCCCGAAGTGCGCTTGTTCTATAATCTCGAAAAGATGTGGGGCGGCGAACTGGTCGATCAGGCGGAGGACGATCCGGCGAAGGCGTTGGCCTGAGCCTGCACGACCGGCCGGAACGGACAGGACGCGCATGCGTATAACGCTGGCCGCCGTCGGGCGGTGGAAGCGCGGACCCGCGCGGGCGCTTTACGAGGAGTACGCGGCGCGGCTGACTTGGAAGCTTGACCTGAAAGAGGTCGAAGAGCGCCGCCCGCTACCCGCCGCGCACCTCAAGGCGCGAGAGGGAGAGTTGCTTCTGGCCGCGCTTCCCGCCGAGTCGATGGTGGTCGCGCTCGATAGCGGCGGGCGCGGCCTGAGCAGCGAAGCCTTCGCCGAACGCCTCGGACAGTGGCAGGACACCGGGCTGCGCGACGTCGCTTTCGTGATCGGCGGGGCCGAAGGGCTCTGCGACGATCTGCTGAGACGGGCGGACATGCGTCTGTCGCTGGGGCCGATGACCTGGCCGCACATGCTGGTTCGGGCGATGCTGGCGGAGCAGATCTACCGCGCGCAGTCGATCCTCTCCGGCCATCCCTATCACCGGTGATGTTGCGGGCTTTTGCGTCCGCCCGTCTTGAAGTCGTACAGCCTTCCCACTGTCATACCCAGCCCACCTCCGCTATAAAGGGCACATGATCAACCGTACTTCTGCCAAGCGGCCGCGTCCCGTTGTGCTGTGCGTACTCGACGGATGGGCGTTGAATCCGAACGAAAACGACAACGCCGTGGCCCAGGCGGACACGCCGGTCATGGACCGTCTGTTGCAGGCGAGCCCGAACGCTACTCTGGTGACCCACGGAGAGGACGTCGGGCTCCCGCCCGGCCAGATGGGCAACTCCGAAGTCGGGCACATGAACCTCGGGGCCGGGCGCGTGGTCGTGCAGGAACTGCCCCGAATCGATAAGGCCGTGCGCGACGGCACGCTGGCCGACGCGCAGGCGCTGCAAGACGTGATCGCGGCGTTGAAGGAGAGCGGCGGAACCGCGCACCTCATGGGGCTGCTCTCCCCCGGCGGCGTCCACTCTCACCAGCGCCATATAGCCGCACTCGCCAATGCCCTGATCGCGGCGGGCGTTCCGGTCGCGGTCCATGCCTTTACCGATGGCCGCGACACTCCGCCGATGTCCGCCGAGTCCGACTTGCGTCGCTTCCGGGAGGACGCACCGGAGGCTCCGGTGGTCACCGTCTGCGGGCGCTACTTCGCGATGGACCGCGACAAGCGCTGGGACCGGGTGGAGCGGGCCTACAACCTGCTGGTGGACGGCGAGGGCGAGGACGCGCCGGACGCGGAAACGGCCGCACGGCAGTCGCACGCCCGCGATGCCGGCGACGAATTCATCGCACCGACCGCCGTTGGCGGCTATCGCGGCATGAAGGACGGCGACGCGATCGTGATGGCCAATTTCCGCGGCGACCGCGCGCGGGAAATCCTCCATGCCCTG
>SKZV01000312.1 GCA_007127165.1 Rhodovibrio sp. | reverse complement strand
GGCATTGTCTCCCGCCTCAGAACCAAAACGTCCGCTAAAACGTCGATTCTGAAGTGGAATCAATGCCATGCACCTTGTCCAGAAAATTCTAACCGGACAGCCGTGGGTCAAGCCCGGCCATAACGAGCGTAGAGGTCATTCCTTAATGCCGATGGTATAAGTGCGCGATGATTTCAAGCCAAGGCTTGCAATCCCAATCGCCTCGCTCTAGAGCGTGTTTCGTTCATAAGGGTTCACGAAAAAACGCTCTATCTCTTTGTTCTGGCACATTTTCGAAGCGGCGAACCGGTAGCCACTTCGCCTGCAAATGCTCTAGTCGGCCTTTGCCGGATTGCCGTTTCTCACGTTATCCGGCAGTTGACCTTTCCCCGCTGGATGCATGGCCGCGTCGACGCCGATCCGGCGATATAGTTCGACGGCCTCGTTCATCGCGCGGTTCTCGTCGTGGATGCAGCGCACATGCCACCATATCCAGAAGATGACGGCGGCAACGACGACAATCCACTCGCTCGGTAGATAACCGGATGTAGCCATTCAAAGGGCGGCGCCTCAAAGGCCAGCGCCTCAAAGCGCCGCGAAGGTCTCCTGGTCGCGCACGACCTTGGGCAGGTATTGCCGAGTTTCGCGGTAGGGCAGGTTGGCGACGAGGTGGCGGTAGACGGCGTCCGGGGACAGTCGGTTGATCCGCCGCGCCGCGCTGTTGACGTTCGTAGAGCCGCCGAAGGCGCGCGCCACGTTGCCCGCGCCGGTGTTGTAGGCGGCGATCACGCAGTGGCGGCGGCTCTGCTCATCGCGAACCGCGCGGAGATAGCGCGTGTCGAGAATGTGCAGATAGGCGACGCCCAGTTCGATATTGCGGTTCGGCTGGAACAGATAGTCCGGCGAGGGCGCGCGGTCCTGGCCTTCCACCAGCTTGAAGGCGTCGCGCCCGCCCGAGCCGGGGACAAGCTGCATCAGGCCGAACGCGGGAATGTGCGACTGTGCGCGCGGGTTGAACGAACTCTCGTTCTTCATGATCGCGAGGATCAGCGGCAGGTCCACGTCGTAGCGCTCGCCGAAGTGCCGCGCGACGGGGGTGACGCGCGCGGCGGAGAGGCGTTCATGGTTGGGCAGCATGGCGACGGTGATGCGGCCGAGGTCCCGGCTGCGGCCTTCGGCGTCGCGTAGCCGGGTCTGCTCGACCAGCGGTGCGCGGCTTTTATCGACAAGCTCGCCAAGCTCCCCATCCGGCTGGGGCTCCAATGGGGGCTCCGTTTGGCGGCCCGGCTTGCCGTCGCCGATGGCTTTCGGGGCCGTCGCGCGGGCTTCGCGGTCCAGATGGCGGGCGACGATGTCCATCGAGTCCAGGTCTTGCGTCCCGGCCCGCAGCACCTGATCCAGCGAGCCGCGCAGCGCCGTTTCGTCGGCCGTGCCCTGCTGCTCCAGCGTGATCTTGCCGCGCTCGTAGTCCACCAGGACGCGGCTTTTCCGCTTGCGGCGGTAGCCGACCCAGACCTTGCGTTCGGGCAGGCGCGCGGCCTCGCCCCAGTCGCGGCGCAAGCGCCTGTCCATCTCCGCGAAGGCCTCGGCGATGGCGCGGTCCATCGCCGCGAAGCGCTGCTCGATGTCGTGGTCGAAGGTCTCGAAAAGATCGTCCACCGCGTCGTCGAAGCCTTGAAGCATCGGATCGTCGTCCAGCGCGCGCAGCGGACGCGGCGCGTGAAGCCCCGCGAGAAGCAGCGGCGCGGCGGCGAGAAGGCCGCGCCGGGTGATGCGGTGCCGCGTTACTGGGGCCTTGGCCATTCGAGGAGTCCTCCTGCCTTGGCGTTCAGGATCAGTGGTTGAGGCCGCCGCCGCGCGAAGGTTCGGGCCGTGGCGCGATTTCCCGCTCGTCCGTCTCGTCGCTCAAGCGCGCAAGGCGGCGGCGCAGCGTTTGGTCCAGGCTGCGGTGAAGGTCCTCGGCCAGCGCCACCATCTCCGCCTTCACCACCTGCTCCGCCGCCTGCCGCCGGTCGGCGTTGGCGGAGCGGCGTTCGGTCTCGTCGCGGCGGGCGGTGAAGACCTCGCCGCTCTCGCTCAAGCGCGCCTGGGCGTTCATGTCGGTGAGGATCTCGTAGTAATCTCCGGCCAAGCCCTTCTGTCCGGCGGGGAGCTGCTCCGGCAGGATGGTCAGATCGACCACCCCGACGTGGTTGATCCCGGCGCGCAGTTCGATGTCGATGAAGGCGTTATCCCCGGACGTCAGCGCGAAGATATCGCTGCCGGAAAAGGCCGTTCGCAGCGCGTCGCGCAGCTCCGGCACCGGCGCGCCCTGGGTCGAGCGCGTCTCCACCACCGCCACGGTGCGGGGCAGGGGATGGCGCGGCACGCAGACCTGCGCGGCGATCTCAAGCTCCAGCACCTCCTGCTCGCCCTCGAATCCCCGGCGGTCGCGCAGCACGTCGAAGGTCGCGAAACCGCGCACCTGCGACTGATAGCGTTGCATGAAGCGTTCCCGGGTCTCGCCGTCCTTGGTGGCGACCAGCGAGCTTGCCGCGCCGCGCAGCAGGCTGCCGCTTTCCTGCCGCACCGCTTGGAGCAGCATCCGCTCGATGAGTTGGTCGCGCACCGCAGCGCGGGTCTGTCCCGCGCCGATGTCCTCCTTCATCCGCACCCGCGTCGGCAGGTAGGCCGTGCAGCGCGCGTCGGCGGGGCGCGCCTCAATCGGTTCCGCCTGTGCGGTCTGTAGGCTCGTTTCCGCCTGCGCCGGAGCGCCGCCGCCTGCGACAGAGAAGGCCAGCACCGCGCCCGCCGCCATCGTGAGGGCGAGCGGCGCTTGCCGTGTTGCCTGTCCGCGCATCGGATCAGAAGTCCGTCGGGTTGCTGCCGGCGCCGCTGCGCACCGGCGCGGCGACGTTGCCGGAGTCGGGGCCGGTGCGGCCCTCGCCGTCGCCGCGCGCGGCGGGGCCGACAGCGTCGTCCCCGGCCATGTCTTCCATGCGCCGCGCCATCTCCCGGCTGTCCGGCGACCAGACGTAAACGTCCGTTTGCATCGCCACCTGCGCCTCGGGATGCTGCCCCTGCCAGGTATAGGCGCGCACCGCACCCTGTATTTGCACGGTCTGGGCCTTGGCCCGGATCAGGTTGCGGAACTCCGCGTCGTTGAACACCGCGTCGTTGAACACCGCGTCGGACCCGTCGTCGTATTCGCGGAAGGCCGTGCCGCCCTGCGACATGGCGCGCGCCGCGATGTCCTCGGCGACGAACTGGGCCATCTGGCTGCGCCCGATCAGCGCCGCCTTGGCGTCGTTCGCCATGCTGGACGAGCCGCGATGGACCGGCGCGAAGCTGACCAGAACGCGCGCACCGTCCTCCTGGGTCCAGACCCGCGCACCCTGGCTGATCGCGAGGAAGTCGGGGTCCTGGGCCAGCTTGGCCTCGATCTGCTCGATCACCGGCTGCCCGCCCTGACGGCGCGGCACGTCGATCCTGGGGTTGTAAAGCGACTCGGCGAGCGCGGCCATGCGCGGCGACCAGACGACGCCGACGAGCACGCTGTACTGGCCGTCTCGGCTGTCGCCCTCGACGTTGAAGACGGGGATCGCGCCTTCGAGCAGGAGCCGCGCGGAGGCTGCCAGATTTTCGCGATAGCGTTCTTCGAGCGTGACGACCTTTTCCTGCTGCATCTCGGGATCGCCGCCGTCCCAGGAGGGGTCGAACTTGCGGATCTGCGAGTCCAGCGATTCGGCGGTCAGCTTGTGCATCCGCTCGATGATGGAGACATCCTCGCGCACCTGCTCCACCGCGGGGGGCACGGTGTCGCCACCCTGTTGCAGAATTTCCATGCTGCGGTCGGAGCGCAGCACCGCGCCGACGATGTTGGCAAGCTGACTCTTCGCCCCGAGCAGCGCGCTGTTGAAGGCGCTTTGCCGGGCGTCGATCCAGTCCGCGCTCTGGAAATTGGCGCGGACCTGCGCGCTGGCGCTGGCGATGAAGAACGAGCGCCCGTCCGGCATGTGGTTCTCGCCCTCCACCAGATCGTTCCCGGCCAGCCAGTCGGCCCAACTTTCGTCCGGCGTGGAGGGCGCGGCGACGGCGGCCTGCTGCTCGCTTTCGCTGGCAAGCGAGAGGTCGCTCGCGGTCACGTCTATGGCCGGACGGCCGCTGTCCTGAGCGCCCGCCGTCAAAGGCAGGAGCAGGAGAGCGCCCGCCGCTGCAACGCTGGCGAATCGTCGGCCGTGGCGGCCCTGGGAAGAAACCATGTCGCTGATCCTGTTTTTCTCGGAAAACTGCAGTCTTTGAATGCGGGCGCTTAAGCGGCGATCACCCGCCGCGAACCATCCGCATCGGCTCGCTGACGGTCCCGATCAATTGCATGTACGCGCTCTGATCGGGGTTGTCCGGCAACACCAGACGATGCACCCGCACCCGCGACCAGTACTCGATGATTTCGCCGCCGCCACCGGCGCTGCTTTGCAGGCCGTTGATCTGGATTTCGAGCGTGAGGTGCGTGTTGTCGGCGTCCCGGACGAAGTTCGCCATGCCGCTGGTGTAGAAGGCCTCCTCGAAGCCGTCGTAGAGTCCCTCGCGCAGCGGCAGGCGGTCGTCGTTCGTGTTGTTGATCGCCGAGATCAAGCCGATGTTCGGCGTCACGCCAAGCTGGCCTTTCAGGTCGTCCACCGCGTTCACGAAGTAAGCCTCGCCGCGCAGACGGTTCGCGAGTCCCTCAGCGAACAGCGTGATGTCCTGATAGGTCAGGGTCTCCGGGCGGATCGTGCTCTGCTCGTCGGCGTCCACGACTTGCAGTTGATTCCCGGCGCAGGCGGCTAGCGCCAGCGGCAGGAGAAGGGTCAGGATCTTTGCGAAACGGCTCACTGCGGCCCTCTTGGCTCAGGTCTCGGATAAGAAACGTCCCTCTCCAATCGCACGGAAGAGAGTCGGGGTGGCTTCACGTTTTGATCAGTCGTCGAGCGGCCTCATCTGCAACACCAGACGCTCGCCGTCCGGGCTGGGCGCGGCGATCTGAAGCGCCTCCGTCTCGCCCGAGGTCAGCGCCAGACGCCGCCAGACGGTCGCGTTGCCGACCGGCACGCCCGCGCCGTCGGTCCAGTAGGTCTGGTATTGCAGGCTCAACGCGCGGCTGCGCGGATTGCGCAGCACCAGCGTCGCCAGCGCCAACTCGCCGCGTTGGGTCACGGTGACGGTATCGAAGGCGAGCGTGCGCGCGAGCGAGGTCGGCGTGAAGCGCATCTCCACCTGGGGGTGCTGCGCCGCCGGACCGCGCGTCACCGGCTCGCCCGGCTGGGCGCAAGCGGCGACCGCCAGCGCCAGTCCCAAGGCCGCGAGAAGCTTGCGTATCGCCATCGTCCATCGTCCTTTCAATCCCTTGTCCCCAATCGTTCGAGAAGGGGGTCGCTCGGAGAGGGGGGCGTTCGGGCCGGTCGAGTCACAGTCCCGCATCGGCCATTTCGACGACCGGGCGGGCGGAGGTGACGGCGTGCAGCCGCTCGCCCATGGCGCGCCCGTACACGAAGGTCGGCCCGTCCGGGTCCAGTTGGACCGCTTGCCGCTCCAGCAGACGCCCGCTCGCGTCATAGCTGGCGAGATAGACCGGCCGCTCCGCCGCATCGTCCACGCGCAAGCGCGCCACCGCGACCCGGCCCGGCAGCGACATCCAGGCCTCGGTGCCGGGCTGGGTGGCGTTACTCAGCAGGTTGCGGGCGAGGCTGTTGGCGATCATCGCGGCGAATCCGCTGTCCTCTTCAAGCTGCGCCGCGATTTGGGATTGCACCGCGTACTGGAGCAGCGAGGCCAGCGCGCCCTTCGTCAGCCGCACCGGCAGTTCGTCGCGGAAATGGCGCATCGCCATCGCCTCGATGTCCGCCAGCGGGCTGACCTCGGCCAGGGGCGTGCCGTCGCCGCGCTCCACCTGAACGTGGGCCACCGGCGTTTCCACCGGCTCCTGGAAGGCGATCTGGAAGGGGATGATGATGCTGGGATGCAGCGGTATGTTCAGGACCGCGATCTTGTGTTCCGGCGCGCGGCCGATGTCGAAGGCCACATGCACCAGTTGCCCCTCGGGGGATATTTCCGCCGTGCCGTCTTCCTGCGCCTGCTGCCACGCCTCCAGTTCGCGCAAGGCGTTGCGGACCACCGGATTGGCGGGGTTCAGCTCCGCCGCGTTGGCATAGGCGGCGCGGGCGCGCGAACGCTCGGCTGTGTAGCCCACCCGGTCTCCCGTTTGGAGCGCCCGCTCCGCCTCGTGCTCGGCCCAGAGCGCGGAGAGAAAGTCCGGCAGCGGGTTCACGTAGGGCGAGGAGACGCGCTCGGCGATCTCGGCGCACTCCCGGCAGGTTTCACCCAGATGGTGTTGCAGCGTGCCGGTCAGCTTCGACACCTCGCCGCGCGCCACCTCCTCGTCGCGGATCGCCTGCCGTTGCTCTCGCCGGGCCTCGGACAGCTTTTTCTGATAGCGCGCCCGCTCGCGGCCCTGCCAGTCGCGCGCCAGACGGATGTTGTTCGCCGCTCGCTCGTCGCGGTTCAGGATGTCGGCCATCGCCTTGTAGTCAATGGCCATCACCGTCTCGTAGCCTTGCGGCGCGTAGCTGTCGAAAATCGTGTCGGTCAGGCGGCTGAAAGTCGTCTCGTTGGCCGCCCGCTCCCGGAAATCGAGCACCACATGGTCGAAGTAGCTCCGGGCGCAGTCCACGTCCCCCGCGGCGAGGTGGATGGTGCCACGCTCCAACATACCCAGGCCGCCGATGGCCTCCGCCACGCTGCGCTCATCGCCGTTCTCGGGCAGTCCCTCGGCGGCGGCGAAGGCCATATAGTGCCCGGCTTCGAAGGGATAACCCTGATCCAGCATGAGTCCCAGGGGCCGGTAGTCGGCGCTGTAGTTCGCGTAGCCGGTCTGGAAAATCGCGTAGGGTAGATAGTGCGACAGCGGCGTGTTCTCGCCGTCGGCCGGCTTGGGCGGATTGTCGCGGATTTGATGGACTATCCGCTGTAGGCCGCTCGACATCTCGCCGCGCGCTCGCAGCGCCGCGTTTCGCGCCTCGCCGAATTTTAGCGCGCTTTCCGGCTGCAATTCCGACGCCAGTGCACAGGCATGCAGCGGGGCCGCGTCCTCCGGCGCCGCGTCAAGCTGCGCAGTGGCCGAGGGAAATGTCGAAACCCCGGTCGTGACGCAGCCTGCCACGCCCAACCCCAGCAAGGTCGCAAAAAGGCTGCCCGTGCGGGCGCTGAAGATCCCTAACGTCAAATGCTTCCCCTCAGTCGGCCCCTCAGTCGAAAAAGACGCTTGGCAGTCTTTAGAACGGCGTCGATCGTGAACGAACAATGTTATGACTGAGATAAAATGCAAACAAGGTTAAATAAAAATTAAATAAAAATATTCAAATAAAAGTATTAAAATGGATAGAATGGTTAAGCAGTGTTTACTGTAATTTGCGTTCCGCGTAGCAAAATTTTTTGGTGTTTCGTTCATATTTGCTTTACCGAAGGCAGGCACACGCTGTCATAACAGACGATGGCGGTGATCGAAGATTGGGGATGACATGCCTTTGCGTACTATGAAGAAGACGGCAATCGCGCTGGCGGTCTTGCTGGTTGCGGCGGTTCTGCCTTTCGCGGCCGTCAAGGCGGAGGGGAAGGAGCGGATTGCCGTCGGCGGTCCGCTCTATGTCAGCGAGGCGATCCCGGAGGAGGCGCGGCGGCGGCTCGATCCGGTCGAGATCGTGGGGGCTTTCGAAAAGGCGTTGGGCGATAGCCGGAAGTTCACCGTGCTTTCCCGGCGGGAGGCCGTGGAAGCGCAGATCGTCGATGTCGATCAGCGCTCGGGGACAGGCTTCTACGCGAACGACGGCCGTTCGCTGGACGGCAGGTTGCTGGAACGCTACCGCATGACACTGGCCTTGCGGGCCTTCGAGTTCGAGCGATACGAGGACCCGGTGGCCGTTCTGGAAGGCCGCTATCGGCG
>SKZV01000268.1 GCA_007127165.1 Rhodovibrio sp. | reverse complement strand
TGCTCAAGCTCTATGCCGATGGCGGCTATCAGGGGGAGCAGTTTCAGGCGGGATTGAAGAAGACCGTCGCCCGGGTCAATGTGGAGATCGTCAAACGCTCCGATCAGGCCAAGGGATTCGTCGTCCTCCCCAAGCGCTGGATCGTCGAGCGTACCTTCGCCTGGCTCGGGCGATGCCGCCGCTTGGCCAAAGACTGGGAGTGCCTCAACACCAAGGCTCTCGCCTTCCTGAAGCTCGCCTCCATCCGCCTCATGATCAGAAGGCTCTGTAATCAATCATGAAGTGCTCGGAAAGACTCTGAGAGTCTGATTCGGAACTCTTCGAGCGATATCAGGGTCTTGCGAGGAGGCGTGTGACGCGGCGGATATGGGCGATAAGGAGCCAAGCTTCGGCGCTTGCGATGGTATTTTCCCAGTCCTTGGCCAGCCTGCGGCAGCGACCGAGCCATGCGAAGGTGCGCTCGACCACCCATCGCCGGGGTAGGACTTCGAAGCCTTTCGCCGTATCGCAGCGCCTGACGATTTCGATGCTCCAGCGTCCGATTTTGGCCAGGGCCGCCTTGAGTTTCGGCACGGTATAGCCTCCATCGGCAAAGACATGACGCAGCCACGGATAGGACGAGCGGATGGATTGCAGCACGCCCGGCGCGCCATCGCGGTCCTGAATGTCGGCGCCGTGAATGGCGAGGGCGACCAGCAGTCCAGTGGTGTCGGTGAGGATGTGGCGTTTGCGCCCTTTGATCTTCTTGCCCGCGTCATAGCCTGAAACTCCGCCGCTTTCGGTCGTTTTGACGCTCTGGCTGTCGATCACGCCGGCACTCGGACTGGCCTCGCGTCCGTCTTTCTCGCGCGCCGCCATGACCAGGTGATGGTTGATCGTCGCCAGCAGCCCACTGTCGCGCCACTCGTAGAAATAACGCCGCACCGTGGATACCGGCGGGAAGTCGTTCGGGAACATCCGCCACTGGCAGCCAGCGGTCGCCATGTACAAGATCGCATCGAACACATCGCGCAAGTTCGCCGTCCGCGGCCGGCCCACCGCCTTGGGCGGCGGCATGAAAGGCGCGATCACCGCCCACTCTGCATCCGTCGTATCGCTTGCATAGCGCCAACCGCTCCGCTCATACTGCGCACGAGTAATTTCAGTCCAGGCAATCGTGATCCCCTCTCGTTGTTGCAAACCAAAGGGAATCACAGCCCGCTGAAATCACTCAACTCTTTTCAGATCGGACTCTCAGAGGCTGATCGCCTGCATGAGGTCCGTTTCGCCATCGAGTTAGACATCCATTAATGAAAAGTCGTGCGCCGCACACGTGTAGCCGCCTCTGTGCCAGAGTGTACCTCAAGGTGCGTATACATGAGGCGGGCCACACCTTCGCCGCCCCGGCGCAGCGCGCGGCGGTGGCCGAAAACACGCTGGCATGGCTGGAGCGTGCGCTCAAAGTAGGGCGACGGGCCCAGAGGTCCGGCCTGCGCGGCCATGATATTCTTTTAAAACATACTCTAAGACTTGAATTTTCTGCCGGAACAAGGCGAAGTGAGGGAGTCGGCAAGTCCGATGTCACGGTGGCCGCAGCGTTTTTGGGACCGGCCACCCGCCTGCAATAATAAGGGAGGCTATTCATGTTTCGACGTGCGGCTTTCATGGCCAGCGCGGCAGCGGTGATAGGAGTCGCAGCCAGCGCCTATGCTGACGAGCCCAAGCGCGGCGGCCAACTCAGCGCCATTATCAACCCGGAACCACCGATCCTGATGCTGGGCCTGAACCAGCAGGGGCCGACGCAGGCAGTGGCGGGGAAGATCTATCAGAGCCTGTTGACCTACGACTTCGATTTGAACCCGATGCCGAGTCTGGCGCGCGAGTGGGAGGTTGCCGACGACGGGCTGACCTACACCTTCCATCTGCAAGAAGGCGTCACCTGGCACGACGGCGAGGCTTTTACCGCCGCCGACGCCGTGTTCTCGCTCGACGAGTTCCTGCCCGAGACCCACCCGCGCTGGCGCCAGCTTTACCGCAACGTCGCGTCCATCGACGCGCCGGACGATCACACCCTGGTCATCGAACTGGAAGAGCCGTTTCCGGCCTTTATTATGGCCTTCGAAACGGCCAGCGCGCCGATGATCCCCAAGCACCTCTACGAGGGCACGGATTACCGGGACAATGAATGGAACCAGACCCCGATTGGAACCGGGCCGTTCAAGTTCGAGGAGTGGAACCGGGGCTCGTCCATTCACCTTGTCCGCAATGACGATTATTGGAAAGACGGCAAACCCTACCTGGACGAGATCTATTTCGAGGTGATCCCGGATGCCGCCTCGCGCGTCACCGCGCTGGAAACCCAGCGCGTGCACATGTCGCGCGGCGAGGACATCGAGTTCTTCGACGTGCCGCGCGTGGCGCAGCTCGACCATCTGGAGGTGACCACACAGGGCTGGGAGATGTTCGCGCCGCACGCCTGGTTGGAATTCAACGTGCGCGAGGAGCCGATCAGCGACAAGCGCTTCCGTCAAGCGGTGATGCACGCCATCGACCGGGAGTTCATCCTGAACAACATCTTCTTTGGCTCGGGCAATGTCGCCACCGGGCCGATCAGTTCCTCCACGCTGTTCTACGACGATAATGTTCCGGAATATGAATACGACCCGGACCGGGCTCGCGAACTGCTCGACGAGATGGGGCTTGAACCCGACGGCAACGGCGTGCGTACGGAACTGCGCCTGCTCCCCATCCCCTACGGGGAGGCCTGGGACCGCCTTGGCGAGTACGTGCGTCAGCAGTTGATCGAGGTTGGAATCCAAACCGATCTGGAAGCCGCCGACGCAGGCACCTGGGCCGAGCGGGTCGCCAACTGGGACTACGACATGACGTTCAACTACCTCTACCAGTACGGCGATCCGGCCATCGGCGTCTCGCGCTCCTACATCTCCGACAATATCCAGCGCGGCACCCTCTTCACCAACACCATGGGCTATGAGAACGAGGAGGTGGACCGCCTGTTCGAGGAAGCGGCGCGCGAGATCGACCCCGAGCGCCGCCAGGAGCTCTACACCGAGGTGCAGCAGATCCTGGTCGAGGAAGTGCCGGTGGGCTGGCTGATCGAGTTGGAGTTCCCGACGATCTATGACGTTCGCTTCGAAAATCTCGTGACCACCGCGATTGGGACGAACGAGACCTACGACGACGTCTACATCGCGGAGTAGGTCTGTTCGGAGCCGTTGACTTCACCCAGCCCCTCTTCCGCGAGCGGGAGAGGGGCCTCAGGTGAGGCGGACGGCGCCGGGGTTCCGCGTTTGTCGTCCTACCGCCTGACCTAGGGAGCACGCCTTTGGCGATCCTTGAATTCGTTGGACGGCGCTTGTTCTGGGCGATCTTCGTGATCCTTGGAATCGTCATCCTGAACTTCATCCTGCTGCGCCTTGCGCCGGGCGATCCCGCCGCGATCATGGCGGGACAGTCGGGCGCGACGGACCCCGAGTACATCGCCCAGCTCCGCGTGCAGTTTGGACTGGATCAGCCGCTGTACATGCAGCTTCTGACCTATATCCGCGACGTGGCGATGCTCGACCTGGGGATGAGCGGCCGTCAGCAGGTTCCGGTCATCGACCTGATCGCCCGGCGGCTGCCCGCGACACTTCTGCTCACGATCACGGCGTACTTCCTCTCGCTGGGGCTGGGCGTGCTGCTCGGCGTGCTCGCGGCGCGGCGTGTCGGGAAGTGGCAGGACAGCGTCATCACCGTGCTGGCGCTTCTCGCTTATGCGACGCCGCTCTTCTGGATCGGGCTGATGCTGATCCTGCTGTTTTCGGTGACGCTGGGCTGGCTTCCGGCTTACGGGATGCGGACCACCGGGGCTGGGCTGACGGGGATGGCCTATGTGCTGGACATTCTCCATCACCTGATCCTGCCGATGGTGACGCTGGGGCTGTTCTACATGGCCGTTTACGCCCGGCTCGCCCGCGCCTCGATGCTGGAGGTGGCGGATCAGGACTACATCAAGACCGCCGTGGCCAAGGGCCTGCCGGACGGCCGCGTCACCCGCGCGCACATGCTGCGCAACGCCGTGCTGCCGGTGATTTCCTTCGCCGGGTTCCAGGCCGGGCATCTGGTCGGCGGGGCGGTGCTGGTGGAGACGGTCTTTGCGTGGCCGGGGATCGGGCGGCTGGCCTTCGACGCGCTGTTGCAGCGCGACTATAACGTTCTGCTCGGCGTGTTCCTCTTCACCGCGATCATGGTGATCATCTTCAACATCATCACCGACATCATCTACACGCTGGTCGATCCGCGCATCGAGGTGGGGCGATGAAGGAATTTTGGCAACGCTTCGCCCGCAATCGCGGGGCCGTCGTCGGTCTGGTCATCCTGATCGGGGTGATCTTCCTAGCGCTCTTTGGGCCGGCTCTCTACCCTGAAAGCCCCTGGCGCATGACCGCGCCACCGTTCCAGCCGCCGCTGGAGCATCCGGGAGCCTATTTCGGCACCGACACGCTGGGCCGCGACATTGCTGCCGGGCTGGTGCACGGCGCGCGGGTGTCGATGCTGGTGGGGTTGGTGTCCACCACCGTGGCGCTCGGCATCGGCGTCGCGCTGGGCGCTATGGCGGGGTACTTCGGCGGTGTCGTCGATAACGCCATCATGCGGTTTGTCGAGTTCTTCCAGACGATCCCCTCGGTCGTACTCGCCATCGTGCTGGTGGCGGTGCTTCAGCCGTCCATCGAGTCCATCGTCATCGCCATCGCAATCGTAAGCTGGCCGCCGGTCGCACGCCTCGTGCGCGGGGAGTTCCTGAGCCTGCGCTCGCGGGAGTTCGTCGAGGCGGCGGTGATCGCGGGGCAGTCCAACGCGCGCATCATCTTCTCGCAGATCCTGCCCAATACGCTCTCCCCGATCATCGTCATGGCCTCGTTGATGGTCGCGACCGCGATCCTACTGGAATCGGCGATCAGCTTCTTAGGCCTGGGCGACCGCAATCTGATGAGTTGGGGCTACATGATCGGCGCGGCCCGCACGGTGCTGCGCGAAGCTTGGTGGATGAGCGTCTTCCCCGGCGTGGCGATTCTCTTGACGGTGCTCTCGCTCAATCTCGTGGGCGAGGGGCTGAACGACGCTCTGAACCCGCGTCTGGCACGGAAGGGCCGATGATGAATGGGAACACCCCCGACCAGCACACCCCCGACCAGCCGAAACCCGGCGGGGCGATCCTGCGCGTC
This sequence comes from Rhodovibrio sp., assembly GCA_007127165.1. Classification (GTDB taxonomy): domain Bacteria; phylum Pseudomonadota; class Alphaproteobacteria; order Kiloniellales; family Rhodovibrionaceae; genus SKZV01. The sequence continues at coordinate 2,754 of SKZV01000268.1, read as the reverse complement.
GAGGACCTGACGGTCGATCTTCCGTCCTCGGCGGACCGCGTTCATGCTGTGCGCGAGGTGAGCTTCGATCTGCGCAAGGGCGAGATCCTCTGCATCGTCGGCGAGTCCGGCTCCGGCAAGTCGGTCACGGCGCAGGCGGCGATGGGGCTTCTGCCGCCCGAAGTCCAGCCGTCGAAAGGCCGGATCCTCTTCGAAAACCGCGACGTGCTGACGATGTCCCGTCCCGAGCTGCGCAGCCTGCGCGGCAGCCGCATGTCGATGATCTTTCAGGAGCCGATGACGGCGCTCAATCCGGTGATGCGGGTGGGCGACCAGATCCGCGAAGTCTTCCGCTATCACGCCGTGCGCGACCGCCGCGAGCAAGATAAGCGCGCCGTGGAGTTGTTCGAGGCGGTGGGTCTGCCGGACCCCCGCCACCTGATGCACAGCTATCCCTTCCAGCTTTCGGGCGGGCAGCGTCAGCGGGTGATGATCGCAATGGCGCTGGCCCTGGACCCGGCGCTTTTGATCGCCGATGAGCCGACGACCGCGCTCGACGTCACCACGCAGGCGCAGATCCTCCGGCTCGTCAAGCGCCTCCAGCGCGAGCGCGACATGGGCGTGCTCTTCATCACGCACGACTTCGGCGTGGTGGCGGAGATCGCGGACCGCGTGGGCGTCATGGAGCAAGGCCGCCTCGTGGAACTGGACACGGTCGCGAAGGTCTTGAAAGACCCACAAGCGCCCTATACCCGCAAGCTCATCGGCGCGGTCCCCCGGCTGGTGCCGCCGCCGCCGCGCGATTTCGAAAGCGGCGGGGAAATCCTCTCCTGCCGCAGCCTGGACAAGGTTTACAAGAGCCGCAAGGGCCTGTTCTTCAAGGGCCGGGAGGTGCACGCGGCGCATCAGGTTACCTTCTCGATTCGCAGCGGCGAGACGCTCGGGCTCGTCGGGGAATCCGGTTCCGGGAAGTCCACCGTCGGGCGCTGCCTGGTGCGCCTGATCGAGGCGGACGGCGGCGAAATTCTCTATGACGGAGCGGACATCCGGCCTTTGAAGGGCGCGGCGCTGCGGCCCTATCGCAAGAGCGTCCAGATGATCTTCCAGGACCCCTACGCCTCGCTGAACCCGCGCCACAAGGTGGGCCGCATCATCTCCGACGGGCCGGTGATCCACGGCCTCTCGCGCGAAAAGGCGATGGAGCGCGCGCGGGAGCTTCTGCGGCTGGTGCATCTGGACCCCTCGGCGGTGGACCGCTACCCGCACGAGTTCTCCGGCGGCCAGCGCCAGCGCATCGGCATCGCCCGCGCGCTGGCGCTGGAGCCGAAGCTGATCGTGGCGGACGAGCCGGTCTCCGCGCTCGACGTCTCGGTGCAGGCGCAGGTGCTGGATCTGCTGGCGGAGTTACGGAAAAAGTTCAACCTCTCCATGCTGTTCATCACCCACGACCTGCGGGTGGCGGCGCAGGTTTGCGATACCGTCGCCGTCATGCGCCACGGCGAGCTGGTCGAGTACGGCCCAACCGCCGAACTCTACGCCAAGCCGCAGCATCCCTATACGCGCGAACTGATGGACGCGATTCCCGGCCGCGCCTGGACCGACGCGATGGCCAGCCAAGCCGACGCGGCGCTCGCGCGGGGGTAATCAGGAGGCGCTTTTACGGGCGGGCAGGCGGATGGCGGCGGCTGCGGCGACCACCAGGACCAGTCCCAGATAGTCGGTAGGCTCCGGGCGCTCGCCGAGGATCAGCGCCGCGCCGAAGACTCCCACCGCCGGAACCGTCAGCGTGCCCAGCGTGGCGAGCCCCGCCGCCGTCCGGGGCACGATCTCGAACCACAGGAAGTAGGCCAGCGCCTGCGCCAGCACGACGTGATAGGCGAAGGCCACCACCGTCGCCGTGCCGGGCATCACCGGTGCCGGTATGCCCTCGAAGAGCAGCATCCCCACACCCGCGCAGGCCGCGCCGGTCAAAAGCTGCCATGCGGCGACCGTGAGGGGCGGGGCTCCGGTGGGAAAGCGCTTCGCCACCACCGTTCCGGCGGCCCAGCTCGCCCCGGCCAGCAGGGCGAGGAGCATCCCGAGGGAGAGCGTCCGCGCCTCGACCATCGGCCAAGCGAGCGCGATCAGCCCGGTCACACCCAGCCCAAGGCCGAGGATGCGCGGCTGGTCGAAGCGCTCGCCGAGTACGAACCGGGCGAAGATCACCGCCCAGATCGGCATGGTGAAGGTGACGATGGCGATGCGCGAGGTGGGCGCGACAAGCTGCGCGAAGGCCAGCAGGACGTTGAAGGCGGCGATGGTCAGCACGCCGGTGACGGCCAGGCGCAGCCAGTGCGCGCGCGGCACAGCGAGGCTCCGCCCGCTCGCCAGTGCGATCACGACGAGCAGCAGTCCCGCCGTCGCCATCCCTCCGGCCCGCAGCGTCCAGGGCGCGATCTCGAACAGCGCGACCCGCACCGCAGGCCAGTTGAAGCCCCAGAGCAGGCCGAGCGACAGCATGACCGCCAGCGGCGCGGCCCTTGAGGCTGGCGCGCGGTCCGGCTCAGCCCGGCTCATTACAGCGCCGGATCGCCCGGCTCATTAGAGCGCCAGATCGTAGGTCACCCAGTCCGTCTTCACCGCCACGCGGTCATAGGCGGCGCGGGCACGGTAGTTGTCCTCCCTGGTGATCCAGCGGATCAACGACCAGCCCCGGCTGCGCCCGATTCCCGCGACGGAACCGAGCAGCGCCTGCGCTGCTCCGGACCCGCGCGCGCCGGGATCGACGAAAAGATC
>SKZV01000350.1 GCA_007127165.1 Rhodovibrio sp. | reverse complement strand
TGAGGCATGTGTGATGGAAGCAACATCCACAGGACTGCGGCGCGAAGGTCTGGCGACCGTTCGCGCCCTACAATTCCGGCCTTTCATGAGAAGAGTTGTAGGGCGGGAATGGTTGAGCGCAGCGAGACCTTTCCGCCGGATGAAAAGTCAGTCTCTCCAAACGAGGGAGAACGGTACCAGCTCCTATGGCGCTTGCCCCGGCTCGCCAATATTGACACCGGCATCGAAGCGGTCGCGAATGAAAGCAGCTTCAAAGACCCGTACGCTGCCGTCGACCATGAGGTACGGTGCGTCACCCTCGATACGTTCGGGGTGACGGTCGCCGAGGCGATGACGATCCGGTTCGACGTCTGACAGGAACCGATCAAAAAACGTCCATTGGCCAGTATGCGTGTGATCATTAGCGGGGCCAGTGCCAACATCATCGGATACGACCACGGCCAGCAGCGTATGGGAAACACTGGGGATACGCATGATGTTTCCCAAACTGCCAGGCAAAGGATTGCCGAATGGATCAGTGCGCGGATCCGCGACAATATCATTCAAAATATAGCTGGTGGAGCGGCGATCTAATCTCTCTGGGCCTTTCGGGTCGGCCGGCGAAATTCGAATTTCGTCCATATCTCCCAAATAGGGCGACAAAAGGAATATCCACGCTTCCTCTTCAGCAGCCGAATGCCGCGTGGGGGGTAAATTCCCTCGATTATCGGCGGCATATTGCTGCACAGCCATCCCAATACTGCGCATGTTGGCAATACATTGAGTGCGCCTCCCCGCCATAAGGGCGCGGACATGGGCCGCGGCGCTGCTCGCCATCGACTCCAGTTCGTAGCCGCCCTCCAGCACCGAAACCACGCGGCCGCCGTTGGCGCTGTCGGCGACTTTCATGAGTTCGGTGGTCACCCAGGCGAAATCGTCCTCGTGAAACCGCAGCGAGGCAAGCGGATCCTTTTCATGCGCGTCGAATCCGGCGGAAATCAGGATCATGTCCGGCTGGAACTTCGCCAGTTGCGGCAGCACGCAATCGCTGAACGACTGGCGGAACTCCACCGAGCCCGACATCGGCGCCAGCGGGACGTTCACAATGTTGTTATTCACACCGCGCTCATCGGCCCGTCCGCTGCCCGGATAAAGCGGGATTTGATGCGTCGAGGCGAACCAGAGGTCGGGGTCGTTCCAGAAAATATCTTGCGTGCCGTTGCCGTGGTGCACGTCGAAATCGACCACCGCCAGACGGTTGAGACGGTGTTTGTCGCGCGCATGAAGCGCCCCGATCGCGACGTTGTTGAACAGGCAGAATCCCATCGCCCGCTCGCGCTCGGCATGGTGTCCCGGCGGCCGCACGGCGCAGAAGGCGTTGTCGCAGAGTCCCTCGACGACGGCATCCACAGCGGCGCAAACGGCGCCCGCCGCCCGCAAGGCAGCCTCCCGCGAGCCCGCCGAGAGGGCGGTGTCGGAATCCAGCGCCGCAATGCCTTCCGTGGGAATGGCGGAAAAAATGCGGTCCAGGTGCGACTGTGGATGGGCCAGCAGAAGGCGGTCCAACGCCGCCATCGGCGCATCATGGCGCTCGAGCGTCTTGAAGTCAGCGCCTTCCAGCGCGCTCAGGACGGCTTTCAGCCGGGCCGGGTGTTCGGGATGCATCCGCCCAGGGTCATGGCCGAAGCAGTCGGTATGTGTGTAAAGCCGTGTGGTCATTGCTCCTCCCCAAGGTCCTCGCGCCTTCGACTCTCAGACCGTCGCGCTATCGTCTGCACCGTTCCGCCGTTCGTTAAGCGGAGCGCCACTGTAGCCGCAATGTCAATCTTTAAGCGCGGTTTTATAGTCACTTCTGCATCTTGTTTGCATCCAGCCGCCGCCGATAGTAGGATCGCGGCGTTGACTGCGCGAGAAACGTTCGCCACTTAACGCCTACCGTGACGCGCAGTCGTTGTCGACCGGCGCGTCCTTGCCCTTTGGAGGATCAACTCATCGCTACCGATCCGCAATCCGGACGCGGCCATCGTGCCGGGCGTCAGAACCGCGAAGGCCGTCAAAACGGCCCCTGCCCCGCTTGGGTCAGTCATTGCGGGCGTGCGGCTGGGGCACTTGCTCTCGCTGCGTCGATCCTGTTCGCCGCCGTGCCTGGCGCCGAGGCGCAGAACCGGGGCGCCGCCTCGGTCCACGTCGACGAGGTGCGCGCCGTCCCGCTGGCGCAGACCGCCCCCACCATCGGCCGCCTCGTCTCGATCCAGTCGGGCAACGTGGCCGCGCGGATCAGCGGCCCGATCGAGGCTTTTCTGGTCGAAGTCGGAGATCGCGTCGAACGCGGCGAAACCATCGCCCTGCTGGACGATCAGGTCCTGGACGCACGGCGCGAGGAAGCCGAAAGCATCGTGTCGGAAGCGCGCGCACGGCTGAACACGGCCGAACAGCGCCATGCCCTGGCGCAGCAAGAGCTGCAGCGTCTGGAGCGTCTGAGCGACTCCGCCGCGTTCAGTCAAGCACGCTACGACGATCAGCGCCAGCAGGTCGCTATCGAACGGGCCGAGATCGGGACCGCGCGGGCGGCGATTCAACGGGCGGAAGCGGAACGCCGCCTCGCTGCAATCAATCTGAGCCATGCCGAAATCCGCGCGCCCTACGACGGCGTGATAACCCAGCGGATGCTGGAGGCGGGCGCTTATGTCTCCGTCGGCGATGCCGTGGCGCGCATGGTATCCGACCGTGCGCTGGAGATCGAAGTGGACGTACCCAGCCGCCGGCTGGCCGGGGTCGACAGCGGCAGCACGCTGACGTTCGCCTTGGAAGACGGCAGCACCCACGAGGCCGCGGTGCGCGCCGTCCTGCCGGAGGAAAACCCGATGACCCGCACCCGCAAGGTGCGGCTGGTGCCGCAGTTCGCCGGGCCGGTGGAGCGGCTTGCGGGTGGCCAGAGTGTGACGGTGCGTGTCCCCATCGGTAATGATCGACGGGTCCTGAGCGTTCATAAGGATGCGATCGTCTGGCAGGAAAACGAGGCCGTGATCTTCATCCACGCCGACGGTGAGGCGGAACTTCGACCGCTGCAACTCGGCATGGAAGTCGGCGACCGTTTCGAGGTTCTGGACGGGCTGGACGGCGGGGAACTGGCCGTGGTGCGCGGCAACGAACGGTTGAGCCCCGGCGACTCCATCAACATCGGCGTGCGGCGGGATAACGGCCCTTCCGATCATGAAACACCGGAAGACGGCGCCTCCGGCGTCGGCGCATCCGGAAGGGACGGCCCAAGGGACGGCCCAAGGGACGGGCAGTCCGCTGACCGGGGTAACGCCGGATGAACATCATCCGCCAAGCCATCGACCGCCCGGTCGCCGTCATTTCGGCGGTGCTGATGGTGGTGCTGTTCGGATTCGTGGCCTTGCAGGCAATCCCGATCCAACTCGCCCCCGACGTGCGCCAGCCGGTCCTGACGGTGGAGACGATCTGGCCCGAAGCCTCCCCTGCGGAGATGGAACGCGAGGTCCTGGTGCGCCAGGAGGATGTGATTCGTGGCATCCAGGGGCTGGACCGCATGACCGGCCGGGCGGAAACCGGGCGCTCGCGCCTTGAGCTGGAATTCCGCGTCGATACCAACATGGACCGCGCGCTGCTTCTGGTCTCCAACCGGCTCGACCGGATCAGCGACTATCCCGATACCGTCAGCGAGCCGACGCTGGACACGTCCGGCTCCGAAGACAATCCCATCGCCTGGTTCATGTTCAATCGCGCCGAGGGCAACGAGAGGTCGATCCACGAGTACGGCGACTTCATCGAGGACATCGTACGGGAACGCATCGAGCGCGTGCCGGGCGTCGGCCGCGTGAATGTCTTTGGCGGCAGCGGCGCGCAGCTTGAGATCATCGTCGATCCCTCTTTGATGGCGCGATACAACCTGACCGTCGGATCGGTGGTGGACACGCTGCGCGCTTCCAACATCGCGACCTCCGCGGGCGACGTGAAGGAAGGCAAGCGCCGCTATGTCGTGCGCACGCAGGGGGAACTGAACGACGTCAAGGCGGTCGAGGACATCGTCCTGCGCTCCAACTCCGCCAATGGCGCGGGACAGTTCGGCCGGATTACCGTCGCCGACATCGCCGATGTACGCTTCGGGTACAAGGAGCCGACCGCGCGCATCCGCTACAACGGCGAACCCGGTATGGGGATGAACGCCGTGCGCGAGACCGGCGCGAACGTGCTGGAAACCATGGAAGGCATTCAGGCGACGCTGGCGGAGCTGAACGAGACCGTCATTCCCGAGGCCGGTCTGCAGTTGCAGCAGGTTTACGACGAGACGATTTACATCCAGTCCTCTATCGCCCTGGTGAACCAGAACATCTACGTCGGCGGTGCCCTGGCGGCCATCGTCCTGATGCTGTTCCTGCGCTCGCTCCGCGCGACGCTCGTGGTATCGCTGGCGATCCCCGTCTCGATCATCGGCGCGTTCGTCGCGATGGCCGCGCTGGGGCGCTCGATCAACGTGATCTCGCTGGCGGGGCTGGCCTTCGCCATCGGCATGGTGGTGGACGCGGCGATTGTCGTGCTGGAGAACATCTACCGTCTGCGTGAGAGGGGCTACTCCTCCCGCGAAGCCGCCTATGAGGGCGCGCGGCAGGTCTGGGGGGCGATTTTCGTCTCCGCCGCCACCACGGTGATGGTCTTCATCCCGATCCTGATCATGGAACTGGAAGTCGGCCAACTGTTCCGCGATATCGCGGTGGCGATCTCCGTGGCGGTCGTGCTCTCCCTGGTGGTTGCGGTGACGGTCGTGCCGACGCTCGCCCGCAGCCTCCTCGGCTTCACCTCGAAGGAGGAAGCCGAGGGTTCGGTGACGCGGATGCGGATCCCCGGCGTGGACCATCTAGCCGGAGGAGCCGTGGCCGTCATCATGGCCTTTCAGCGGTTGATGGCGCGCAGCCGTACCCTCTCCGCCGCCGTGGTGCTGGGCGTGACGGTGGCCGCGGCGATCTCCGCCTGGGCCATGATGCCGAAGATGGAATACCTGCCGGAGGGCAACCGCAACCTCGTTTTGGGCGTGATTGCGCCGCCGCCCGGCTACAACCTCGACACCACCTTCGACATCGCCAGCCACGTCGAAAACGAAGTCAGGCCGCTCTGGACCAGCGTATCCGGGCCGGAGGCGGAGGAAGGCGGTCCGCCCAAGATCGCGCGATTCTTCTTCGTCGCGACGCGCGGAACAACCTTCATCGGCGCGGCGGCGGAGCAGGACCAGCGCGTTGCGGAACTGATCCCGGTGCTGCGCGGGCCGGTTTTCGAGGAGCCCGGCACCTTCGGCTTTATCAGCCAGCCGTCGATTTTTGGCCGGGGCATTGGCGGCGGGCGCAAGGTCGACCTGGACATCCAAGGCCAGGACCTGAACGAGATTCTTGCCGTCGCGCGGCGTGCCGCGGGGCGGATCGCGCAGGTGTTGCCCTTTGACGAGGGGCACCAGCTTCGCCCCAACCCGGGACTCGAGTTGGGCGCGCCGGAATTGCGGGTTCAGCCGGACCGCACCCGCCTGTCCGATGCGGGGCTGAGTGCGCAGGAACTGGCGCAAAGCCTCTCCGCCTTCAACAACAGCGACGGCCTGCGCGTGGAAGAGATCACCGTCGGCACCAAGCGGATGGACCTCTCGCTGCGCGGCCCCGCCGACTACGTCGGCGCGACACAAGGAATCGGCGAGCTTCCGGTGCTGACTCCCAGCGGTACGATCCTGCCTATCTCATCCCTTTCCAGCGTCCGGCACACCGCCGGGCCGACGGAAATTCGCCATGTCGAACGGGACCGCACGGTAACGTTGGAAATCCGCCCCGCGCCACAGCTTCCGCTGGAGGCAGCGGCGGACCTTCTGCGAACCGAGGTGATCGAAGCGCTGCAGGCGGAAGGCTTGCCGCCCGGCATTTCCATGAGTATCTCCGGCACGGCGGACAAGTTGACGCAGACCTGGGAAGCCATGGTCTGGGACTTGCTTCTGGCGCTGGTCATCGTCTTCTTGGTCATGGCCGTTCTGTTCGAAAGTTTTCTCTATCCCTTCATCATGATGCTTGCGGTGCCGGTCGCGGCGGTCGGCGGAATCGGGGGCTTGGCGCTCCTGAACCTATTCCTGTATCAGCCGCTGGACATGCTGACACTGCTCGGTTTCGTAATCCTCATCGGCATTGTCGTGAACAACGCAATTCTGCTGGTCCACCAGACGCTCTATCTGGTGCGCGAGGTTGGGCAGGAGCCCGCTACGGCGATCCAGGAAGCGACTCGAAACCGTATCCGGCCGATCTTCATGTCCACGCTGACCTCGGTGTGCGGGATGCTGCCTCTGGTCATTTTCCCTGGCGCCGGATCGGAACTTTACCGTGGGCTCGGCTCGGTGGTGGTGGGCGGCCTGTCGGTTTCGGCGGTGATCACGCTCTTGATCGTCCCGCCGATGATGACCTTGATGGTCGAGCCGATGGAGCGGCGCGCTCGCCGGCGCGCGGCAGCCAATGCGGGTTCGGAAAAGCGCCGCCTGTCGTCCGGATCGGTGCCGCACGCCTCGCCCGGGGAATAAGAACGCCAATTCAGGCGCGGGATATGGAGCGGGACGGTTTCTCTTTGAGCCGTCTTCCCGCTCCAAGCCCCCTCGGTAGGCCCCTCAAAGGAATTTTCTTCGCCCCGGTGCAAGCGACCGCTGGACTTGGGAGATTTTTGGTCTATTTACACCACACGCGCTGTGAGGATACATTATATTAACTCTTTAGTTGTATAATCCTCCGAAAAGTTCGCGCGTCGGCAAGGGTGTGGAGGAATAATGCGCTTAAAGATCGTTCTTGCGATGGCGCTGCTGGTCTTCCCGGCGCTTTCGGGTGCCGAGGCAGATGACAGGGAGCACTACCACCGCCCCGCGACAATCCCCTTCCCCGCCGACAATCCCTACAGCCTCCCCAAGGCGACGTTGGGTAAGATGCTGTTCTTCGAACCGCGCCTGTCGGCCGGGACCAACATCACCTGCATGTCTTGCCACAATCCTTCGCTGGGTTGGGAATCCGGTCAGGCACGGGCCGTTGGAACGACCGGGCAGCCGACCGGCCGGAAATCCCCCACTACACTGAACCTCGCCTGGACCGAACCGCTGTTCTGGGACGGCCGCGCCACCAATCTTGAGGAGCAGGCGCGCGGACCCATCGAGCACCCGGTGGAAATGAACATGGCGATGGAGGACGTGATCGCCCGGCTTGCCGAGGTCGACGCTTACGTCGAGATGTTCGATGCGGCCTTTCCGGACGAGGGGATGACGGACGAGACGATCCTGAAGACCATCGCCACCTTCGAACGCACGCTGGTGTCCGGCCTCGCGCCGTTCGATCGCTGGGTCGAGGGCGAGGAGGATGCGATTTCCGACTCCGCCAAGCGCGGCTTCGAGCTATTCAACGGCAAGGCGCACTGCGCCGACTGTCACACAGGCTGGAACTTCACCGACGATCTGTTCCACGATATCGGCTTGCCCACGGACGACATCGGCCGCGAAGGCGTCACCGGCACGCCTGCGGACCGCTTCGCCTTCAAGACGCCGGGCCTGCGCGACATCGCGTTGCGTAAGCCCTACATGCACAACGGCATGATGACGACGCTCGACGTCGTGATCCGCCACTACGCGGGTGGCGGCATGCCGCGCGACTCGCTCTCGCCCTTGATGCGGCCCTTCACCGTGAGCGAGGAAGAGATCCGGGACATGGTGGCCTTCCTGAACTCTTTGAGCGGTGAAGGCCAGACGGTCGCGCTGCCGACGCTGCCGAACTGAACGTAGGGCCGAACTGATCGTAGGAAAGACATAGAGCGATGCGCATCCGCAACCGGCTTCTGTTCGGCTTTGCCCTTCTGACCCTACTCGGCGCGGGTCTCGGCCTTTACATGGCTTTCAAGGTGCAGGAAGTCGGCGCTTACGTAACGGAAATCTTCGAAAGCCCGCTGGTCTCCATCACCGCCGCCAAGGGCGCGGAAGAGAGTTTCAT
>SKZV01000080.1 GCA_007127165.1 Rhodovibrio sp. | reverse complement strand
GGCGCGTCGGTGCCGTAGCGGAATTCCAGGTCGTCCGCCGCGGTCATGCTGCGGAACATCTCTTTCAAGTTTCCGGCCACGGTCAGTTCGCTCACCGGATGGGTCAGCTTGCCGTTTTCGATCCAGTAACCTGCCGCGCCCCGGCTGTAGTCGCCGGTGACGGCGTTCACGCCCATGCCCATCATCTCCATCACGTAGAGGCCCTCCTTGATGTCGCCGATCAGGGCGTCCGGCGACTGGCTTCCGGGCTCCAGGTAGAGGTTCGTCGGCGCAGCCCCTGGCGGCGAGGAGGTGCCGCGCGTGGCGTGGCCGGTGGACTCCAGGCCAAGCTGCCGGGCGGTGGAGAGCGACATGATCCAGCTTTTCAGGGTTCCGTCGGAAACGATCTCGCGGCGCTTGTTGGGCAGACCCTCGGCGTCGAAAGGCTTCGATTTCAGGCCCCGGCGGCGATGCGGATCGTCCACGACGGTAATGCCCGGCGCGAAGATGCGCTGCTCCATCGAGTCCTTCAGGAACGAGGTGCCGCGTGCCACCGCCGCGCCGCTGATCGCTCCGGCCAAGTGACGCAGCAAACTGTTCGCCACGCGCGGATGGTAGACCACGGGATAGCGCCCGGTCTTGGCCTTGCGCGGGTTCAGGCGGCCGACCGTGCGCTCGCCCGCCAGCTTGCCGACCTCCGCCGGGTCTTCCAGGTCTTCGCCGAAGACCGCCGAATGAAAGGCGTAGTCGCGTTCCATCCCGGTCCCCTCGCCCGCCAGCACGGCGCAGCCGACGGAATGGGAGGAGATCATGTAGCCGCCGTGAAACCCGTTGGTCGCGGCCAGCGCAATGCGCGCGCGGCTCCAGTTCGCTTCGGCCCCTTCGGAGTTGGTAATTCCCGATATGGCTCGGGCGGCCTCTTCGCAGGCCCGCGCCCGCTCGATCAGCATCTCCGGCGTGACCTCCGAGGCGTCCCAGTTTTCCAGCTTCGGCCAGTCGCGGGCAAGCTGCTCGGGGTCCGCGAGGCCGCAGTAGGGGTCTTCCGGCACGGTCTTCGCCATCGCGACGGCGCGCTCCACTAGCTCCGTCATGGCGTCGCGCGAGAAGTCGGAGGAGGAAACGCAGGCCTGGCGCTTGCCGATCAGGACGCGCAGGCCGAGGTCCGCTTCCTCGCTGCGTTCCAGCCGCTCGACCTCGCCAAGACGCTGGGCGTGCGCGATCGACGCGGCGTCGATCAAGACGGCGTCGGCGCTTTCGGCTCCGGCTTTGCGCGCCTTGTTCAGCAGGTCGTCAAGCAGGTTCAGCGAATCCTGTTCGTCGCTATCGCGTGGGCTCATGGCGGGCCTCGTTGATGGTTTTCAAGGTTTGCAAGGCGGCTGACGTCGTCCGATTACAGCTATATAGGCGTTGCGGCGGGCCTCGTGCACCCTCGGCACGAACCAGGCTGTCAGATCAGCACGGCATAGACCAGACAGGCGATGGCTCCGGCGACGTACTGAAGGATGCTCAGGCTCACCCCGATCGCGCGGGGGATCGTGGTTCCGCGGGAGCGCGTGACCCCGACGGCATGGAAAACCCGCCCGGCCAAGAGCGCGAGCCCCAGCGCATGGAGCAGCCAAAGCGGCGCCATCAGGGCTTCCAGCACCAGGATCATCAACAGCCCGACCGGCACCCACTCCGCCGCGTTGCCGTGAATCCTGCGGGCGCGCTCCAGCGCGTCGCTGTCGCCGCTGCCAAGGCCGATTCCGGTCTTGTAGCGAAGCTGCATCACCCGCAACGACAGGACCAGCAGGCACAGGGCCAGAAGCCCGGTATAGAACGCCGTGATGTGAAGCGGAAGCGTCAAGGTCATGGGAAACACCCCCCCTTTGGCAATGCGCGGGAAACCGGCGCAATGGAACGGCTGCAGGTAACAGCCTTCGCCTGCCGCTGTCCAGGTTTACCCGCCGCATCGGAACACGCGGCTCGCGCTGTCTTGACCTCACGGCGGAAAGGGCGAATCTTGTCCTTATGAACTACGATGGGATGGAACAGGCGGCGCGGCAGGCCAGCGCACTCTTGCGGGCGATGAGCAACGAGCGGCGGCTGCTCATTCTCTGCCATATTTCGCGCGGCGAGCGTTCGGTGAGCGAATTGTCGGAGCTGGTGGGTGTCGGCCAGTCGGCGCTTTCGCAACATCTTGCGAAGCTCCGCCACGATGGCCTCGTGTCGACACGGCGCGAGGCGCAGACGATTTACTATTCCTTGAACGGCCGCGCGGCGCGGCGGGTGCTCGACACACTGTACGATCTTTACTGCGCGGAGGTTCCGCAGGGGAAACCGCGCGAAGATGTGAGCATCGCCGGGGTTGCCAAGTCGATGCGCGATCCGCAAGGCTGAGAGCATAACAACTTTCAAGGAGACTCCCTGCCATGCCGCGTTCGATCGTCGCGACGCTCGCCCTCGTTCTTTTCGCCTTGACCGCCGCCCCGACACTGGCCGAGCAGACCCGCCATGGGCCGGAAGGCGTCATTATGAAACGCAGCGCTCATTCGGTGGAGCAGACCCTCGACCGCCTGGAGGGCATTCTGGAGGAGCGTGATGTCACCGTGTTCAACCGGATCGACCATGCGGCCGGGGCGGAAAGCATCGGTGAATCGCTGCGCCCCTCGCAGGTGCTGATCTTCGGCGCGCCGCAGATGGGCACACCCTTGATGCAGTCGAATCCGATCATCGGCATCGACCTGCCGCAGCGGGTGCTGGCCTTCGAAGATGCGGAGGGTTTGGTTTGGCTGGTCTATAACATTCCCGCTTACACCGCCGATCGCCACGATGTCGAGGACCGCGACGAGGAGATCGAGCAGATCGCGAACGCCCTGAACAACCTCACCAGCGCGGCCGTCAGCGCCGAATGACCGACAGCGGTTTTGCGCGCCTCATAGGGACGGCGCAAAACCGCTGTCGCTAACCGGATGGGCGGCGCAGCCCTGCGACCAGCAGCGCCGCCCAGCCCGCCAGAAAGGCCATCCCGCCCAGCGGCACCACCGGCATGATGTCCCGCAGGTCGGCCAAGGCCGCCAGATAGAGGCCCCCGCTGAACAGAATGACGCCGACGGCGAAACCTGCGCCCGCGACGTGTATCGCAAAGCCGCCGCGACGCTCCGACAACCAGGCCACGCCGAGCAGCGCCAGCGCATGCGCCATGGCGTAATTCGAGGCGGTTTCCAACCAGTCTATCCGTTCGCCCGCCAGCGCGCCTTGCAGCCCATGCGCCGCAAAGGCCCCCATGGCGACTGAGGTGCCGCCGAAAACGGCGGCAAGTGCGATCCAAAAACGCATTACTTGAACCTTTTTTATCCGAAAGCTCCGATGGATTCGCCGCTGCCGCGAATCGGTAGGGCGTGGGTATCCGAAAGTAAGGTGTCCGTGCAACCGAACTACGGCATACTTCACTGTAGAACAGAAAAACACCTCAAAAGAGGTAAGTGAATAGCGCTATAACTACGAATAACAGGCTATTTTTAGGAGCCTTCTACCATCTTTGCACTTAATGGTCACAGGATGGCACACTAAATAAGCGTAGCGTGTGCGCCGCATCTAGTGTATACCAGAAAAGTGAGATGGGTGAGGCTATTGACTCCAAACGACTAAAAAGTGGAAGGGCTATGAAACCAAATCCCGTAGATGTACATGTAGGACAGCGGCTCCGCCAACGTCGCGTCCTCGTGGGACTGAGCCAGGAGAAGCTTGCCCGCATGGTGGGCATCACATTTCAGCAAGTCCAGAAGTACGAACGCGGCGCCAACCGCATCGTTGCAAGCCGCTTGTATCAACTTGCGCGTGTGCTCGATGTGCCGGTGAGCTACTTCTTCGACGAGCTGACGGCGCGGGTCGCCAACGATACCGGCGAGCCGCAGAAGGCCGGCAGCCAAGAGAGCGAAAACTACGGCCACGATGTGATGGCCGAGCGTGAAACTCTTGAGCTCGTACGTGCCTACTACGGCATCAATGACGAGCGCGTTCGCCGCCGTGCTTTCGATCTACTGCGGACGCTGGCCAACCAGTCTTCGGCCGCCGCAGAATAGCCTAAGAGCTTTCGGACTCTTCTTATTTTTATCTTGCCCGAGCCTGTGGCCGCCAGCAAGTTCGAGAGCAGCCGATATTTCTTAGGGCAAGATATATTCGCCATAACGTCACGACCTCACCTTGGCCTGATCGGGATAGCGATCTTGGTTGGGTGAGGTCGTACCGTTTTGCATTGAGCAAGCGGCTTGCCTGCACCGACGGCAATCTTTCATCCCGCGCCGCGCATGGCACAATGCGTTCCCTCCTCGCCGTCGATGGGCCAGAATGGCGGCAAATCGAATCCGTTCACGTTCGTGCTGCTGGAGGGCCGCCGCCATCACCGGGAATCCCAAGCCTCCATCGGCATCTCCTGGCAAGTGCCGGGTGGACCAGCTCCTGGTCGAACGCGGACTGGCGGAAAGCCGTGCACGTGCGCAGGCGATCGTCATGGCCGGGCAGGTCTTCGCCGAAACCCGCCGCATCGACAAGCCCGGCCAGCAACTGCGGCGCGATACGCCGCTGACCGTCAAGGGCCAGGATCATCCCTGGGTCAGCCGTGGCGGCTTGAAGCTGGCACACGCGCTGATGCATTTCGCGCTCGATCCGGCGAGGCGCGTCTGTCTGGACGTCGGCGCATCGACGGGGGGATTCACCGACGTTCTGTTGCACCATTGCGCGGCGCGCGTCTACGCCGTCGATGTCGGTCATGGACAGCTTGCGTGGAGGCTGCGCCAGGACGCGCGAGTGAGGGTTCTGGAGCGCACAAACGCCCGGACCTTGAGCGCGCAGGCGGTGCCGGAGCCGGTCGAAGCCATCGTCTGCGACGCGAGTTTCATCGGTTTGGAGGTGCTACTCCCGGCACCGATGGCGCTGGCCGCGCCCGGAGCCTGGATGGTGGCGCTGATCAAGCCGCAGTTCGAGGTCGGCCGCGAGCGCGTCGGCAAGGGCGGCGTGGTCCGCGATCCGGCCCTGCACGAAGAGGTCTGCGCGCGCATCCGCGACTGGCTGAACGCGCGGCCGGGCTGGCGGGTGCTTGGCCTGTGCGAAAGCCCGATCACCGGGCCCGAGGGGAATGTGGAGTTCCTGATCGCCGCTCGCTACGAAGCCCGCGACGAAGGCACCGGGTCTTGAACCTCCGCGTCTGCGGGAACAGGCTGCGGAAACGCGCGGGAACGGGTGGCGAGAAAGTTCATCAGCGCCAGCAGGCAGCCAAGCGAAATCGCCACCGCCATGGCCCGCGCCGAACCGTCCGATAGTTGCCCGACCAGGACACCGACACCGGCGGCCGCGCTCATCTGCACGAAGCCGAGCAGCGCCGACGCCGCTCCCGCCATCTGCGGGAACGGACCCAGGGCGGCCGCCATAGCGTTAGGCAGCACCATCCCCGCCCCGGCCATGAAGACCGCCACCGGTACGATCACCGCCAGCGCGTTCGGCGGCGCGGCGAAGGCGAGGACCGCCATCGGCAAGGCTGCGGCCAGCGCGACGCTCAGGCCCAGCAGGATCATCCGCTCCAGCCCCAGCCTGCGAGTCAAGCGCGCGGAGACGAACGAGCCGAGGATGTAGCCTAGCACGATCACCCCGAAGGCGATCCCGAACCGGTCGGGCGAGAGCCCCACGGTTTCGATCAGCACGAAGGACGAGCCCGAGATAAAAGCAAACAGCCCGCAGAAGACCAGCGCGTGGGTCAGAACGTGGCTGCGGTACACGCTGTCGCCCGCCAAGGTGCGATAGTTCGCCAGAATGCGGTGCGGGCGGGTGGCGCTCGCGTCCTTTCGGCCGTTGGTTTCCGGCAGCGCCACGGCGACGGCGAAAAGCGCCAGCAGGCCGCATACCGCCAGGATCGCAAAGCTGGCCTGCCAGCCGAACAACACCTGAAGATAGCCGCCCAGCGCCGGACCGAGCGCCGGGGCCAAAGCCATCGCCATCGCCATGTAGGACAGCACCTGCGCCACGCGGTCACGCGGAAAGATGTCGCGCGCGACCGCTCGCCCCAGCACCGGCCCGACGCAGGCTCCCACCGCCTGCAGGAAGCGCGCGGCGATCAGCCCCTCGATGGTCTGAACGGTCATGCAGAGGACGCTGGCGACCGCATAGAGGGCGAGCCCGCCGAGCAGAACCGGCCGCCGCCCGAAACGGTCGGAGAGCGGTCCGTAGACCAGTTGGCTGAACGCGAATCCCACGAGGAAGACCGAAAGTGTCAACTGAACGCGGCCGCTGTCGGTTTCGAAGCTCTGCCCGATTGCTGGGAGGGAGGGCAGGTAAAGGTCGGTCGACAGAGGCCCCAGCGCGACCAGCATGGTCAGTAGAACGACGGTCCATGGGCTTTCAGGGCGGAGCTTCACGAGAGACACGGCCTTTCGAGGCAAGGAGGCGGCAAACCCCGAGTTATATGCGCCCATGCCGCACAAGGCCAAGGCTTGTGGCTGTGCAGCTGCGGGTATTTCGGGCTGTTTTTGCTGCGCGGAGGGCTTGAGGGAAGCGTGGGGCATACGGCGGTATGCAGGCTTCTCGCAAGGCCGTCTTGCCAAACGCGACTTCCTGTGGGCGTTTGGCACAGTTTGGGATAGAATTTAAAATGAAAATACTCGTTATAGTATGTAAGCAAATGAATGTAACGGCTCGCGCAGCAGGGCCGCAAAGCCAAGCGATGCCTCGCCGCAGTGGCGCTGGCCGAGGGAGGAAGATCATGAAACAGGGCACGCCGCCGCAGCAATCGCAAGTCGGCGAGGATGAAGTGGGCGCCTCGTCCAGTCCCGCCTTGTCCAGTCCCGCCTTGTCCAGTCCCGCCGCGTCTGGGACCGCGCTGTTCGGGGCCGGGCCATCGGGAGCGCGTGGCAGCATTCGGCTCCGGCTTTATCTCGCGTTCGGGGGCGTTGCCGGATTGACGCTCGTGGCAACGGTTGTCGCGCTGTTTTCCTTCGCCACGGTCGAGCGGACCGTCGGTGCGATGGTCGGCCATGAGCTTCCGGCCATGACCAGCGCGCTGCAACTCGCCACGCGCAGCGCCGAACTATCGGCTGCCGCGCCGCGCCTTGCCACGGCGCAAAGCAATGGCGCGCGCGAGCGAATGACGGCGGAGATGGGGCAACGGATGGTGGAGATGCAACCTCTGATCGCGAGCTTGCGGGAAAGCGCCGCCGCCGTTGACGATACCGACTCGCAGGACGGGCGGAGGGCCCGGGCGCAAGGCGGGGGTGTCGACCGCATCGCCGGATCGGTCGAGGATCTGGAGAACAACCTGCGACGCCTCGATCTCGCCGTCCGCAGCCGGATCGCCGGGAATGCGGAGGTCCGGCAAACGGTGAGCGCGGTCGCCGCGACGCATTCGGACCTGCTGGCTGCTTTCGGACCGGCGACGCAAGGCGCCAATGCCGCGCTTCTGGAAGGCGTGGAGAGCGTGACGGCGGAGAGCGCGCAGGATCTTCAGGCGTTCCTCGAACGCCGCGTCGGGGAGCTTCGCGCCCTGTTGTCGCTTAAGGCCGACGCGAACGACGTCTTCAGATTGCTGAGCGAAGCGGCCCAGGTGGAGGAAACGGCACGGCTACGCATGATCGGCATCCTGATCCAGATTCCCGTCCGGCAGATGCAGGCCGATCTGGACCGGCTCTCCGAGGATCGACTGGACCTCGAAGGCGTGCCCCGCGCGATTCAGGAAATGGTGGACTACGCCGTGGGGGACGACTCCATCGTGGCCTTACGCGGTGCGGAACTGGAGAGCACCGCCGGGCGTGGCGCGGGCAACGCATTGACGGCCGCGCGCAATATGCACAGCCAACTTGTCAGCGGCCTTGAGCCTCTGATCGAGGAGGCGAGCGAGGAATTGGTGCGCCGGAGCGATGAGATCGGCGCCGAGAACGCCGGGCGCATCGCCGCTCTTTTGGACACGGAGATGGCGGCGCTTCGGGCGTTGTTGTCGCTTCGGGCTGGGGCGAACCAGGTTGCGGGGTTCATGGCGACGGCGG
>SKZV01000260.1 GCA_007127165.1 Rhodovibrio sp. | reverse complement strand
GCGGCGATCAGGCCGTACTCAATGGCGGTGGCACCGGACTCGTTGCGGGAAAGCTTCTTCATGAACTTGGTCATCTGTGTATCCTCCTGATTCCACGGGGGTGGTGAGACCATCTGAACCTCTCCGAGTAAAAAAAGTGTTAATATTCGGATTTTTTATTTTCGTTGTTAAAAGAACATACTCATTACTATTTATCTTTGAATTACTTTCAGTTTTTACATAAAGTCGAGTTTTGTGAACTTACACTTGTTCCCTCTGAGTGCCCCCGGCACTCATAAGCATAAGCGGCGGAAAACTCTTGGATTTTTGGCATAGATCAACGCGCGCGCCCCAGTCGAAGGCGTAAGGTGCACGAAATGCGGATGGAGGAGATTTTCGCTCATGATCAAGAGATGGTGCGAGGCGGGCGAAGAGCCCACGCTGGAGGACGTTCTCGCCGACCCGATCGTCCATATGGTCGCCCGCCGTGACGGGCTTTCGGCCAGAGACGTGCAAAATGCCGCCAGTGAGGCACGCCTCTCGCTGGGGAGAAGGCGCAGCGCATCGACCGCGTCATTCGAGGAAAAGACGCTTTGCCGCCGTTTACATTCCTTGGCTGAGGGTTGAAAGCGAGCGTAGAGTATTGCGGTTGAACAAACACATGGCTTCTCGTCGTCTGCATCTGAGGAATTGATGGCGAGAAGCCGTAGTAGGTATCAACAGATAGCGCGCATGATCATCAATACAGGGAGGTTGAGCCGACCTCTTGTGAGATTTGGTTAGGTTATTGTGACTATAGTATGTTATTAGTGCTCTACGTTGCGAGAGCAAACCAGGGATAAGCTCAACCTCGCCCACTGAAAAGGCGCCGTGGCACAAATGATTTATCCATATCAGGTCGAGCCGCTTCAAGGTGCACAACTTGTCCAGGCTTACCCAATCGTTCAGACGATCCGCCCTTCCATCGACCTTGGCGAGTGGCGGGGGCGACTCGACGACCTGTGCGGCGACGCGGCCGCCGCGAGCGCGGAATGCGGCGCCATGGGACTCCTAGGCCCGCAAGGCTATATTTATGGATTCTACACCTATTGGGCGCATCGGTGCCTGGGTCTTGGCCGCACCTTGGACGTTAAGGATTTCTGCGTCGCCGCTCCGGCAAACCGACGACAGGCCAGTGCTCAGCTTCTGAACAGCACTGAAGACCTCGCCCGCCTCCACGCGTGCCGCGCACTCAACATCAGCTTTTTGGTGGACGAGCAATGGCACGCGGACGAGCATGAATGGCACGAAGGATTGCATGAGGCGCGCACCTTCTCGCTGGAGGCTGCATTCATCCCTGCTCCGCCCAGTGTTATGAAATTGATCGATTGACGGCTGTCCCAGGCCCTCCTATTCGGGGCTTTCCCCCGCTGCCGTAAGTGCAAAACGGATAAAAGACGATGGCGAAGACACCAAACGGTACGCTTTCTCTCCGAAAGCTCAACCAATTGTGATGAGTTCGTTAGCACAAGAGGCTTAGCTCTTAATTGTCATGCGCGTAATGTGAATACATCTTTCATGCGCAGGAGCGAGCAAACAACCGTGTCTCTTCAAGCCACACAAGCCGGTGCGCTGATCAACCGTGCGGAAATTGCCGCCGGCCTTCTCAAGGCGCTGTCTAACAAGGACCGCCTTCAGATCCTCTGCTATCTGGCGGAGCGTGAACGAAACGTCAGCGACCTGGAGGGCCTTTTGGGTCTGCGCCAGCCAACTCTCTCGCAGCAGTTGGCCCGTCTCCGGGCGGATTCGCTGGTGAAGACCCGCCGGGATGGCAAGGCGATCTACTACAGTCTCGCCAGCGACGAGGTCACCGCGGTGATCGCCGTGCTCTCGGACCTCTATTGCGGCGGAGATGCCAGCGGAGAAATCCCGGATGACGTGAATGCCTCTCCTGGCGCTGGGCAGGAGAAGACGCGGCAAAGGGACATTGGCGGGAACAAGACGCAGCGGACGACACCGACTGTAACCGCCCTCGCCTCTTAGCGCCTCGGCGTTGCGTCGCGAAAGCCGGGCGCACCGGCCTGTGTTGCTATGGTTTCGCAAGAGAATAGTCCCCCAACGGCCCAGTACGAAGCGCGCTGAAGGTCTTGCGTTTTTGCGCCGTGGGCGGCACAATTTCTATTCGTAAGTTGCGATCCATAGCAGCCTAATCCCCGCAAGCGCTGCGATGCGAGGTCCACTGCAGGGTGCGAATGAAAGTGGACCTTCACTCCGGCGCGTCAACCCAGTCCGCAACACCCAGCGCTCATGAACCTGCAAAACCTTAAGGCGAAGACGCCGGCCGATCTTCTTGCCTACGCCGAGGAACTGGACGTCGAGAACGCCAGCTCTCTGCGTAAGCAAGAGATGATGTTCGCGATTCTGGAAAAACTCGCACAGCAGGACGTTTCGATCTACGGTTTGGGCGTTCTGGAGATCATGCAGGACGGGTTCGGATTCCTGCGCTCCCCCGAATCGAGCTACTTGCCGGGCCCTGATGATATTTACGTCAGCCCGTCGCAGATCCGCCGCTTCGGGCTGCGCACCGGAGATACCGTGGAAGGCGAGATCCGGTCCCCAAATAAAGGGGAGCGGTATTTCGCACTGCTCAAGGTAAACCGCGTCAACTTCGATGCGCCCGAGGTCCTGCGCCACCGCATCAACTTCGATAATCTCACCCCGCTCTACCCCGACAGCAAACTCGCGATCGAGATGCCGGGAGAGAAGGACGTAACCAACCGCGTGATCGACCTGGTCTCGCCGCTTGGCAAGGGCCAGCGCGCCCTGATCGTCTCGCCGCCACGCGCTGGCAAGACGATGATTCTGCAAAACCTCGCGCGCGCAATCGAGATGAACCATCCGGAATGCTATCTGATCGTTCTGCTGATCGACGAACGGCCGGAGGAAGTCACGGACATGGCGCGCTCCGTCAAGGGCGAAGTCGTTTCCTCGACGTTCGACGAGCCTGCGCAGCGTCACGTCCAGGTGACCGAAATGGTCCTTCAGAAAGCGCGCCGCCTGGTGGAAGCAAAGAAAGACGTCGTGATCCTGCTCGACTCGATCACGCGTCTCGGACGGGCCTACAACACCGTGGTGCCATCTTCGGGCAAGGTGCTTACCGGCGGCGTGGACGCCAATGCGCTGCAGCGGCCGAAGCGGTTCTTCGGCGCCGCGCGGAATGTCGAGGAGGGGGGCTCCCTGACCATCATAGGCACTGCGCTCGTCGACACCGGCAGCCGCATGGACGAAGTGATTTTCGAGGAGTTCAAGGGGACCGGCAACGCGGAGATCGTCCTGGACCGGAAGCTTGCAGACAAGCGGGTCTTCCCGGCGATCAACGTAGGCCCCTCCGGCACCCGCCGCGAAGAGCTTCTGATGGACGAAAACCGCTTAAACAAGATGATTGTGCTGCGCCGAATACTTCAACCGATGGGCTCCATGGATTCGATGGAGTTCCTGCTCGACAAGCTCCGCCGCACGAAGACCAACGACGAATTTTTCGAGATGATGACTCAATAGCCGTTGCGGCAAAGCCCGCTCGCACGGCGGAGCAGCGCGGACGGCGGAGCAGCGCGGACGGCGGTTACAACAGAACTTCCGGACGGGCAGTAACAGGTACCTCTTTTGGGCAATGTCTTACCGTAGCTTAGTTGCCTCCAATTCAGTGAAAACATTTACATAGCATTAACGTCCAGTAAAAACTCTCCGTGAGCAATCGGAAGATCTCTACTCAAATGTTCGTTACTTGCGACATTCGGCATAGAAAATGTCGTCGCAAAGTGTCATTCTCCGGCCGAATGAAGCCGTTTGTTTTGGGGGTATTCGGAAATGTCGAACGCATACGAGGTTGAATCGACCGACGTCGGGGACGTAACACATGGAGAGGGGCTGACCAAGCAACGATGCGGCTCCCTGCAAAAGCTGTCGAGCGATCATCGCGATCTGGTGGCGCAGAGTTGTGGCCGGTGCCGTGGCGAGGGCGGGACCTGCATGGTCGAAACGATGCATGAACTCGCTGGTACCGGTCCCCATAACCAGCTGTCCTGACTGACCGCAGGCGGACATGGCGGCCTGAGACTGGACGCTCATACTGCTCCTGAGCGGCGGGCCGGCCGACCATCACCTTAATCCCGAAAAATTGCACGGTCGCCCCCACCCAAAAGGGGGTGCTTATCCAGCATCCTTATCTTTTTTGCCTCTCGTCAACTTTCGAAGGGCGACTATAATGTTGTTGTGAGCTAAGACCGCACTCGGCAGGCGGGCTTTGCTCGCCGACCGACGATGCCGAATGCGGCCGAACCATCGCGCACTTCATGTGGAGGTCTGTATGGGTGGGACACTTTTGCACGATCCAGATCGATCCCTGCGCCCGACCGGCCGCTCCACCGCAGCCTGCAGGCCGGGCTCCCTGCCTCCGATGGCGACCCCCGTTTATCTGATGCACACGGAAGCCACGCAGTGCGCCCGGCTAGTGAGATATCTTGAGAGCAGTGGCTGGTACCAGGTGGTCGTCCTCCCCAGTACTATGAAGTTTGAGGCAATCGAGAGTGATGACGCGCAGGTTCTGCTCATCTCGCAAAGGCTGCTTCAGGATTTGACCATGAAGCAACTCGACTGCCTTACGCAGAGACTTGCGATCGTGGTTTTGGCTCGGCGCGACGCGTTCCTCGAACTGGGAGGCAGGCTGGAATTCATTGCTGGCGTGATCGTGGCCGAGAGCGGTTTTGAGCGCTCAGAGGCCGTCATCACCCAAGCTATTCAAGGCTATTGTCTAGTTCCACGCTTCCTGACCGGCGGCAATGCGGTCGATGAACTCCGTTTGGCGGCACTCGCTGGCCTTCGCCGCCAGGACATGCGCGTCCTCGCCTGTCTTGGGACAGGGACGAGCAACCGCGAACTTGCCCGAACCTTCGCCCAGGGTGAAGCCGTCGTGAAGTCGCAAGTGCGCAACCTTCTGCGAAAGTTACGCTTCAGCAACCGAACCGAGGCAGCCGTTTTCTTCAGCCGCTACCGCGAGCGTATCGAGGCGATTGCAGCGGAAAGGGCGTCCGGTTGAGCATCCGAAGCCAGCACGGATTGCGACCAAGCCGGGCAGTCTCCCAGCAAGCTACATGCTGGAGAGCCAGTCCGGCCCGTATCGCAATCCGTCACTTCACAGATGCCGCAGCACATCCACGGCAACCGTCATAGTGGGCCGAGCGCTTTAGTGGCGGGACGGGCCGCTATCGGACTGGAGTGTCGGATCGTCCGCTAGACCCTGGTTCAAAGCCCAGATCGCCGCCTGCGTGCGGTTTTGCGCCTTGATCTTCCGCAAGATGCTCTTGAGGTGAACCTTGACCGTCGCCTCCGTCACGTTCAAACGATTCGCGATGACCTTGTTGGAGCTTCCAACGACAAGGCACTGGAGGATCTGCAACTCACGCTCCGACAGCCGCGCGTCGGAGAGCGCCTCACTGGGCTTACCGTCCTTCATCGACACGTTATCGCGCATGAGCATCGAAAGCAGTTGCGAAGGGAACACTCGCTCGCCAAGAAGCACGAGGTCCAGCGATTCAACCAGCGCTGCGCTGGAAATGTCCTTGAGCACGCAACCATCCACTCCGGCGCCGAAGCACTCGAGCAGCAAATGCGCGTCCTGACGGTTCGCGAGGACGACGACTCGGGCTGCGGGCATGGCCGAACGCATGGCTGAAACCCGCTCCGTAATGCTTTCCTCCAAAGCCCCGATGTCTGTCACCACGAGATCCGGTGCATTTTCGGGCTGCGCCTCTCCATTGAGGAACACGTCCAAACCATCCGCTTCGCCTGCCACCACGTACTTCGTGTCAGCGAAAATGCGTGCCATCCCATCTCGTGAGAGACGGTTTGCATCGACTAGTACTGCGCGCACGGTAGACATCATCTACCCCCTTTTCTTGCCTTTTGCTTCTACGTTCGCCGCTCGGAGCGAGATCGCCTGCCGAACCGGCAGTCATAAAACTTGAGGCACGACGCATGTCCGTTCATCGCCAAGGCTACGGGCTCTCCGCAGGGCGACGGAACCAGCATTCTCGGGCTTAACCCACCTACGATTACGTTATTCCGCATATCTTTGGAAGCCTTTTTACCATTAAGAGGCAAAACGCCTACTCAATCCTAGGTACATCCGCCATTCATCAAAGTTCCCCCCTTTTTTCTGTAGCGCATTCGCGCCAGCAGGGCCTCCCTTCGAACGCACAGCGCCTGCCCAAAAGACTTACTAGCATTCACAATTATAGTTCCCGCGTATCCCCATTTTTGACCAAAATCAATCGGGATGTGCATTAACATCAGTTGTTTGCACGCTCGTACAAAGCGCGTCCATCTTCTTAATAAGTACCGTAAGTAGCATACTCTATCAAGCCGAAAGTGGTGGCCAAGAGTAATTTCGCTCCAATTACACCTATTATAACCAGCTCTGAGGGGGTGAGTTTGCTTTTTCGGTGTGTTTTATGGTGACTTGGCGAATAGGGGACTGGTCGCGCTAACTTAGCTGTTCTTCTGCGTGGGTAATTCGTGTTTTCCTAGAGCGCACGAGTGGACCCTTTCCGGGTAGGCAATTTTCAGTTATACAACCGCGTCAGTTGTTGAGCCTGCGAGCCAGGTCGCAGACGCGCGCGCCGATCGCTCGGACCGCGGCGTCCTGCTCAGGCTCTCGCAGCCCCTTACCGGCGTGGCCCTCACCAACGCTAAGGGCATCGCGGGCGTTGGCCAGGGCGTACTGCTCGGGAATGACCAGCACCCGAACACCGCTGAGAATTTGGCGAAGATGCGCCAGCCCCCGCAAGCCACCGAGCTTGCCGGGCGAAGCAGAGAGAAGCCCCGCCACCTTCCCGTCAAAAGCGGCAAAGGGCGGTTCGCCTTCCTCCTGCCGGGAAATCCAGTCGATCGCGTTCTTCAGCGCAGCGGTCAGGGAGCCGTTGTACTCCGGTGAGGCGATCAACAACCCATCGTGCGCCATGAATTCCCGCTTCAGGGCGCGCACCGCCTCCGGCGCACCGTCGCGCGCTTCCGCATCGCCGTCGAACACCGGCAAAGGATAGTCCCGCAGGTCCAGAACCTTGACCTCGGCACCCGCGTCCTCCGCACCCAGGGCAGCGATTTCGACGAGAGCCTTGTTCAAGGATTTTTTACGAAGACTTCCGGCCAAGGCCAAGACGCGGGGACGATACATCATAAATAAAGAGATCCTTCAACACGCTGGTTTCGACGAGAGCGCCGTATAAACAGTCTTTACGAAGGTCGTCCGGCGTTCCACAGTTTTACCGTCATACGTTGAAACGGGGCGACAGGATGACAAGACGAACGCGGAAAATGAAACCATGGCCGTAAAAACTGCGCGCGCGATTGCGAAAGGCGGTCGCGCCCGCACGGGCTCGATGACCGGGGAGAGGAAGCGCCAATGATGCTCCGCGTTCTGGGGTCGGCTGCCGGTGGCGGCTTTCCCCAATGGAATTGCAACTGTACCGGGTGTCGCCGCGCGCGCACCGGCGATCCGGCCGCGACTCCCCGCACACAATCCTCCCTCGCCGTCAGCAGCGATGGAGAGCGCTGGCTGGTCGTCAACGCCTCGCCGGACCTGCGCCAGCAGATCCTCCAGACGCCCTCGCTACACCCGCGCACCGGCCTGCGCGACAGTCCTATTGCAGCCGTCTTCCTCACCAATGCCGACGTCGATCATATCGGAGGGCTGCTCAACCTGCGGGAGGGTCAGCCTTTCGCCCTCTATGCGGCACGCCGGGTCCTTGACGTGCTGGACGGCAGCGCGGTGTTCAATGTGCTGAACCGGGAGACCGTGCCCCGCCGCGAAGCCCCGCTCGGCGCTCGCGTCGCCTTGCAGGACGCAGAGGGAGTGCCGCTCGGGCTAGCTGTCGAGACTTTCACGGTACCCGGAAAGGTGGCGCTGTTTCTCGAAGATCCAGAAGCGGGCCCGTCTTTCGGCACCGCGGAGGGCGATACGGTGGGCCTGCGCCTGATCGACGAGAGGAGCGGCCGCAGCGTCTTTTACGTGCCGAACGCGGCCGC
>SKZV01000064.1 GCA_007127165.1 Rhodovibrio sp. | reverse complement strand
GGGCCGTTATGCCGCCCAGCGATCCCCGCCGCCATGTAGAGGGTCTTGCGGATCTTGGCGCGGCCGCCGGTGACCACGCGCCGGCCCTTCATCTGGCCGCTGTCGCAGGGAAAGGGCGCAAAATGGAAAAGGGGTCAGAGTCCTTTTCCGGCAAAATGGAAAAGGGGTCAGAGTCCTTTTCCTGGCTATTGTCGGGCTTCGGGCCGCGTCCTCTTATCGCGCTCGCGGCCGCGTTCCCTTGTTGCGGGGGGCTGAACTCCAGTCTGCGCGGCAATGACGATGAAGGCGGGCGAGGGGCGTTACGCCGCCTCGGCTCCACCCTCTTCTCTCCGCCGCGCGATGAAGGCGTCCAGGGCTTCCAGCCTGTCTGCGTCCAGCACCCTCGGCCCATGCTCCGCAATCAAGCGCTGTGCTTCGCGGCTTGCGCGTTCCACCGTCGGTTCGGGGCGCCAGTGCTCGTACGCCTCTTCCAGCGGGAGGAATGACGTTTCGGTGAGGGCTTCGGTGGCGGCGGTGAGTTGGGCGATGGCTTGGGGGTCGGGGCGCCAGGTTTCGTAGGCGGTCGGGGTGAGGGTGGCTTCGAGGTTGCGGTACATCTCGGCGTCGAGGACCACCTTTTCGAAGGAGGAGGTCAGGCCGCCTTCGAGCCAGCCCGCGCCGTGCATGATGAGGTTGCCGTGCGCCAGCATCGCGGCCCAGAGCGAGGTCATGGACTCGTAGGCCGCCTGCGCGTCCACCGCGTTGGAGGCGTTCACGTTCGAACTGCGGTAGGGGAGCTTGTAGCGCCGCGCGAGCTGGCCGCCGACCAGCGCCGCGCGGGCGTACTCCGGCGTTCCGAAGGCGGGCGAGCCGGAGCGCATGTCCACGTTCGAGGTGAAACCGCCGTAGAGCACCGGCGCGCCCGGATTGACGAGCTGCACCAGCGCGATCACGGCCAGCGCCTCGGCGTTCTGCTGCACCAGGGCACCGGCGAGCGTGATCGGACTCATCGCGCCGGAGAGGGTGAAGGGCGTCACGCCCACCGGCTGCCCGGCCCGCGCCATCGCCATCAAGCCCTCGGCCATCGGCTTGTCCAGGCGCAGCGGCGAGGAGGTGTTGACGATGGAGAAGACGCTCGGCCGCGCGGCGAACTGCGCGTCGCCGATGCCGCGCGCGCGCTTGATCATCTCCAGCGCGTCGTAAATCCGCGTTTCGCCGAGGGAATAGGCGTGGCACGGCATGTCGGAGAGCGTCAGGAAGGCGCGGATCGCATCGAGGTGGCGCGTCTCCGGCGGCGCGTCCTGCGGCTCCACTGGATAGCCGCAGATCAGACGGACCTCCGGCAAGCTGTCGAGCAGGCGTACGAAGTTGCTCATGTCCGCCATGGTGCCGGGACGGCGTCCGCCCTTTAGATCGCAGCAATAGGGCGTGGAGGCGATGGAGCCGAAGTTGACCGCGTTGCCGCCGAACTCCAGGCAGTAAGCGCCGCTCTGCGCGTACATGCGGAAGCGCTCCGGCGCGGTGGCGATGGCCTTTGCCACGAGGTCGCGCGGCAGGCGCACCCGCTCGCCGTCCACCTCGGCCCCGGCGTCGGCCATGAACTTGCGGGCGCGCGGCTCCAGGAAGTCCATGCCGATCTCTTCGAGAACGCGCATGGAGGCGAGGTGAATCTGCTCCAGGTCCGCCTCGGCAAGCGGCGAGACTGGCGGGGTTTCAAGGAACAGCGAGCGGCACTCGGGCTCCGGTAGCGGCGGCTCCGATATCGGAAAGTCCTGGTTCGCGATCATGGTACTTTTGCCTCCCCGACTAGCGCGTTATCGCGTCTTTCTTATTCGTATCTACATCCGGTTGCGGGCGCTGTACAGAGTGGTGAGCTCAGGCCCTGCGGCGGCGCTCGCGGTACATGATGTAAAGGCCGCTCGCCGCGATCACCGCAATGCCGGACACCGTGCCCAGTCCGGGCACGTCGCCCCAGATCAGGAAGCCCAGCAAGACCGCCCAAGCCATCGAGGAGTAGTCGAACGGCGCGAGCGTGCTCGCCTCCGCCAAGCGGTACGCCTGGACGAAGAGGAACATGCCGGTGCCGCTCAACAGGCCAAGGGCGCAGAACAGGGCCATGTCCTGCCAGTCCGGCGTGACCCAGACGAACGGCAGCACCAGGCCGCTCAACACGACGTAAAGCCCGGTCGACCACGCCATCGTGCAGACCACCGGATCGCTGCCCGCCAGTTGCCGCGTCGCGATAATCGAGGCGGCGTAGAGCACCGTTCCGAAGATCGCGACCAGGGCCGCCGGGTGGACCACCCCCACGCCCGGCTGCGCCACCAGCAGAATACCGAGAAAGCCCACCGCCACCGCGCCCCAGCGATGCAGGCCCACGCGCTCGGACAGGAGGAACACCGAGAGGATGGTGACGAAGATCGGCGCGGCATAGGCGATGGAGATCGCCTCGCCCAGCGGCAGGTAGCGGAACGAAAAGACTACGCAGATGTTGGCGCCCAGCGCGGTCAGCCCGCGCACCGCCTGAAGCCCCGGACGCGTGCTGATCAGCCGGACCGCGCCGCCGCCGTCCCAGGCCAGCACCAGCGCGACCGGCAACAGGCCGAAGAACCCGCGAAAGAAAACGATCTGGAGCGGATGGTAGGTTTCGGAGAGCCACTTGGCGCTGGCGGAGAAGAGGGAGAAGAACACGACCGCCGCCAGCAGCAGCACGATCCCCCGCCCGGTCGTCCCTGTCTCCGCCTGGGCCTCCGCGCGCCCCTCCGGCTTCGCCGCGAGGTCCCCGGCCGTGCCGAAGGCGGGGTTGCGCAGGGCTGTCGCTTTCGCGCCGTCTCCGGCCTCCGGCATCCCAGACCGCCTTAAGACCTGCCGCGGTCCACGTTGATGTCGCGCAGCATGTCGCCGTGCAGGTGCGCCATGTCGCGGCGGATGATCTCGAAGCGGCGGGTCCGCTCGTCGGGATGGAGTCCGACCGCGCCAAGCAGGGCCGCGACGGGATGGCGCAGGACGCAGAGGGTCTTGAGAGCCGGTTCAAAAGCGGTCGAATTGGTCAAGGCGAGGGGGCGCATGGTCTGTCCTTTCAGATCCGGCACACAGGCGTTTGCTGTTGCCGTAACTGAAAACCTAGACATCTTCATAGATTTGAAAAGCGAAATAAATTGGCCAGTTCGATCGACTTTTCCGATCACACAGCGGTGTGGTCTTCCGCCTGCCCCGCCGCCGCGACCTCGCGCAGCCCCTCCAGTGCCGTCTCCAGCAGCGGCCGGTTCGTCGAGTGGGTGTCGTAGACGACATAGGCCGGGCGCTGCATCGTCGGGGTTCCGTCCACGCGGTGCAGCTTGCCCTCGGCGATAAAGGGGCGGACGAGGCGGATGGGGAAGTAGCCGCTGCCCCCGTTCGCCACGATGTACCGCAGCCCCAACATCCCCAGCCCGACCGTCACCGCCGGGGTTCCCAGGTCCGGGAACGCCTCGCTGTGCGCCATCGCGAAATCCCGGCCCCAATGCACCAGCACGTAGTCCGCGCGCCAGTCCGCACCGGCGTCGGGCCGCGTTGAGACCATCACCAGCGTTTCCACCATAAGCTGCTCGATCGACAGGCCGGATTGGCGGCGCGGCTGGTACATCACGGCCAGATCGAGCACGCCATCGGCGACGTATCGCATCAAGCTGGCGGAATAGTCGGCCTCGACCCTGAGCGCCGCATCCGGGGCGGCCGAGCGCATCCACGGAATCCACTTCAGGATCAATCGGTCCCAAAGGCTGACCTGCGAGCCCACGCCGAAGCTGCCGGTATAGCCGGGCGAGAGCGCCACGTCGTGCTGCGCCCGCCGCCATAGCCGCATCATGTTGTCGGCATACCGCGCAAACTGCCGCCCGCCCTCGCTCAACGCCACCCCTTGCCGTCCGCGCAGGAACAGCGGCCGCCCGAAACTCTCTTCGAGTGAGCGAATGCGGGCGCTGACCGTGGATTGCGTGACGTTCAGGCGCTTGGCCGCCTCGTGAAAGTTGCCGGTCTCGCTCACGGCGATGAAGGTGCGGATCGCGTCAAGCTGCATGGTGGAGCCCTTTTGATCGGAATTTCCGATTGGGCAGTTCAACACAGCCCTCGTGTCGGGGAAAGCCGCCTGTGTGATAGCGGTCACAGCCGTCGCGCGTATGTCCAGGCACTCTTAAACGTAATAGCGGCGCGAACGGCGTGCCGCGTCCGACGAAGACAGGAGGCCCATCATGCGCGCGATCACCTACAGTCTGCTCCTCATTGCGGGTGTTGCCGTGGCAGGGTGCCACACGACCGGCTTCGGCGAGACGCGCGCGAACGCCGCGGGCGGCTTCCAAGTCGGCGTAGACCAAGGCGACGGCTATGTCCCCCTGCGCTCGACCTCAACCGGCGGCGCGGCCTCCGGCGGCGCGGGGGGCGGCGGGTAGGCGTTCACCCCTCCGCATCTAACAACTCGGCCACCACCGCGCGGTAAGCAGTCAGTACCGGCTCTTCGGCGGGGTGGTGGCCGTCGCGGACGACCCATTGACCGCCGACCATTACATCGCGCACCGGATTGGCGTTCCCGGCGAAAACAAAGGCGTCCAGCAGGCGCTCCTCCGGCTGGCCCGCCAGCCTGGAATTGCGCGCATCGAGCACCACCAGATCGGCCCGGCACCCCGGCGCGAGCCGCCCGATGGGCCGCCCCAGCGCCTGCGCCCCGCCCTCCAGCGCGTGCCGCACGAGGGTGGCCCCGACCGAGTTGCCGCAGGCCGGATCGGCCAGTAGATTGCGCCGCCGCGCGGTCAGCCGCTGCCCGTACTCCAGCCAGCGCAGTTCCTCCACCGGCGACACCGAGACGTGGCTGTCGCCGCCAATGCCGAAGCGTCCGCCCGCCGCCAGAAAAGCCTCCGCCGGAAAGATCCCGTCGCCCAGATTCGCCTCGGTCGTCGGGCAAAGCCCCGCCACCGCGCCGCTTTTCGCCAGCCCTTGCGCTTCCGCCGCGTCCATGTGCGTGGCATGGATCAGGCACCAGCGCGCGTCCAGCGTTACCCCATCGTCCAGCAGATACTGCACCGGACGCTTGCCGCACCACGCCAGACAGTCCTCGACCTCGCGGGTCTGCTCGGCGACGTGCATGTGGATCGGCGCGGCGGGGTCCAGGGCTGTGATCCCCCGCACCGCCTCCGCCAGCGTCTCCGGCGTCACGGCGCGCAGCGAATGCGGCGCGATCCCCACCGCCACCTGCGGGTCATTCGCCGTCTCGCGGCGCAGCGCCTCGACAATCCGCAGCAAGCGGTCCGGCGCGTTGAGAAAGCGCCGCTGCCCCTCTCCCGCCGCCTGCCCGCCGAAGCCGCCATAGCCGTAGAGCACCGGCAGAACCGTAATCCCGATGCCGCTGTCCCGCGCCGCCGCCAGCACGCGCCACGCCACCTCCGCCAAATCGCTGTAGGGGCTGCCGTCGGTATCGTGGTGCAGGTAATGGAACTCCCCCACCGCCGTGTAGCCCGCCTTCAGCATCTCGATGTAGAGCTGGGAGGCGATGGCCTCGACCTGCTCAGGCGAGAGGCGGGAGACGAAGCGGTACATCACCTCGCGCCAGGTCCAGAAGCTCTCTTCTCCGGCGCCGTGCTCCGTCAATCCGGCCATGGCGCGTTGGAAAGCGTGGCTGTGCAGGTTCGCCATGCCGGGAAGCACCGGGCCGGGCAGGCGTTCGGCTCCTTCGGCCTCGGCGTGCGGCGTGACCGCGGCAAGCGTCCCGTCCCCGGCAAGCTCGAAGCGGACATCCCGCGCCCACCCCATCGGCAAGAGGGCGCGGTCGGCAAACAAAGCGGTCATGGCAAATACCCGGTTGCGTCGGAATATACACCGAGCTTAATGGGGAGAGCGGCCCCGGCACAACGCATTCGCACCGGGCCGCTACGGTGGAGGAGGTTGCGGCGATGTGGGATGCACTCTGGCTGGATACGCGGATCGCAACGATGGTGGAGGGGGCCGGGCCCTACGGCCTCATCGAACAGGGCGCTCTCGCCACGCGCGAAGGCCGCATCGCGTGGGTCGGCGAGGCAAAGGACCTGCCTGGGAACCCGGAGCGCCAAGCCCGCGAGGTGCACCGGCTCAACGGCCGCTGCATCACGCCGGGGCTGATCGACTGCCATACCCACCTGGTACACGGCGGCGACCGGGCGCGCGAGTTCGAGATGCGCCTCGAAGGCGCCAGCTACGAGGAGCTTTCCCGCGCGGGGGGCGGCATTCTCTCCACCGTCCGGGCAACGCGCGAAGCCGACGGGCCGACGCTCTACGCGGGCGCGGCCACACGCCTGAAAGCCTTGATGGCGGAGGGCGTGACCACGGTGGAGATCAAGTCCGGCTATGGCCTGGACCGCGAGAACGAGATGAAACAGCTTCGCGTCGCCCGCAAGCTGGGCGCGGATTTCCGCGTGTCCGTCACCACCAGCTTCCTCGGCGCGCATGCCTTGCCGCCGGAGTTCTCCGACGATGCCGACCGATATATCGATTCCATCGTGCGCGTGCAGCTTCCCGCGGTCGCCGAGGCCGGGCTGGCCGATGCGGTCGACGCTTTTTGCGAGACGATCGCTTTCACACCGGCGCAGATCGAGCGGGTCTTCAAGGCGGCGCGAGCTCTCGGCCTGCCGGTAAAGCTGCACGCCGATCAACTCTCCGACCTGGGCGGAGCGGAACTCGCGGCACGCTACGGCGCACTCTCGGCCGATCATCTGGAGTACACAAGCGAGGCCGGGGCGGCGGCGATGGCGAAGGCCGGGACGGTCGCGACGCTGCTTCCCGGCGCTTTCTATTGCCTGCGCGAAACCAAGAGTCCGCCCGTCGACGCTTTCCGCCGTCATGGCGTGGCGATGGCGCTCGCCACGGACTGCAATCCGGGTTCCTCGCCGGTAACGTCGATCCTGCTGATGTTGTCGATGGCCTGCACATTCTTCCGCCTGACGCCTGAAGAGGCGCTGGCCGGGGTGACACGAAACGCGGCGCGGGCCCTCGGACTGGCGGACGACCGCGGCACGCTGGAGGCCGGCAAACGCGCGGACTTCTGTGTCTGGAATATTGAAGCGCCGGCGGAATTGTCTTACCGCATCGGGTCCAATACCCTTGGCCACTGTATACGAAAAGGACGCAGGAGGTGAGCGTTTTTCGTTAAGTCATTCGAGTGTCACAAGTGCGGTTCCGGTTCATTCAATTGTCACAACAATCATGTGTTTCGACGGGAACCACCGGGCGCATCATCATGTAGTTCCAATGACTGGCCAACAAGCCAGTGACGAAATAAGACCACTCATTTCTGATGATGGAGAATAGGACCATGGACTTCCGTAAGACAATGGCATCCGCCGCTGCCCTCGCCCTTGCTTTCGCGCCTGGCGCGGCAATCTCCGGCCTGCCCGGTGCCGAAGAGGACCCCAAGTCGAACCTCGACATGACCGAGCAGGTCCAGATCATTGGCGCCACGGACGAGGACACCGATGACGAGTGGGAAGAGGATGAGGACGAGTTCGACCTCTCCGACATGCACGACGATGATGATGACGACGACGACGAAGACTGGGATGAAGAAGACGAGATCGACGCCGCCGATCTCGACGACGACGATGACTTGGACGACGACCTCGAAGAGGACGAGGGGTAAGCTAGGCTACCCGTTCTTCCGGGCTGTCGCTCACGCATGGCGTGAAGCTTCAGCCCGGTACGATAAACTGCACTGACGTGCCTCCCCCATTTCCACTTTTGTGGAGAATACTTGGCGCCGGGGCCTCCGAACGAGGCCTCCGGCGTCCCTATGACGCCAGACTCTTCGTCCGCTCCCAAGCCCAGTCGCGCGCACTCTCGACAAGGGCTCTCAGCGCCGGTCGCACGCTTTCGGCCCGGTCTTCCAGGAAGGTCCACGGCGGGGCTTCTTCCATGTATGTCGTCTGCGATAGCTCGATCTGGATTGAGTGGGTTTCCTCGTCCGGCCGGCCGTAGCAGCGGGTG
Source organism: Rhodovibrio sp. (assembly GCA_007127165.1). Taxonomy (GTDB): domain Bacteria; phylum Pseudomonadota; class Alphaproteobacteria; order Kiloniellales; family Rhodovibrionaceae; genus SKZV01. Next base: position 16,244 of record SKZV01000064.1, on the reverse strand, counting down.
ATGAAGCCGCCCTTGAAGCGGCCGTCCACCACATGGCTGTAGCCCCCGGTCTCGTCCGCCACGCGCGCCATCTGCCGGAGAAGCTCCGGATGGCAGGACGCGCCGTCGCGGCTGCCCAGGCTGATGTCGGGAAGCTGCCCATCGAAGAAGCGCGGCACCCGGCTGCGGATCGAGTGCAGGTCCAACAGCACCGCGACGCCGTAGCGGTCCTTCACCTGCAACAGCAGTTGCGCGAGGCCCAGGTGATAGGGCTGCCAGTAGTCCCGCCGCCGGGCTTCGATCTCCGCCGCTCCAGGCTCCTTGCCCTCTTGGTAGATCGGCAGATCGTCGAAGGTCGTGGTCGGGCACAGTTCGGTTTCGCGCGCGCCCGGATAGAGCCGCCCGCCGTCCGGCGCGCGGTTCAGGTCCGCGACATAGCGGCTGAACACCGCCTGAATGCGCGGAATCCGCAACTCATCGAGGAAGTTATAGAGGCGCGGGATGTGCCAGTCGGTCTCCGGCACGCTGCGTCCCGCCTCGCTCATGCGCTCGGCGATCTCGTCGGGGATCAGGACTCCGGCGTGCGGCATCGACACCACCAGCGGCCCCTCTCCCTCGCTCAGGCTATACACAGGCATTGGTCCTCACTCAAAAGCTATTGCTCCCCCAACCGCTCCACCACCCAAACGCGCACGGCGCTGGAGAGGTTGCCGCTGCGCTCGGCGTCGATCTCCGCGATAAGGACGTTGAGGGACTGGCCGCGCGCCGCCGCCATCGCCTTCAACTCACGCCAGAAGATGTTTTCCAGGCTGAGGCTGGTGCGGTGCCCGGCGACGACGACGGAATGCTTGCGCAGCCGTGCCGGGTCCTGCGCGTCCTCCGCTACTGCGTCTTCCGGGGTCCCAGCATCTGCTCCGGCCGCACCCATTGATCGAACTGCTCCTCCGTCATCAGGCCAAGCTCGACGGCGGCCTCTTTCAAGGTCTTGCTCTCGGCGAAGGCCTTCTTCGCGACCTTCGCCGCATTGTCGTAGCCGATGTGCGGATTGAGCGCCGTCACCAGCATCAAGGAGTCGCGCATCAGCTTGCCGATGCGTTCCTCGTTCGCCTCGATCCCGGCCACGCAGTTGGTGTTGAAGCTCTCCGCCGCGTCGCCCAGAAGCTGCGCCGACTGCAACAGGCTGTAGATCATCACCGGCTTGAAGACGTTCAGTTCGAAGTGCCCCTGCGAGCCCGCGACCGTCGCCGTAGTGTGGTTCCCCATGACCTGCGCGCAGACCATCGTCAGCGCCTCGCACTGCGTCGGGTTCACCTTGCCCGGCATGATCGAGGAGCCCGGCTCGTTCGCGGGCAGCATCAACTCGAACAGGCCGCAGCGCGGGCCGGAGCCAAGCAGGCGGATGTCGTTGCCGATCTTCATCAGCGAGGCCGCCACGGTGTTCAGCGCGCCGGAGGCCTCCACCACCGCGTCGTGGGCGGCCAGCGCCTCGAACTTGTTGGCGGCGGTGACGAATTTTTCGCCGGTGATCTGGCTGACTTCCTCCGCGAAGGCTTCGGCAAAGCCTTCCAGCGAGTTCAAGCCTGTCCCGACCGCCGTGCCGCCCTGCGCCAGTTCGCGCAGCCGCCCAAGGCTCCCCTCAATCCGCGCGACGCCGTATTCGAGCTGCTTGGCGTAGCCGGAGAACTCCTGCCCCAGCGTCAGCGGCGTCGCGTCCATCAGATGAGTGCGGCCGATCTTGACGATGTGTTCCCAGGCTTTCGACTTCTTGTCCAACTCCGCCTGGAGCGCGCGCAGCTTGGGCATTGTCTCGCCGGTCAGCATGGTGACGGCGGCGATGTGCATCACGCTGGGGAAGGTGTCGTTCGAGGACTGCCCCATGTTGCAGTGGTCGTTGGGATGCACCGGCTCTTTCCCGCCGCGCGTCCCGGCGAGGATTTCGTTGGCGCGTCCGGCGATCACCTCGTTGGCGTTCATGTTGGACTGCGTGCCCGACCCGGTCTGCCAGACCACCAGCGGGAAGTGATCGTCCAGCTTGCCGTCCACGACCTCCTGCGCCGCCTGCTCGATGGCCGCGCCGATCTTCTTGTCCATCGCGCCGAGCGTCATGTTCGCCCGCGCACACGCCAGCTTCTGCACGCCCAGCGCCCGAACGACCTGAGCGGGCATCTTCTCCCAGCCTATCTTGAAGTTCTGCAAGGACCGCTGCGTCTGCGCGCCCCAATAGCGGTCCGCGGCCACCGCGATCTCGCCGAGGGAATCGCTCTCCATCCGGGTTTCCTGCGCCATCTCCGTCCCCTGCCTTTCCAGCCTGATGTTGTCCCTGAAACAGGTTCTAGCACGCCCGGACGTACGGGTCAGTGGGCTTTGGACATGGGGGTCCCGATACTTTCCATGCGTGCCCGTATGCCGGAAAGGTCCGAAGCGGAATTCGGAGAGCCCGCCCCGGGCTCCCTGTCCGCCGCCTTCTCGGAAGGGGCTTCAGCGCGGTCATGCCGAGCACGCGCTTGGCTTCGATGACGAGCGCCGGACGGGATCTCCGAATCCCGTTCGGACCTCCATTCCAGGCGCTCGGACCCGGAACGGCTCCGCGCATCGCCCGGCAACGCCGTCGCCGTCAACGCGAACTCCACGACGCGCACCCCCGCCTCCAGGGCCTCGCGCGGGCTCGCGCGCGGGCGGTGTTGCGGGCGGTGTTGGGGAATGTCTGCAAAAGGCAACACGGCGGCTGTTCCGCGCGTCTCCGCCACCGGCGCGGCGGGGAGAGCGGCGCGCTCGTCCTCTTCCCCCGCGCTTACAGGGAGAGGCGACGTCGTTGTCTCCCGGTCCGGCGCGTCCGAAGGATCGTCTTGCGCGGCGCAAGCAGCTTTCGCAGGCCGCGCCGCCTCCCCTGCCGCCGCCACGCTCCCCAAGTCGGCGGCGTCGATCAGCTCATCCAGGCGGTCCAGCAAGGCTTCGGTCTTCCCGTCCGTCCGCTCCCCGCTATCGGGAGCCGCGCCGCCCGCGACGCTTGCCGCTTCCGCCGCGACGCCTTCCTTGATGATGTCCTGGGTATCCGCCGGAGCGGCGGGCAGGCCAAGGGTCTTGAACAGCCGCATCTGGGTGACCACGGCGCGCAGCGCGGTGCCGTAAGCCTTGCCCGCCAGCGCCGCCTTGCGCACCTCCTCCACCTGCTCCCAGAGCTGCGCGCAGAGCGCCGAGGCCGCATCCGCCCGGTCGCCCTGCAGCGCGGTGATGCGGTCCTGAACGGCGGGCTGTTGCAGCAAGCGCCACGCCTGCGCCCGCGCCGCGCCCTCCGAATACCCCGCCGCCCGCGCAGCCGCCGCCGCCGAGGTGCCCAGGACATAGTGCCGGCAGAACAACTCCTGCCGCGCGTTCAAATCCCCGCTCATGACCGATACTCCCGATTAGATAAAAGGATTATTAGCCTATCACTATCTTTGAAAAATGTCAATTTTCCTATATTCCGGGAATGACGGCCACACCTATAGCAACCGTCTTTTCGGAGCCGATCCCCAATTCACAGCTCAGGGTCATTTTTCGGACTTGGCCACCCCTCGTGGCAAAGCCGGAAGCGGGGAAGAGATGAGGGTCGTGTCCCCGGAACTCCCCTATCATTGCTGCGGCGAATCCACCCTAGGGGTTATCCCGACACCGGATTTTCCCGTTCGCGCAACGCCTTGGCCGCGTGGCGGACGATTTCGGAGACTTCCAGGAGTTGGTCGGCCAGGGGGCTTCGCTTGCGCCAGATCATACCGATGGTCCGCGACGGCTGCGGCGTGTTGAAACGGGCGATGGAGACCGGCGCCGACCGCGTTTCCACCGGCACAGCCATTTCCGGGATCAAGGTGACGCCGATGCCCGCGCCGACCATCTGCACCAGCGTCGAGAGAGAGCTGGCGTCCATCAGGTCGCGTGGCCGCGCCGCGTGCATGTCGCAGAACGAGAGCGCCTGATCGCGAAAACAATGCCCCTCCTCCAGCAGGAGCAGCCGCATTTCGCGAAGCGTTTCGGCGTCCGGCACGGGCTTTCCCGCATCCTCGCCGGGCCGCACCAGCACGAAGTCCTCCGTGAACAGGGCGACCTCGGTGAAGGAGGGTTCGGACACCGGCAAGGCAACGATGGCCGCGTCGAGACGGCCTTCTGCCAGTTCGTGAATCAGATTTGCCGTCAAGGTCTCCCGGACGCGGATGTCCAGCCCGTCATGCAGGCGCGTGAGATCGCCGATTAGCCTCGGCAGCAGGTAGGGGGCGATGGTCGGAATCACGCCGATGTTCAGCCGTCCAACCAGACGGTCCCGCGAGGCGCGCGCCAGATCCTCCAGCTCATCCACCGACTGGAGTATATCGCGGGCGCGCAGCGCCACCGCTTCTCCGAACCCGGTCAGCCGCACCCGTCGTCCGCCTCTCTCGAAGAGCGCCGTGCCCAGCGTTTCCTCCAAGTCCTTGATCTGCATCGACAAAGCAGGTTGAGAAATCGCACACGCCTCCGCCGCGCGTCCGAAATGACCCTCTCTTGCCAAAGCCTCGAAATAGCGAAGCTGCCTGAGCGTGAGATTTATCATAGGAAGAGTTTATCGAAGCGATCAGAAATTACCACTTTTGCTGATGGATTAACCTTGATACACGCATGGTAGGGGAGATGAGGAGTAGCCAAAGCCGTAACCGGCCCGCGTCACGACCACCGACGACCCGCCGGTCACTCATTTGCAGACCATCCTGAACGCTGGCACCCCGGAGCTTTCCTGGTTCGTGCTCCACGGACCGGTTCAATAAAAGCAACCATGATCGGAGAGAAACATGGACGGAAACGATTTAACGAGCGCGGTCAAGTGCCCGGTTATGCATGGGGTTCGCTCGAACGCGACTTTCGAGAACCGATCGAATCGCGACTGGTGGCCGAACCAGTTGAACATCAAGATTCTCCACCAGAACTCGCCGCTCTCCAATCCCATGGGTGAAGCGTTCGACTATGCCGGGGCGTTCACGAAGCTCGACCTCGAGGCCCTGAAACGGGACCTGCACGCGCTGATGACGGACTCGCAGGACTGGTGGCCCGCCGATTACGGGCACTATGGGCCGCTCTTCATCCGCATGGCCTGGCACAGCGCGGGCACCTACCGCACCGCCGACGGCCGGGGTGGCGGGTCCTCGGGCACGCAGCGCTTCGCGCCGCTCAATAGCTGGCCCGACAACGGGAACCTCGACAAGGCGCGCCGCCTGCTCTGGCCGATCAAGCAGAAGTACGGCAACAAGATCTCCTGGGCCGACCTGATGATCCTCGCAGGCAACTGCGCGCTGGAGTCGATGGGGTTCAAGACCTTCGGCTTCGCCGGTGGGCGCGAGGATATCTGGGAGCCTGAAGAGGACATCTACTGGGGCGCGGAATCCGAGTGGCTGGGCGATTCGCGCTACTCCGGCGAGCGCGAGCTCGAAAACCCGCTTGGCGCCGTTCAGATGGGGCTAATCTACGTGAACCCCGAGGGCCCCAACGGCAATGCCGATCCGATCGCGGCGGCCACGGACATTCGCGAAACCTTTGGCCGCATGGCCATGAACGACGAGGAAACCGTCGCGCTGATCGCGGGCGGCCATACCTTCGGCAAGACCCACGGCGCGGGCGACCCAGCCCTCGTCGGTCCCGAACCCGAGGCCGCAAGCATCGAAGAGCAGGGCTTCGGCTGGAAGAACGCGTTCGGCAGCGGCAAGGCGGGCGACACGACCACCAGCGGGCTGGAGGGCGCCTGGACCCCGACGCCGACGCAGTGGGACAACAGCTTCTTCGACACGCTGTTCGGCTACGAGTGGGAACTGACGAAGAGCCCGGCCGGCGCCCAGCAGTGGACTCCGACGGACGCGGCGGCCAAGACCGCCGTGCCGGACGCGCACGACGCTTCGAAGCGCCACGCGCCGATGATGGCCACCACCGACATCTCCTTGAAGGTGGACCCGATCTATGCGCCGATCTCCAAGCGTTTCCACGAGAATCCGGAAGTCTTCGCCGAGGCCTTCGCCCGCGCGTGGTTCAAGCTGACGCACCGCGACATGGGCCCGCGCCCGCTTTATCTGGGCCCCGAGGTGCCGGAAGAGGAACTCATCTGGCAGGACCCCGTGCCCGCCGTCGATCACGCGCCGATCGAGGCGAAGGACATCGCGGAACTGAAGGTGAAGATCCTCGCCTCGGGCCTCACCATTCCGGAATTGGTTTCGACCGCCTGGGCGTCCGCGTCCACGTTCCGTGGCTCGGACAAGCGCGGCGGCGCGAACGGCGCGCGCATCCGCCTTGCCCCGCAAAAGGATTGGGAGGTCAACCAGCCGGAACAACTGGCGAAGGTGCTCGACACCCTTGAAGGCATCCGTAAGGGCTTCAACGGCGCTCAGACCGGCGGCAAGAAGGTCTCGCTCGCCGACCTGATCGTGCTTGGCGGTTGCGCCGCCGTCGAGCAGGCGGCGAAGAACGCCGGGCACGATGTGGAGGTCCCCTTTACGCCGGGCCGCACCGACGCGTCGCAGGAGCAGACCGACGTGGAGTCCTTCGCCGTTCTCGAACCGGAGGCGGACGGATTCCGCAACTATCTCAAGCGGGACTACACGGTAGCGGCAGAGGAGTTGCTGATCGACCGGGCACATTTGCTGACGCTGACCGCGCCGGAGATGACGGCGCTCGTCGGTGGCATGCGCGTGCTGAACGCGAACGCCGGGCAGTCCAGGCACGGCGTCTTCACCAAGCGTCCCGAGACCCTGACCAACGACTTCTTCGTGAACCTGCTCGACATGGGGACGGAGTGGAAGGCGACTTCGCCAGCCGAGGCGGAGTTCGAGGGACGCGACCGTGCGACGGGCGAGGTGAAATGGACCGGCACCCGTGCCGACCTCGTCTTCGGCTCCAACTCGCAACTGCGGGCGCTGGCCGAAGTCTACGCCTGCGAGGACTCGCAGCGCAAGTTCGTGAACGACTTCGTCGCGGCGTGGAACAAGGTGATGAACGCGGATCGCTTCGATCTGGCGTGATTCCTGAAGAGCGGCATTCGGGCGCGGCGTTTAGAGTGCGGCCGCGGCGCGTGTGTCAAGTCCGGCGGCCGCAGGCATTCACATATGCCTGCGGCCGTTGCGACCCTCGCTGAACTTCTTAGTCTTCGCCCGATTCCGAACCGCCGGTTTTTTTCCCGCCCGAGGACTTTTTCTGGCCCTGCTGACCGCTCGCCTTGGTCAAGGCCACATTCTCCGCCTCAAGCTCCGCGAGGCGCGCTTCCAGCCTTTCCAGGCGTTCGGCCATGTCCTCCTGCTCCTCGCGCGCCTTCTGGGCCATGGCCTGCACGACCTCGTATTCCTCGCGGGTGACAAGGTCCATCTGCGAGATCACGCGTTCGAACTGTTCGCGCAGGCGAGACTCGACCTCGCTGCGCATGCCGGTGGCGACGCCCAACGCGCCGCTCGCCACGCGCGCCAGATCGTCGAGCAGGCGGTTCTGGGTTTGCATGTCCTTTAGGCCCTTTATCCGTTGGTTTCCTTCCCACAAGTATGGGTCGCGGCGCTCTTCGCCGCAAGGCACGCCGATGGGTGCTGCCGCGCTTGCCCCGGAACGCCAAGCGCCACTATAAGGGAGCCCACGGCCACGGAAGTGTTTTCGCATGTACCTCGTCACCGGCGGCGCCGGGTTTATCGGCTCCAATATCGTAGCGGCTCTCACCGAGCGGGGCGACCGGGTGATCGTATCCGACCGGCTGCGCAGCAACGGCAAATGGCGGAATCTCGCCAAGCGGGAGTTGGAGGACATCGTTCCCCCGGAAAACCTCTTCGAGATGCTCGACGGCTGGGGCGAGCGGCTGGAAGGGGTGGTTCACATGGGCGCGATCTCCTCGACGCTGGAAACCGATGGCGACCGGCTGGTGGAAAACAACTTCCGCCTGTCGCGCGATCTCTGGCGCTGGTGCGCGCGCAACCGGGTTCCCTTCGTCTATGCCTCCTCCGCCGCGACCTATGGCGACGGCAGCCAGGGCTTCGACGACGCGATGACGCCGGAGTATCTGGCGAGCCTGCGCCCGCTCAACGGCTACGGCTGGAGCAAGCACCTCTTCGACCGCTGGGTCGCCCGGCGGGTCGCAGAGGGCGAACGCCAGCCGCCGCACTGGGCCGGGTTGAAGTTCTTCAACGTCTACGGCCCGAACGAATATCACAAGGGCGGACAGGCGAGCGTGGCGTGGAACCTGTTCAACCAGGTCAAGTCCGGCGAGCCCGCGAAGCTGTTCCAGTCGCACCGCTCCGACTACGCCGACGGCGGGCAGTTGCGCGACTTCATCTGGGTCGGCGATTGCGTGGCGGTGACGCTCTGGCTGCTGGACCGGGGCCGGGCGAGCGGGCTGTTCAACGTCGGCACCGGCCGGGCGCGCAGTTTCGCCGATCTGGCGAAGGCCGTCTTCGCGGCGATGGGCGAGGCGGAGCGGATCGAGTACATCCCGACGCCGGAAACCATCCGCGACAAGTACCAGTATTTCACCGAGGCCAGCACCGCGCGGCTGCGCGCCGCCGGATACTCCGAGCCCTTCACGGAGCTTGAGACCGGCGTGAAGCGCTATCTGCAGGACTTCCTGCTGCACGAAGACCCCACCGTTTGAACCGGACCCCTTTATGTTTCTGACACTGCCGTTTCCCGAAATCGACCCCATCGCCATCGAGCTGGGGCCGCTGGCGATCCGCTGGTACGCGCTGGCGTATATAGGCGGGCTGGTGCTGGCGTGGCGCTACTGCCGCCTGCTCACCACCAAGTCCCCCGCCAAGGAGATGACGCCGGAGCACTTCGACGACCTGCTGCTGTGGGCCACCATCGGCGTGATCCTGGGCGGACGGCTGGGCTATGTAATCTTCTACCAACCCGCCTTCTTCCTGCAGAATCCGGGGCAGATTTTCATTCTCTGGGAAGGCGGCATGGCCTTTCACGGGGGAATGCTGGGCGTTGCCGCGGCGATCCTGCTGTTCGCCTGGAAGCGCGGAATCGCAGTGCTGCGGATCGCCGATGTCGTGGCCTGCGCCGCGCCCATCGGGCTGTTCCTGGGCCGCGTCGCCAACTTCATCAACGGCGAGTTGTACGGCCGTCCGACGGATGTGCCCTGGGCCATGGTGTTCCCGGCGGGCGGGCCGGTCCCGCGTCATCCCAGCCAGCTTTATCAGGCGGCGCTGGAGGGGCTGCTTCTGCTGATCGTGCTCTTCGTTCTGCAACGCCGGGGCGGCTTGCAGACGGCGGGACTGGCGACCGGGGTGTTTGTCGGCGGTTACGGAGCCGCGCGCTTCATCGGGGAGTTCTTCCGCGCGCCCGACGCGCATCTGGGCTTCCTCGTCTTTGGCACCACGATGGGGCAGATCCTCTCGATCCCGATGATGCTCGTGGGCGCGGCGTTGATTGTCTGGGCGCGTCGCCGCGCGAGCACGGCTCGCCGGTCTTGACGGCTGTCGGCTTTCTGGCCCCCGAGGGCTTCGAGGCGGAGCTGCGTCATGAGCTGGCTCGCGCCGAGGTTACGGTCACGACGGAATACGGGCGGCTGCTCCTGGCGAAGGGTCCGGCCCTGCATCCAGCCTGGGCGCAGAACATTTGGTACGATCCGGTGGAACTGCCCGCCGAATCGATCAAGAAGGCCGCGCGCCGCCTGAAGGAGATTCAGCGCAACTGGGCGCTGCTACCCACCACCGGCCACCATCGCCGCGCGGCCTTGATCGCGGAGCAGCTTCCCCACGTCTCCGCCAAGCCGCTGGTCTTCCCCGCACAGCCGCCACGCGCGCCGCTCGGCGGCTGGACCCTGATCGCGCCGGAGCGGATGCTGGCCGCGCCTACCACCGCAAGCCTCTTCCCGCACGGCGAAGTGACCTTCATTGAGGACCGCATAGGCCCACCGAGCCGCGCCTACCTGAAGCTCTGGGAGGCACTGACGGTGCTTGGCGTCTACCCCGGAGCAGGCGAGCGCTGCCTGGACCTTGGGGCCGCGCCGGGCGGATGGAGCTGGGTGCTGCACGAACTGGGCGCGGAGGTCATCTCGGTGGACAAGGCGCCGCTGGCCGAGAGCCTGCAAGGGCTGCCCCGCCTGACCTACCAGCGCGACAGCGCCTTTGGACTGCGGCCACAGCATATCGGGCCGGTGGACTGGCTGTTCTCCGACGTGATCTGCTATCCCTCGAAGCTGCTGGAACTGGTGCGGCGCTGGATGGAGGCCGGGACGGTGCGGAACTTCCTTTGCACCATCAAGTTCCAGGGCGAGACGGACTTCGACACCCAAGACGCCTTCGCCGCCATTCCCGGCAGCCGCCTGATGCACCTGCACCACAACAAGCACGAACTCACCTGGATCAAGCTGGAAAGCGAGAGATGACCGCCGCGAGCCTGGAGGACCGCCTGAAGCGCCGGATCGCAGAACTCGGGCCGATCACCGTCGCGGACTACATGGCAGAGGTTCTGACGCACCCGGAACAGGGCTATTACAGCGCACGCGATCCCTTCGGCGTGGCGGGTGACTTCATCACCGCGCCGGAGGTCAGCCAGATGTTCGGCGAGTTGATCGGCCTGTGGTGCGCCGACGTTTGGCAGCGGCTGGGATCGCCCGCCACGATCAAGCTGATCGAGCTTGGCCCCGGACGCGGCACCCTGATGGCCGACGCACTCCGCGCCGTCCGGATTCTGCCCGAGTTCCGGCGGGCGATCGAGGTGCATCTGGTCGAGGTGAGCCCGGTCTTGCGCGAACGCCAGGCGGAGACGCTGAAGGACGAAGCCGTCACATGGCACGGCGAGCTTGCCGAGGTGCCGGATGGCCCCTGCATTCTGATCGCCAACGAGTTCTTCGACGCCCTGCCGATCCGCCAGTTCCGCAAAGACCCCAAGGGCTGGTGCGAGGTCATGGTCGGCCACGACCCGGCGAGCGAGCGCCTCGCCTTCGCCCTCTCCGCGCCCAGCCGGAACGCCGCCGCCTATGTGCCGGAAGCCCTGCGCGACTCCCCGCCCGGCGCAATGGTCGAGGTCTCTCCCGCTTCTATTGCGATCATGAGCGAGGCGGCGCGGCGGGTTGCGGCGCACGGGGGCGCGGGGCTGGTCATCGACTACGGGCGCGGCGAGCAAAGGGCGGAGGCCACGCTGCAAGCCGTGCGCGGCCACGCCCGCGCCGAGGTTCTGGACGCGCCCGGCAGCGCCGATCTGACGGCGCATGTGGACTTCCCCACCTTGGCGGAAGTGGCGCGGCAGGCCGGGGCCGAGACGCACGGCCCGGTGGGACAGGGTGCGTTCCTCAAGGGCCTGGGGATCGAGCAGCGGGCGGCGATCCTGCGCGCTCACGCGAGCGACCGGCAGGCCAAGGAGATCGACGCCGCGCTCCACCGTCTGTGCGCGCAGGAGCAAATGGGGACGCTGTTCAAGGCGCTTGCCGTCACGCCCCCGGACTTCGGCGTTCCGGCGGGGTTTCCGGAAGGGTAATACCGCTGAGCCAATGATATTCTGCCGGGATGGACCCCTCGATACGCGCCAAAGGGGCGCCAATCGGGGCGAGGATGCTTTTAAAACATAAGATCACCTCACCCCGAGCAGGCCCGGTTGGGCCGTATCGAGGAGCCAGCCGCAACGAGTACGTTCTTTCGCAGCTTGGTATAACGCCCTCGCCACAGGTTGCAACCCAGACACGCAACGCTTTATAAAAGCACCCGCGTTTACGAGACGGGGGTTAAGCAGCCGAAGGGAGGTCCGAGTCTTGAGCAGCGCAGTCGAAGCCGGTCGACGTGCAGGGCTGTGCCTGACGCTAGGCATCGCCTGGACATGGGCGTTCTGGATCCCCGCCCCGCTCATCGGTGGACCCTGGGGCGAGCCGAGCACGATGCTGCTGATTCTCATCGGTGGAGCGGGACTTCCGGGCGTCGCGCTCATGCTGCTGTTCACCCGGGAAGACAAGGCGGCGCGGCGGGCATTCTGGCGGCAAACCCTCGATCCCCGCATGGTCGGCGGCCGCGCGCTCGCGGTGATCGTTCTCTTGCCGCTGGGGCTGGGGTTGCTGGCGGGCGGGCTTGGCTGGCTGATCGACGGCGTCGGACCCGCGTTCGTGGCGATCCACGTTTATCGGATCGATCCGGGCGCTTTCGTGCTGTTCCTCGCGTTGAGCCTCTTTTTCATTGCATTGCCGCAAGAACTCGTCTGGCGCGGCTATGCCCTGCCCCGCTTGCAGGCGGCCATGCCCGTCGTCGTGGCTGTACTGATCGTCGGGGTGGCGCAGGCGTTATGGTACCTGCCGCTGTTCTTGGTTGCGGCAGCGCCGGTTCCCGGCCTCGGGTTGGGAACCCTGGAGTTCTGGCGCTTTATGCTGGCCGTTCCGGCGTTCGCCGTGGTGGTAAGCTGGGCGTACAACACGACCGGCGGCAGCATCCTCGCGGCCACCTTGATGCATCTGACGGCGATACTGGGGAACCAACTCTTCCAGATGCCGCAAAATGCGGAAATCTACCGCACGGGATTCTGGATCGCCTTTGCCCTGCTGCTGCTTCTGGCGACGCGAGGCCGTCTCGCCTATCGCAATGCGTGAGGCAGTGCTCGACGGGGGCAGCGTTGGTCCAGAGGGCCGTTCGCCGCCGCCGTGAGGTCGTCCGTCAGCCCTTCTTTTTCCGGAGACGCTTGGAGTTGGCGACCGAACGGCTGCGCCAGGGTCCCATAACTGCGGCGGCCCCTGCCCCGCGCGTGAGGGCGAGGCCGGACAGCATCGCCGCTTCCGTTTTCTCACGCACCATCCGCTGGTACTCCGCGTCCGAGCAGGTCCCCTGCGACATCATAAAGGTCCGGCGTGCAATCGTTTCCCACGACGAAAGCATCAACTCCGCCATCATAAGTGGCGGCGGCACAGCTTTACGACTACTTCTCCGTTTTCTTGCCATAACCAACCTTTCAACTTTAAACGAGGGATATCTTTGACCTCGAGTACATAAGGGTCGGGGTAGTTGGCCGCAAGGCCCAAGAAGAAGACCCACCCGTTCGCCTAGAACCCACGGCCAAAGTGGAAGCCGATGCTACCGCGCACCCGAGGATGCTGCCGGTAACCGTAGGGGCGGTAGAAAGGATCGTAGAACGGATCGTAGTAATAGGGGTCGTAGTAGTACGGATCGTAATAATACGGATCCCGCCGCGCTTCTATCGGGCCGAAGCGGATCGCGCGCCGCGACTCCCAGGTGCCGTCATCGCGGCGGCAGGCGGTTCCGTAGGCGGCCTGCGTGGTGTTTTCCGCCGTAAAGGTGAGCTGATAGCGGCGGCATGGCTGGTCAACCCGCTCATCGTCGGTTTCCAACGGAATCACGGTGCCCCGATTGTTCGTCTCAGGGTTTTCCCAGGTGAGGCTTTCGCCGGTGCGGGCGTTTTCCAGCGCCTCCTGCATGGTCGAGCGGATCATCGACCAATCGCTCTCGGAAGGTGTCGGCGTTGGAATCGTAGCGCAGGCGCCAAGCAGAAAGATCACCGGGAGCGCCAGAAAATGCGCTTTGAACCTGCCTAGAGCGCTTTTCGTTCCGATTGAATCGGAACGGCGCTCTAACTCCTTGTTGTTGCGCATTTTCGGACGGCGAACCGGTACCCACTGCGCCTGAAAATGCTCTAGTCCGCCCATAGTCGCCCCCTTGCCCTAAGCCATTCAGGTCCAACTCAGGTGGGGACTGTCGTGCGCGAAGGAAAGCCTCTCGCGATGGGCATGGCCATCAAAAAGAAGATCCCGGCTGCTCCAAGAACGTGGCTTCCTCCGAAGTAGATGTGCGGCCGAGTACAGCGTTGCGATGGGGAAATCGGCCGAATCGCGCAATGATATCCCGATGCGCCACTGCAAAAGCGTAGTAGTCCGGCTTATCCAGCGGTTCGTTCAGTCGGCAGGACAGTTCCTGATCCGCCGGAACCTCGCTGTGTTGCAACGGCATGTAAAGAAACGCCTTCTCGTCCGTCGTCAAATCCTCGTCAAAACCCCGTGCAATGGCGGCCTTCGCTATCTCGAGGGCCTTCGCGTCCGTAGCAAAGCTGCGCGGATCGCCTCGGAAGATGTTGCGCGGGAACTGATCCAGCACGATGACGAGCGCCAGCGCGCCGTGCGGAGACTCAGTCCAAGCATCGCAAGCACCTGCGCGCGCCCGCTCCCACAGAGCCAGAAAGCGCTCGCGGACCTTGGCGTCAAAGCCCTCGTCTTTTACAAACCACTGTTCCGGAAGAGTCTCCTCGAACCAGAAGGTGAGGACGTCGGATACTTGCTGCGGCGCGTCCGGCATAGTTGGCTCCCTTGCCCGTCCTTATGCGTTCTGATCGGTGAGGCGCGCGGAGAAGCGCAGGCGGACGTAATCCGCGGTCCAGCGGCCCTCGGCCGTTTTCAGCGCGGGGGCCAGCAGCGCCTCCGTCTCCTGCACCGCCGCTTTGCGGGCTTCTGGATCGAGCGGACCTAGGCACCAACTGGCGAAGGTGTCGAGCCAGCCTTCCATCGCGCCGGGTAGCGGCGTTGGACGCGGGTGCAATCCGATCCGTTCCACCGTGAAGCCGTGGGCTTCCAGACGCTCGCCGTACTCCTCGGCGGTCGGGAAGTACCAAGGGATTAGCGCCTCGGCGTCCACGCCGCGCCGGGCCATTACCGCGAGCAAGGCCACCTTGATCGCCGCCACGTTGCCGTGGCCGCCAAACTCCCCGACGAACCGGCCGCCGGGCTTGAGCGCCCGCGCCACGCCGTCCAGCACGGCATTCGGGCGCGTCATCCAGTGCAGCGCCGCGTTGGAAAAGACGGCGTCGAACTCCTCGCTGAACGGCAATGCGTGGCCGTCGCCTTCGACCACGGTCAATCCCCGCGCCCGAGCAGCCGTCAGCATCCCGGCCGCGCTGTCCAGGCCGACGACCTCCGCGCCGTGTCCCGCGATCCGCTCGGTCAGCACGCCATCGCCGCAGCCAAGGTCCAGTATCCGTTCTCTGGGACGCGGCGCGAGCAGGTCCAGCAGGTCCGCCCCAAGCTCGGCGACAAAGCCCGCATTGCGCTGATAATCGCTGGCGACCCAGCGTTCCGTGGAGGTGGTACCGGTCATTCGTTTTCCATTCGATAATGCGTTAAAAATAGCGGCGGACGTCGCATATTTATAGGATCGGCGAGGGCTTGGCGAGCCGCACGGGCAAGGTAGCCAAGACCGAGAGCCATTCGCTCACGCGGCCTCGTGAATTGACCTGGACGCGCTTCACGGCTATATCGCGGCAATCCGCCGGGGGATCGGACGGCTCCAGAGCGGGAGGTTCGCAACGTTGCGTCATCGTTAGCCACTCGATCAGATAATTGGTACGATTTCATCATGAAGAAAATGCTAGACCAAAGCTCGGATTTGGATCGCGTACGGGCTTGGGCCGTGCATATCTTCACGGCGTCCGGCGCGCTGGCGGGGCTGATGTCGCTGATCCACATTTTTCAGGGCGACGCGGCCGGGGCGCTGATCTGGCTGGGGGTGGCGCTGGTGATCGACACGCTCGACGGTCCGCTCGCCCGGCGTTACAGCATCGACAAGGCGTTGCCGCAGGTCGACGGCGCCATTCTGGACCATGTTATCGACTACACGACTTACGCGCTCATCCCGGCGATTTTCCTTTACTACTTCGACTTCATGCCGGAAGGCTGGGCCTTTCCGGCGGCGGGCCTGATTCTCGTGACCTCGCTCTATTGTTTTGCAAACAAGAGCTTGAAGACGAATGACAATTTCTTTTCCGGGTTTCCCGCGACCTGGAATCTCGTGGTGCTTTGCTTTTACATTCTGCAAACTCCAGCCACGTTGAACTTGATCGTCGTGCTGGTCTGTGCGGCGCTGACCTTTGTCCCGGTGAAGTTCGTCCACCCCTTCCGGGTGCGTGCGCTACGTCCGCTGACGATGGCCTTGACGTTCGTGTGGGCCGGACTCGCGCTTTATCTGGTGCTGGAGCGCGGCGCGAACAGCAATCTCGCGTCCTCCGATCCCTTGGCGTATTGGGGATTCATCCTCGTGTCGATCTACTTCCTGTTAATCAGCTTCTGGCGGTCCATCCGCGGAAAACTGGATTTCGGGTAGCATCAAATCTCGACCAACAAAGTGTCGTCATGTAAACCTTCTGGTAAGGATGCCGATGCTAGCGTTTGGGTAGAAACGCGGTGTCGAGCATTTTGCAGACTGGCGGTTGGCCGGTGTTGCAGAACAGAGACTCCTACGCCATCTTAGGGATAGTTTGCAGTCATCCGGACAGCGGAGTCCAATGTCGCCAGTTCATCGCCAGCACCGCCTTCATCGCGC
>SKZV01000019.1 GCA_007127165.1 Rhodovibrio sp. | reverse complement strand
CGCGCGAGCGGCTGGAGCTGGGGCTGCGCGGGGTCTGGCGGCTCGACTGTCCAGGGCCGGGCGAGGAGGCGACGGCGATTGCATTGATGCTGCGTCATGCGCTGGAAACGCGGGAGCGCACGGCGGCGCTGGTGACGCCCGACCGCTCGCTGGCGCGGCGCGTCGCGGCGGAGTTGCGGCGCTGGGAGATCCAGGTGGACGACTCGGCGGGCGTGCCGCTGGCGGAAACGCCGCCGGGCGCGTTCTTGCGGCTGACCGCGCGGATGCTGGCGGAAGGGCTGGCTCCCCTGAGTCTGCTCGCGGCGCTGAAGCACCCGCTTGCGGCGGGCGGCGAGGAGCCGGGCGCGTTCAAGGCCAAGGTGCGGGCGCTCGAAATCGCGGTGCTGCGCGGCGTGCGTCCGGCCTCGGGCTTCGACGGGCTGCTGGCGGCGCTGGACGGCAAGAACGAAGCGGCACGGCTGCGGCCCTGGTTGGAAGGGCTGCGGGCGATGGCAGCGGAGGCGGAAGCGGCCTTGCAAGCGCCCGAAGCCCGTTTCGACGAAGCCGTCGGCGCGCAGATGCGCTTCGCCGAGGCGCTGGCGGCGACCCCGGACGAACCCGGCGCGGCGCGGCTCTGGCGAGGCGAGGCTGGGGAGGCGGCGGCGGCCTTGGCGGCGGCGCTCTTGGAGAATGCCGAGGCCGCGCCCGCCCTGCCCGGCAGCCGCTATCCGGCATTGCTCGATACGCTGATGCAGGGCCGCGTCGTGCGTCCGCCGCAGGGCGGTCATCCGCGACTGGCGATCTGGGGGCCGCTGGAAGCGCGCTTGCAGCGCGCCGATCTGGTGATCCTTGGCGGACTGAACGAGGGCACTTGGCCCGACGAGACCGACCCCGGCCCCTGGCTCAGCCGCCCGATGCGCGGGAGTTTCGGCCTGCCCCCGGTGGAGCGGCGCATCGGCCTGATGGCGCACGACTTCGCACAAGCCTTCGCCGCGCCCGAGATCGTGCTGACCCGCGCCACGCGGATCGAGGGCACCCCCACGGTCGCCTCGCGCTGGCTGCTGCGCCTGGATGCGCTGCTGGAAAGCTGGGGACTCGTTCCGCTTGAGCAACGACAGGAAACCGACTGGCTGCACTGGGCAACGCAACTGGACGCGCCGAGCCGCGCGCTCTCCGCACGGGAGCGCAGCGCGCGGCGTCCCGCGCCGACGCCGCCGCTCTCCGCGCGTCCGCGCAAGCTGCCGGTGACGCGCATCGAAACCTGGCTGCGCGACCCATACGCGCTCTATGCCGACCGGATTTTGGGGCTGCGCCCGCTCGACGCCATCGACCAGGACCCCGGCGCGGCGGAGCGCGGAACGCTTCTGCACCGCATTCTGGAAGCCTTCGTCAAAGCCTATCCCGACGCCCTGCCCGAAGACCCGGAAGCGGAGTTGCTGCGTCTGGGCGAAGCCGCCTTCGCCGAACAATCCGTGCCCCCCGGCCTGCGCGCCTTCTGGTGGCCGCGCTTTCGCCGCATCGCCCGCTGGTTCGCGGAGGTCGAGCGCAACCGCCGCGCCGACGGCCGCACCGTTCTGGCCGAGCGGCGCGGCTCCTTCTTTCCTGAGGGGCTAGAGCCGCCCTTCGAACTCGTTGCGAAAGCGGATCGAATTGAGAGTTTGCCGGACGGAGGCCTCGCCCTGATCGACTACAAGACCGGAACGGTGCCGAAGAACGCAGAAATCCTGCACGGCAAGGCCCCGCAGCTTCCGCTGGAAGCCGCGATGGCGGCGGCGGGCGCGTTCCGGGATGTCCCGGCGGGGACGGTCGCGGAGTTGGCGCACTGGGAGATCAAGGGCGGGCGCGTCGAGGGTAAGGAGCATCCCGTCACCAAGGCCGATCCCGCCGCGCTGGCCGGGCAGGCGCTGGACAGCCTGTGCGCCCTGATCCGCCGGTTCGACGATCCGCAAACGCCCTACTGGTCGCGCCCGCGCCCCGGATGGCTGCCGCGCTTCGACGACTACGGCCACCTCGCCCGCGTCCAGGAATGGTCCGCAGGCGGAACGGGAGACGAGGGATGACCGCTGCCCGCCCCACAAACGCCGCCCGCACCTCCAACCCCGAACGCGAAGCCCGCACCGCCGAAGCCGCCGCGTTCCAGCGCCGCGCCGCCGATCCCGCCGCCTCGGTCTGGGTGACGGCTTCTGCGGGAACCGGGAAGACCAAGGTTCTGACCGACCGGGTGTTGAGCCTGATGCTCGCCGGAACCCCGCCCCAGAAGATCCTCTGCCTGACCTTCACCAAGGCGGCGGCGGCGGAGATGGCGCAGCGCCTCGCCAAGGAACTCGCGACCTGGGTCGCGATGGACGACGCGGATTTGAGCGCCCGGCTCGAAAATCTGACCGGCGAGCCGCCGAAGCCGCAGACCCTGACCCGCGCCCGCGCCCTCTTCGCCCGCGTGCTCGACACGCCGGGCGGCATGAAGATTCAGACCATCCACGCCTTCTGCCAAGCCGTGCTCGCGCGTTTTCCCCTGGAAGCCGGAATCGCGCCCCACGCGCAGGTGCTGGACGATCGTTCCGCAAGCGAAATGTTACAGGCGGCGCGGGAGGATGTGCTGGCCCGCGCGGGCTCCGGCAGCGCGCCGGAGCTTTCCGAGGCGCTGGACGTTTTGACGGCGCAGGTGGGCGAGGACGACTTCGGTGCGCTGGTGGGCGCGCTGATCCGTGAGCGCGGGCGGCTGACCCGCCTGCTGCAACACTGGCAAGGCCCGGAACCGCTGAGCCGCGGCGTGGCCGAGGCGCTGGCGGTTCGGCCGGAGGAAACGGTGGCGTGGCTGCGCGACGCCGTCTGCGCCGATGCCGCCTTTGACGCCGAAGGGCTTTGCGAGGCGCTGAACGCGATCCTGGAGCGCGGCACTGCGAACGAGCGTGAGCGGGCGGCGGCGCTGGACGAGTGGCTTGTCGTTCCGGCCGCGCAACGACCGAGCGTCCTGGACCGCTATTGCAAGCTCTTCCTGACTCTTGAAGGCCAGCCGCGCAAGACGCTTCTGACCAAGGCGGCGAAGCTCGTCCCCGGAGCGCTGGAAGCGATGGAAGCGGAGGCGGAGCGGCTGGTGTGCTGGCGCGCGCACGAAAACGCCCTCACCGTCGCTCAAGCGACCAAGGCGTTGCTCCAGCTCGGCGCGGCGATCCTCGATGCCTACAACGACCAGAAAAGCCGCCGCGCGCTCTTGGACTATGACGATTTGATCCTTTTGACGCGCGACCTGCTGCGCCGTCCGGGCTTGGCGCCCTGGGTCCTGTTCAAGCTGGACGGCGGCCTGGACCATGTGCTGATCGACGAGGCGCAGGACACCAACCCCGACCAGTGGGCGGTGGTCGAGGCGCTGACCGAGGAGTTCTTCGCCGGTGAAGGCGCGGCCCTGGCGCGCGGGGCCGATCCGCGCACGGTCTTCGCGGTGGGCGACGCCAAACAGTCGATCTACTCGTTCCAGCGCGCCGACCCCAGCGCTTTCGCCCGGATGCGCGAGCACTTCGGCCAGCGGGTGCAAGAAGCGCAACACGGCTGGGAAGCGGTGGAGCTTTACTATTCCTTCCGCTCCACCGCCGCCATCCTGGGCGCGGTCGACGCGGTCTTCGCGCAGGCCGACGCGCGCGACGGCGTGCTGTTCGGCGAGAGCGCGCTGCGCCACGAGCCGGTGCGCGTCGGCGAGGCCGGACGCGTCGAGCTGTGGCCGCCCGCCGAACATGAGGACGCGGCGGAGGAAGACCCCTGGGAACTGCCCGGCGAGCCGCAAGATTCCGGCCATCCCCGCGAACGCCTCGCCCGGCTGATCGCCCGGCGCGTCCAGGATTGGACCGCGCCCGGCAACGCCGAAGGCTACCTCCCGGCCAAGGGCCGCCAGATGCGTCCCGGCGACGTGCTGGTTTTGGTCCGGAGGCGGAACGAATTCGTCGATGAGTTGGTGCGCGCGCTCAAGCAAGCGGGCGTGCCGGTCGCCGGGATCGATCGCATGGTGCTGACGGATCAGCTTGCGGTGCGCGATCTCGTGGCGCTTGGGCGCTTCCTGCTGCTGCCCTCGGACGATCTGACGCTGGCCTGTGTATTGAAGGGTCCGCTGATCGACCTCGGCGAGGAACGGCTGTTCGATCTGGCGCATGGCCGCGAGGGCCGGGCGCTCTGGGACGTCTTACGCGAGCGCGCGGGCGAGGCCGGGGACTTCGAAACGGCGCACGCCAAGCTGACCGACCTGCTGGCGCGCGTGGACTACGCCCGGCCCTACGAGCTTTACGCCGAGCTTCTGGGCCGGGAGCGCGGGCGCGAGCGGCTTCTCGCCCGCCTGGGCAGCGAGGCCATCGAACCCATCGAGGAGTTCCTGTCGCTCGCGCTGAGCTACGAGCGCCAGCAAGCGCCTTCCCTCGAAGGCTTCCTGCACTGGCTGGAAGCGGGCGGGCAGGAGATCAAGCGCGAATCCGAGCAGGGCGCGAACGCGGTGCGGATCATGACGGTGCACGGCGCGAAGGGGCTCCAGGCCCCGGTGGTCTTCCTCCCCGACACCATGCAGACCCCCGGTGGCCGTACGAACGCGGGCGACAAGCTGTACTGGGATCAGACCAAGAATCTGCTGTTCTGGCCGCCCCGGAAGGAGTTGGAGACGGAGCCGGTCGCCTGCCTGCGCGAGGCCGTGGAGGCGGAGCGCGATCAGGAGTACCGGCGGCTGCTCTACGTCGCGATGACGCGGGCGGAGGACCGGCTCTACGTTTGCGGCTGGCGGGCGAAGAAGGCGGAACCGGAAGACTGCTGGTACAGCCTTGTCGAGCGCGGCCTTGCGGAGCTTGCCGAGGCGGTGCCCTTCGACTGCACCGGCGCGCTGCCCGACGGCTGGAGCGGCACGGCGCTGCGCTACGACGGTTCCGAGGCCGCGAGCGTCGGGCGCGACGAAGCGCCGGAGACGCACGCCGAGGAGGTGGCGGCGCTCCCGCTCGAACACTGGGCGCTCACCCCGCCACGTGCCGAGCCGTCGCCGCCGCGCCCGCTTGCCCCATCGCGCGAGGCGGAGGACGAGCCGCCGGTGCGCTCCCCGCTGGGGCACGACGGCGGCACCTCGTTCCAGCGCGGGCGGCTGATCCACCGCTTGCTGCAATCGCTGCCGGATCTGGCGGCGGAGGCGCGGCGGGAGGCGGGCGCGCGCTTCCTTGCCGGTGCGGCGCGGGAGCTTGACGCGGCGGAGCGCGACGCGCTCTTGGCGGAAACGCTGGCGGTGATTGAAGACCCGGCCTTCGCGCACCTCTTCGGCCCGCAAAGCCGGGCGGAGGTGCCGGTGGTCGGGCTGCTAGACGGCGCCGCGGGGCCGCGCGCGATCTCCGGGCAGGTGGACCGCCTGGTGCTGCACGAGGGCGCGGTGATGGTGGTGGACTACAAGACCAACCGCCCCCCTGCCCGCACGCCCGCCGAGGTTCCCGCAGTCTACCACCGCCAGCTCGCCGCCTATCGCCGCTTGCTTGAGCAGGTCTATCCGGGACGGCGGGTGGAAACCTGGCTACTCTGGACCGACGGCCCGACCCTCATGCGGGTCGGCGAAGAAAACACAGCGGCATGAGATGAAATCTTGTGCGGATCAGCAATGCGGCTTTGCCATGGGCGGCTCGCTTGACGGGCTGGCGGTGGTTGCCTAATTTCCGGTGTAACGACATCGCCGAGGGGCAGCCACGTCCCGTCGGCCATCAGCTTTCAGGAGAGAACGACGCCATGGGCATGACCAGCACGAGCGATTCCACCTTCGACACCGATGTGCTCAAGTCCGACAAGCCGGTGCTTGTCGACTACTGGGCCGAGTGGTGCGGGCCCTGCAAGACCATCGCCCCGGCGCTGGAAGAGATCTCGTCGGAGATGGACGATAGCCTGACCGTCGCCAAGCTGAACATCGACGACAATCCTTCGACGCCGCAGAAGTACGGCATTCGCGGCATCCCGACGCTCATGCTGTTCAAGAACGGCGAGGTCGCCGCCACCAAGGTGGGCGCGGTGTCAAAGAAGGAACTGAAGGAGTGGCTCTCTCAAGTCGCCTAAGCGACTGGAGTTGCCGGGATCGAGGGGGCGGAGCCGCAAGGGTTCCGCCCCGTTTTCGTAAGGAACAAAAAAACCCCGGCACGATTGAAGTGCCGGGGTTTCAAGTCCGAGAGGCGGGAGGAAGTGCCCTCGGTAGGAATCGACTTTACGCGGCCTGCTTCAGATCCTCGTGGCTTGCCGTCTCGCGGCGGCGCGGCTGAAGCGTCTCTACGCTGGCGGCCGGACGAGTCTCGCTGGCGAGCGAGGCGTGGATGACGGAGGCGATTGCGGTCGCGGCGAGTGTCGCGGCGAAGAGGATGAGAACGAGTTCCATCAGGCTGTATCCTTTGCTTGTCCAGACCCTTGAAGGGCCCCGTTGTGCACTGCAATGGATATGCTCCGGGCACTCGCCGAAATCAAGATCTTCGTATACCATATACCAAGCATCTCGCGCACAGCGGCTGTGCAGTCTATGAATTGCGACCGATCGTCGCGCCGCACTGCCCCCTACACCCACTGTGGACGGCGCGGCACGGTGGCCGAGTCTGCTTTCGCCGACCCGCTCCCTGGCTACACTCCCAGGGTGTAGTCACAGGATAATGCTCTATTTACAGTGTATTGGCAGGCAAAACTGCGATCAACCTAAGTAAAATTGGTCGCTTTCTGACGATTATGCGTGCGCCGAATTTGCGACTTATATTGGCTATGGATTTTATATTAGCCGATCTCTTTCCATTGCTTTCTCTGAATATCTCTTGGTCCTTACCTTCTCTTAAATTAAAGCCTGCACGCGCTCAGTAGGAAACAAGCAGGACGACATGCAACACACGAAACCATCCGGACAAGCAGCCTCGGACACCCTTCCCGCAGCGGACGTCGAAGCCCTCGGGCAGCCAACCGAGAGGGCGAGCGAAAACCGCGGCAGCATCCGCCTGCGCCTCTATCTGGCGTTCGCCGCCGTAGCGGGCATGACTCTGATCGCAACGGCAGTCTCCCTTTTCTCCTTCGCCGGTGTCGAGCGAACGGTGACGACGATGGTGGAGCAGGCGGTCCCGGAAATGACCACTGCGATGCAGCTCGCCAACCGCAGCGCCGAGGTTTCCGCCGCCGCACCGCGCCTTGCGAGCGCGAACAGTCACGCGGCGCGGGAGCGCATGCTGGGTGACCTCAAGCGGCGCGGCGCGGAGATGGATTTCCTCATCGTCCAGCTTGGCGCGGCCGCCGATCTCTCCGGGCGAGGTGAACGTCCCCCGGAAGGCGGCCCAGAAGGCGGCCCGGAAAGCGGGGGCGACGACCTCTCGAACATCGCGGGCTCGGTCGACCGGCTGCACGGGCACCTGCAACGACTGGATCCGGCCGTTAGCGAGCGAATCACCAACGCCGATGGAGCACGGGAGACCGCTATTGCCGTCGCGGCCATTCACACGGAGCTATCGGCAGCCTTCGAACCCGCCGTCCGCAGCGCCAACGCCGCGCTGCTGCAAGGCGTGGGGAGCGTCAACGAAGACGGCGCGGCCGACCTGCAATCCTTCATCGAACAGGGGATCACCGATCTACATGCGCTCCTGACCCTAAACGCCGACGCGATCCGGGTTTTCAATCTCCTGATCGAAGCGACCGCCGCTACGAGTCCGACGCAGGTCGGCCTCGCCGAAAATCAGGTTGCGGAGCCCGCGGGACGGCTGACGGAGATGCTGGAGCGGCTGTCCGATGCCCACGCCGATGCCGGCCTGCTGCGCCAGCCGGTGGAAACGCTGGCGGCGAGCGCCCTGGGAGACGAATCGTTCTTTGACCTGCTTCGGGAGGGGTTGGCGGAGGAACGCTCCGGCCTTTCCGCCGATGCCGTCTCCGCACGCAACGCTTTGCGGAATGCGCATCTTCAGTTGACCATCTTCCTCGGTCCGATGATCGAGGCGACCCAGGAACAGGTCGTCGAACGCGCGGAGGAAATCGGCGCCGAGAACGCCGGGCGCATCGCCGCTCTTTTGGACACGGAGATGGCGGCGCTTCGGGCGTTGTTGTCGCTTCGGGCTGGGGCGAACCAGGTTGCGGGGTTCATGGCGACGGCGG
>SKZV01000149.1 GCA_007127165.1 Rhodovibrio sp. | reverse complement strand
CAACGTCGAGGTCAGCCTGCCGCGCGACAAGCTCGTGGTCATCACGGGGCTGAGCGGGTCCGGCAAGTCTTCACTCGCCTTCGACACGATTTACGCCGAGGGACAGCGCCGCTATGTGGAGTCGCTCTCCGCCTATGCGCGGCAGTTCCTGGAATTGATGCAGAAGCCGGATGTGGATTCCATCGAAGGGCTCTCTCCGGCGATTTCCATAGAACAGAAGACAACCTCGAAGAACCCGCGATCCACCGTCGGCACGGTGACGGAGATCTACGACTACATGCGCCTGCTGTGGGCGCGTGTCGGAACTCCCTATTCGCCCACGACCGGTGAGCCCATCGAGAGCCAGACGGTCAGCCAAATGGTCGACCGCATCATGGAGATGCCGGAGCGCACACGGCTGTACCTCCTGGCGCCTGTGGTGCGTGGGCGCAAGGGCGAGTACCGCAAAGAACTCGCGGACCTGCAGAGGCGCGGCTTCCAGCGCGTGAAGATCGACGGCTCGCTCTATGAGATCGAGGAAGCTCCGGCGCTCGACAAGAAGAAGAAGCACGACATCGAGGTGGTGGTGGACCGCCTCGTGGTGCGGGAGGGAATCGAGTCGCGCCTTGCGGACTCCTTCGAAACGGCGCTGAAAATCGGCGACGATCTCGCCTTTGCCGAAGACGCGGACAGCGGCGAGCGCACCACCTTCTCGGCAAAGTTCGCCTGCCCCGTGTCAGGTTTCACGATTCCCGAGATCGAACCGCGCCTGTTCTCCTTCAACAATCCCTTCGGCGCCTGCCCAACGTGTAGCGGTCTGGGGCGAATGCTGAACTTCGATCCGACGCTGGTGGTCGACGAGCGCAAATCGCTGCGCCAAGGGGCCATCGTGCCCTGGGCAAGCTCCCCCTCGCCCTTTTACAAGCAGACTCTCGACAGCCTGGCCCGACACTATGGGATTTCGACGACGACACCCTGGAGCGACCTGCCAAGGGACGTGCGCGACGCGATCCTCTTCGGCTCAGGCGGTGAGCCGGTCAAGATGCGCTATGATGACGGCCTGCGAAAATACGAGACGCAGAGAGCGTTCGAGGGGATCGTTCCGAACATGGAACGACGCTACCGCGAAACCGAGAGCGACACGATCCGCGACGACCTGAGCCGCTATCAGACCAGCCACGCCTGCGACTCCTGCAACGGCTATCGCCTGAAGCCCGAAGCCCTCTGCGTGAAGATCCGCGGGCTGCATATCGGCCAGGTGGCGGAGTATTCAGTGGCCGAGGCGGAGCAGTGGTTCTCCGGCGTGCTCGACCAACTGCGTCCCCAGCAGCAAGAGATCGCGCGGCGCATCGTCAAGGAGATCCGCGACCGCCTGACCTTTCTCCTGGATGTGGGGCTCGACTATCTCACCCTCTCGCGGGCGTCCGCGACGCTGTCCGGCGGCGAGAGCCAGCGCATCCGCCTCGCCTCGCAGATCGGCTCCGGCCTGACAGGCGTGCTCTATGTGCTCGACGAGCCGTCCATCGGGCTGCACCAGCGCGACAACGCGCGCCTGCTGGCGACCCTGGAGCGGCTGCGCGACCTGGGGAACACCGTGATCGTGGTCGAGCACGACGAGGAGTTTATCCGCGCCGCCGATTATGTGGTGGATATGGGACCAGGCGCTGGAGTACACGGCGGCCAAGTGGTTGCCATGGGCACACCGCAGGAGGTGATGCAGAAAACGGAGAGCCTGACCGCCCAGTACCTCACCGGCTTCAAGCAGATCCCCGTGCCGAAGAAGCGCCGCCCGGGCCGGAAGGGGCAGTCCCTTCAGGTGATGGGGGCGCGCGGCAACAACCTGCGCGGCGTCACGGCAACGATTCCGCTCGGCACCTTTACCTGCGTCACCGGAGTATCCGGCTCCGGCAAGTCCACGCTGATCAACGAGACACTCTACAAGGCGCTCGCACGGCGGATTAACGGGGCGCGCGAAGCACCCGCCGCTTATGACGACCTCGGCGGAATGGAGTTCCTGGACAAGGTAATCGACATCGACCAGGCCCCTATCGGCCGAACGCCGCGTTCGAACCCGGCCACTTACACCGGGGCCTTCACACCCATCCGTGACTGGTTCGCCGGGCTGCCGGAGGCGCAGGCGCGCGGCTACAAGCTAGGGCGCTTTTCCTTCAACGTGAAGGGCGGGCGCTGCGAAGCGTGTCAGGGCGACGGCCTCATCAAGATCGAGATGCACTTCCTGCCCGACGTTCATGTCGTCTGCGACCAATGCAAGGGCGCACGCTACAACCGGGAGACGCTGGAAGTAACCTTTAAGGGCAAGTCGATAGCCGACGTCCTTGACATGACGGTCGAGGAAGGCGTCGCCTTTTTTCAGGCCGTGCCGAGCATCCGCAACAAGCTGGAAGCGCTGTTTCAGGTCGGGCTCGGCTACATCAAGATCGGCCAGCCTGCGACGACCCTCTCGGGCGGCGAAGCGCAGCGGGTGAAGCTGGCGAAGGAACTGGCGCGCCGGTCCACAGGACGCACGGTTTACATCCTGGATGAGCCGACGACGGGACTGCACTACGAGGACGTGAACAAGCTGCTTCAGGTGCTGCATTCCCTGGTCGAGCAAGGCAACACGGTCGTGGTCATCGAGCACAACCTGGAAGTCATCAAGACCGCCGACTGGATCATCGACATGGGGCCGGACGGCGGCGACAAGGGCGGCCGTCTGGTCGCCGCCGGTACGCCGGAACAACTCGTGGAGGTGGCGGAGAGCTATACCGGCCGCTATCTTGCCGAGTATATCGGCAGTTCGGCCGCCAACCGAAGGCTCAGGGCTTAAGACCTTCTTCCCTGCTTTTGCGGCTTCTTTCTACCCGATTGCGGTAAAGAATTTCCTCGCGAATCTGTGATAGCGTTTCCGAGTCTTGCGCAGTTCCAGTCGTGGCAAAGGCAGGAACTCGCCAAAAGGTTTACCGCGCGAAACTGCGCGAATGAAACAAATGCCAAGGGAGCTTTGAGATGACGGGTTTTAGCAAGTTCTGCCGGTTGCTGGTCCTTCCGGTGGCGGTTCTGTTTGCGTCTGGCACGATCGTGCCGAGCTTGGCAACTGCCCAGATGGTCGGCACGGAACGCGTGATTACTGAGGAAACCGCCCTGGCGGAACGTGATCAGGTGGCGGATTTCTTGGCGCGCGACGAAGTTCAGGCGGAACTTTCAGGCTACGGCATCGATCCGGCGGAGGCGGAAGCACGCATCGCCGCACTTTCCGATTCCGAGGTGTCGCAGCTTGCGGGTTATCTCCATGAGGAACCGGCTGGCGAAGGGATCGGCGCGGTTGTTGGCGCCGCAGTCTTTGTGTTCGTGGTCCTGCTGATCACCGACATCGCGGGCTTCACCAACATCTTTCCCTTTATCATAGCGCAACGCTAGAGCGCTGTCCGCAGACCTACGTTCGGAGACGAGGACCTGCCCACGTGGTGGTGCCACGCTCTGGTGCCGCGGGGGTTCCGACGATACGCGGCGGCAAGCGGCCCTGGAAAGGTACCTGCGGAGCAAGCCGCGTTCCTGTAAGGAGGGAACGAGATGAGCTTTTTCAGACAGATAGCCCGCACGGCCGTCGTGGTGCTCTGCGCGCTGACGCTGGTGATCTCGGCGAGTTTGCCCACGGCAATGGCCGGGATGATAGGGACGGACAGCATCATTGAGCAGCAAGAGGCTTCGGCTGAACGAGAGCGCATCCAGGCGTTGCTGGAACGCGAAGAGGTGCAGGCCGAACTGGCGGCCTACGGCGTCGATCCCGAGGAAGCCAAGGCGCGGGTTGGCAGCCTGTCCGACATGGAGGTGCGTCAACTTGCCGGTCAGATTCCGGATGAACCGGCGGGTGAAGGTGTTGGCACGACGCTGATCGCAGTCGGGCTCGTTTTCGTGGCGGTGCTGGTCTTCACCGACTTCCTCGGCCTCACCAACGTCTTTACGTTTATACGGTCGTAAGGGAGCGAAGGCTTGCGCGCACCGTCGGTTTCGCTTCGTCTTGCCGCCGTAGCCTGTCTGGCGGTGCTCCTCTCGGCTTGCGCTTCGGCGCCGCAGAGCCGGGCGTTGTTGCAAGCTCCACCGCCCAGCCTGCCGGAGCGTGCGGAGGTCGAGGACCTGCCCTTCTATGCGCAGGAAGCCTACTACTGCGGTCCGGCAGCGACGGCAATGGCGTTAAGCTGGTCCGGCATGGAGGTCGACCAGCATGATATGGTGTCGCAGGTCTATACACCCGGCCGCAGCGGGACTTTCCGCAGCGACGTGACGGCGGCGGTGCGGCGCAACGGCCGCCTCGCGGTTCCGGTGGAGTCGGTTCCGGCCCTGCTGGAGGAGCTGGCGGCCGGTCACCCGGTGATCGTGTTCCAGAATCTTTCGCTGCCGGTGTTTCCGGAATGGCACTTCGCGGTGGCGAAGGGATACGATCTGGAGACGGGCGAGCTTGTCCTTCATTCCGGAACGCGCGAGAACCATCGGGTGTCGCTCACGACTTTCGAGGCTACCTGGGCGCGCGGCGACCACTGGGGTCTGGCGGTCCTGCCCCCGGATCGCCTGCCCGCCCACGCCGGGATGCTGGAGACGGCGCGGGCTGCCTCCGCGCTGGAGCGCGTAAAGGAATACGCAGCCGCCACAACCGCCTATGAATCCATTCTGGAGCGCTGGCCGGAAAGTCTGCCTGCCGCCATAGGTCTTGGAAACGCGCTCTACGCGCAGGGCGACACCGCCGGCAGCGCGGCAGCGTTGAGGTTGGCGACCGATAGACACCCGGAGGCGGCCGTCGCATGGCATAACCTTGCGGTGGCGCTGGAGGCGGAGGGCGAGCCCGGCGCGGCACGAGACGCAGCCGAACAGGCGGTCGCGCTGGAGGACGAGCCCGCGTACCGCGAGACCCTTGCGAGGCTTCGGTGAGGCTAAGACACGCTCTGCGCTTGCGTCCCGCCGTCCTCACCGCTATCTCCCTGTCATGAACGCAAAACAGTCTCCTCTCCCCGTCCACGTGATTGGTGGCGGACTCGCCGGAAGCGAGGCCGCGTGGCAACTCGCACGCCGCGGCGTCCCCGTCGTATTGCACGAGATGCGGCCGCACCAGGCAACCGAGGCCCATCAGACCGAGGGGCTGGCCGAGCTCGTGTGCTCGAACTCCTTTCGTTCAGATGACGCAACGAACAACGCCATCGGGCTGCTGCATGAGGAAATGCGCCGCTGCGGCAGCCTCATCATGGCGGCGGCCGACAAGGCCAAGCTGCCTGCGGGTGGCGCTTTGGCGGTGGACCGGCACCGTTTTTCCGATGCCGTGACCGAAGCCGTCGAGCGGGAACCGCTGATCGAATTGCGGCGCGAGACAATCGACGGCTTGCCCCCGGAGGAATGGGACAGCGTGATCGTGGCGACCGGCCCCCTCACCTCCTCCGGGCTGGCCGAGGCGATCAAGGAACTGACCGGCGAGGGCTACCTTGCCTTCTTCGACGCCATCGCGCCGATCGTCTACAAGGACAGTATCGACTTCGATATCGTCTGGCGGCAGTCGCGCTACGACAAGGTCGGCCCCGGCGGCGACGATGCGGGCGAGAGGACCGGTGAAGGCGAGAACGATCAAAAGGGCGACTACCTCAACTGCCCGATGAACCAGGAGGAATACCTGGCGTTCATCGACGCGCTGAACAACGCCGAGCCCACGCGGTTCAAGACGTGGGAGGAAGGCACGCCGTACTTTGAAGGCTGCTTGCCAATCGAAGAGATGGCGTCGCGCGGCGTGGACACACTGCGCTACGGCCCGATGAAGCCGGTCGGCCTCACCGATCCGCGTACCGGGCGGCGTCCTTATGCCGTGGTGCAGCTTCGTCAGGATAACGCGCTGGGTACGCTCTATAACCTCGTCGGCTTTCAGACCAAGATCCGCTACAAGCAGCAGGTAGAGGTCTTCCGCCTCATTCCCGGCCTTCAAGAAGCTGAGTTTGCCCGGCTGGGCGGGCTGCATCGCAACACCTTCCTGAATTCCCCGCGCCTACTGGATGGAACGCTGCGTCTAAAGGCCGCGCCGCGTCTTCGGTTCGCGGGACAAGTGACCGGCGTTGAGGGTTATGTCGAAAGTTCCGCGATCGGGATTCTAACCGGCCGGTTTGCGGCGGCCGAACGCCTTGGAGAGGAAATCGTTCCGCCACCTGAGACGACTGCGCTCGGCGCGTTGCTGGGGCACATCACCGGTGGCGCGGAGGCGGAGACGTTCCAGCCGATGAATATCAACTTCGGTCTGTTCCCGCCGATTCACCACGATACGGGCAAGCCGATCAAGCGCAAGGAGCGCAAGCCAGCCCTTTCGGCGCGCGCGCTACACGACCTCGAGGGGTGGCTGACGGTCTCTGCACCAAAGGTCGCGGCGGAGTAGCTTACCCTTATAGTGAATAGCCTCCCTTTGCTGCGGCAGGCATGATCGCAGTCACCTGCTGCGGCTTATGCGGGTGCTATGCCATAGCTTAAAAAAGCCATTGAGGGAGGGTTCACGATGAAACATCGATTCGGCGCGGCCGTCGCTGCCGCCGCACTCGCCACGATCGCTCATACAGCGCCTGCGCAGGCCAGCGACGCCGTGGCGGAGCTCATCGACCAGGAGGGACAGACTGTCGGTGAGGTCGAGCTTCGGGACACGCCGCATGGCGCGCTTCTCCACGTCCGCCTGCACAACCTTCCGAGTGGGGCCCATGCGTTCCATATCCACGAAGCAGGCGTCTGCGAGGGCGACTTCAGCTCCGCCGGTGGACATTACAACCCGGAAGGCGTTGCCCACGGGATAGACGACCCAGATGGGATGCACGCGGGCGATATGCCGAACATTCATGTCCCCGAGACAGGCGAATTGGAGATCGAGGTCCTGAACCATCAGGTCTCCGTCGAGCAGCTTCTGGACGAAGAAGACGGAACGTCGATCGTAATTCACGAAGGCCCGGACGACTATATCAGCGATCCGGCGGGTGACGCTGGACCGCGCATCGCCTGCGGCGTGATCGAGGCTAGCTAATCAGTACCGGCCGGTCGTGGCGGCCCAGAGCAGCCGCAACGGCCGGCCGGGCAAAGCCATCTGCACGCGTGGTTCGAAGGGATTGTAGCCGTGCTGCTGCAGAACCTTCAGGTATTGCCGGGCGAGGGTCGCCGGGAGAAGGGCCGGAACCGTGTGCCTTCCGACATTCGGCCGTAGAGCGTCGGCGGCCTCCAGATGCTCCCGCGCCCGCGTCGCGACAGCTTCTACCACGGGACGGATCTCTTTCGGCTGGCGCAATTCGAACAGATCGTGCAAGTCCAGCCCAGATTCCCACGCAACGTTTCCCGGCAGCATCATGCGCCGCTGCGCCGCATGGAATGGCACCGCGCGCGCCAGCCCGACCAGCGCCCAGGCAATTCCGACATGGCGGCCCGCCGTCCGGCTGGTTTCGTCTCGCGCGTCCAGCGTTTCGAGCGCCAGAGCGACAAGGCTCGCAGAGGTGTCCTCGGCATAGGCTTCCAGGGCCTCGAGCGTCGGCGGCGGTGCTTCATCCAGATCGCGTTCCCGTGCATCCAGCAGCCGCTCGAACGGCGCCCGGCTAAGATCATGGCGCTCTATGGCGACGGAAACAGCCTCGGCAACTTGGTGTTTGCGCGGTCTACCCGAGAACAGGCCGTCCAGCGCTTCCCGCCACCATTGAATTCGTATTTGCCCGGCCATCGGCTCGTTGACAACTTCGGCCACCTTGGCAACCTCAAGATTGAAGGCATAGAGCGCGAAGAGGTCTTCCCGCGCCCGCTCGGGCGCGAAGAGGCAGGTGAGATAGCGGTCGTGGTCGTACCGGCGCAGTTGCTGTCCGCAATACGAAAGCCGTGAGTCAGGATGCTGTGGCATGGTTCATTTTCAGTTCAGGTGATGGCGCCTATGTGGAGCAAATGAAGGAGGTTGTCACGACCTTGTCCACAGCTTTTCGGCGCTGGCCCGGTTAACACTGGCCTCGGTATACCTATCTACATGAACGGGACACGTCAGGTTTGCTTCGGCAGACCGCAACAGGGAATGAAGAGGGAGAAAACCATGGCTTTTCAGCTTCCGGATCTACCATACGCACAGGATGCCCTTGAGCCGTACATGTCGGCGGAGACGCTGCAGT
>SKZV01000222.1 GCA_007127165.1 Rhodovibrio sp. | reverse complement strand
TCGTAGAACTCCAATCGGCAGTATCCGGGGTCCGGCAGGTCCCGGTTCGACGCGTACCAGGGGCAGTCGCGTTCCAGGAAGGTCACCTCGTGGCCCCGGGCGGCGAGCGCCTTCAACAGCGCCCGGTAGTTCGTCGCGTGGCCGTTGCCCCAGGACGAAGAGATCGAGAGGCCCAGGAACACGAGAGAGAGGGGTTTGACCGTCATTGCGCAAGCTCCCGGTGACCGAACGTGGCGAGGATGTCGAAGAGTTCGTCGACGCGATGGGTGCAACCGTGGCGCGCCCGAACGGTTTCCAGGCCGTTGCGCCGGAGTTCGGCGGAGAGTTCCGGGTCCGAGAGTACGCGCCGCAGTTGCGCCGTCATCTCGTCGCCGTCGCGGGCGAGGAGGAAGTCCTCGCCCGGACGAAACAGCCCCTCGACGTCGTCCCAAGGGGCGCAAACGAGGGGGATCGCGCAGGCCAGAGCCTCGAACACCCGGATCGTCGGGATACCCGGCAGGTCCCGGACGTAGGGGCGGCGCGGGATGTGCACCGTCACGCGATGCCGGGCGAAGGCTTGCGGCACGTCCGCATTGGGCAGCCACCCGTAGTAGCGCAAGCCCGCCGCCGCGAGTTGCTGGAGCGCCTCCTCGGGATAGCGCACGCCGAACGCGCTTCCGGAAAGCCCCAAGCGGGCGGCGGGCTCGACCAGAAATTCCGTCAGTTCCTCACCGCGCTCGCCGTCGCCCCAGTTGCCGATCCACGCGAGGTCCTGACTGCGGTGAGTGCCGGACTGCGGCCGGAACAGCCGCAGGTCGGCGGCCTCGTGCCAGGTAAAAACCCGGCGGCCCCAACCGCGCTGGCGGTAGAGGTCCGCCAGCACCTCGCCGAACGCCAGCACGGCGTCGTAGCCTTCCAGTTCGAGGGCGTCGATCTCGGCGGCGGCGGAAAGGGCGCGATGATGGGTGTCGTGAAACAGCAGCGTGAAGGAGCCGCCCGCCAACCGGCGGCGGCCGATTTGCGCGATGAGAGCGGGATCGGTCCATTCGTGGACCAGCACCACATCCGCGCCGTCGAGCAATTCGTCGAGATCCGGCTCCGCTCCGTAGGTGCGAACCGTCAATTCCGGGAACTGCCGCTCGAATCGGGTGACCGCCGCGTCTCCCTCTTCCTCCAGGAGGTTGCTCCGGCTCCAACCGTCGGCAGGCTCCCAGGCTATCGTGTCGTGGCCGCGCGCGGTAATCTCCCGCAGGACGCCCCGCAGGAAGTGGGCATTACCATGATTCCAGTCGGAGACGAGGGAGTGGGTGAACAGCACTAACCGCATGACGCGGACCCTCTCAACCGGCGCAGGCTACTCATATCACCAGCCCCCGCTTTTCCAGTTCGCGCTGCGCGTCGTCCGCGCGGTCACGCGCCTGCTGCCCGGACACCCATTCCACGAGATCGCCAAGGCTGTCCTCCAGCCGGTGCCTGGGCTCGAAGCCGAGCAGGTCGCGCGCCTTCAAGATGTCGGCAAAACAGTGGCGGATGTCCCCGCTGCGCGCCCGGCCGAGGATTTGCGGCTCGATGTCCGGGCGGCCCATCGCCTCCGCCAGCAGTGTCGCGACCCGGGAGATGCCGTGGCTTTGGCCGCTTCCGATGTTGATTGCCTCGCCGGTGGCGCCGGGAACCTCCATCGCCAGCCGGAACGCCCGCGCCACGTCCTCCACATGCACGAAGTCCCGGCGTTGCTCTCCGTCCTCGAACACCGCGGGCGGCTGATCGTTCAGCAGGCGACTGGAGAAGATCGCCAGAACGCCTGTATAGGGATTCGAAAGCTGCTGTCCTGCACCGAAGACGTTGAAAAGCCGCAAGGCCACCGCCTCAAGGCCATAGGCGTGGCACAGCATGAGGGTGAGCCGTTCCTGCACGTACTTGGAGAGTGCATAGACCGAGGCCAAGTCGGGGCGCTTGCCCTCGTCCGTGGGCACGGGGCTCAGCGGCTCTCCGTTGGCCGCAACAGGGTCCCACCGGCCGCCGCGCAGATCCTCCGGCGTGCGCGAGGCCGTCTCGACCCGTGTTCCGTCACCGGCACGATACATACCCTCACCGTAAATGCTCATGGACGAGGCCACGACGACGCGCTTGACCGGCTGTGTCATGATCTCCTGCATCAGGACGGCGGTGCCGAGGTCGTTCGCGCCGACATAGCGCTCGATCTCGTACATGCTCTGCCCGACCCCCACTTCCGCCGCGAGGTTGAACACCCCGTCCACGCCCTTGAGCGCCCGCCGAACGGCAGCCGTGTCGCGCAGGTCCGCCTCGATGAACTCGACGTCCCGCCGCAGGCGGATATCGCTGCCGGGCGCGTGGGCCTGCTCGACAAGGCTGTCCAGCACGCGAACCCGGTGACCGGCGCGCAACAACTCGTTTGAGAGGTGGCGGCCGATGAACCCCGCACCGCCTGTGATCAAGTAAAATCCCATGCGTTCCTCTCCTGGCCGGGCCACGGCAACCGCGTGACGTCCTCGCGGCTTCAGCAGTCAAACTTCTGCTGCCGGGGAATGGTTCCAAAGACACCGCTTCCCGCAGCGGCTGATGCTAAACCGGACGTGCGGACGGCACCTTCGGATAGCGTCCAAAATCGAGGGAACATCGCGACGGCTAGCGGCTAACTCTGGGACATTGCAGTGCGCGGGCTTGGCGAGGGTCTGGGGCCGGACACCAGGATCGGTGACGTGACGACACCCGGCGTTCACTACTGCTTCGATGACGAGGAACTGGACGCCGCGTCCGAGAAGATGAACGTTCAGAAGGTCCGCCGCCTGCCCGTGGTCAACCGGGACAAGCGCTTGGTCGGCATGATCTCGCTGGGGAGCCTGCTGGGGCGCGTGGTGACGATCGGAAGCCTGCGCGGACGGCTCCAAACGCTGGCCGAGGGGGCTGGGCTGCTCGTGACGCAGCATCCCTCCCGCGTTGCTGCGGCTGCGCGGATGGGCCCGTGAGGACGGGCACCGTCAGTTCGTCGACGACTTGGAAACAAATCGGCGGGCGCTGGACGGGATCGACCAGGGCTGACCGAATTATCCCAGGCGGCTGTTGCGCTCCAGAGGATAGCCGCGCAGAAAGGCCTCCACATCCATTTCGGATTTCCCCGCGCGCTGCACTTTCCGCAGCGTCAAGCACCCCAGGCCGCAGGACACCGTGAAGCTGGTCTCGTCGACCACCGTGCCCGGTGCCGTCCCGGAGGGGGCGGCGGGCGCGACCTTCGCGCGGAGGATCTTTAGCGTCTCCCCATCGGGCAGCTTCGCCGTCGCCCCCGGTCGCGGCGCGAACGCCCGGATCAGGCGTTCGATTTCGATCGCCGGACGTGACCAGCGGATACGGCGATCCTCGGGAGCCAGCTTTTCCGCATAGATCGCCCAGGCCTCGTCTTGCGGCCGCAGGGTGATCTCGCCCTTGTCCGAACCCTCCAGCGCCGGGACGATCAATTTGCCGCCCAACTCCGCCAGCGTATCGTGCAGCGTCCCTGCGTCGGCGTCCGCGTCGATCTCCACACGCTCCTGCAGCAGGATCGCGCCGGTATCGAGCCCCTCGTCCATCTGCATGACCGTGACGCCGCTGGCCGAATCGCCCGCGAGGATCGCGCGCTGGATCGGGGCCGCGCCGCGCCAGCGCGGCAACAGCGAGGCGTGCACGTTGAGACAACCCAAACGCGGCGTCTCCAGGATCGCCCGGGGCAGTATCTGGCCAAACGCCACGACCACGGCGGCATCGAGGTTCAACGCGGCGAACTCCTCCTGAACCCGCGCGTCCTTCAGGCTTTCCGGTACGGCCACCTCGATTCCGCGCCGTTCGGCTTCCTGTTGCACCGGGCTGGCGCTCTCCTTATGGCCGCGCCCCGACTTGCTCGGCGGCTGGCTGTAGACGCGCACGACTTCGTGCCCCGCATCCAAAAGGGCGCGCAACGTCGGCAGTGCGAAGTCCGGGGTTCCGATGAAGGCCAGTCGAAGCGGTTTTGGCATCGTGCGGGGCCGATCGTTCGTGATGAGATCAGGCGGGCAGTCGAATCTCAGCCGTCCTGGATTCGGAAGGAAGGCCAGGGGATTAGGCGGTGGCGGATTGCTGGGATTTTGCGGGTTTGCGTTGGCGCTGCTTCAGGTGCTTGCGCAGCATCATGTTGCGCTTCAGCGCACTGAGGTGGTCGGTGAAGAGCACGCCGTTCAGATGGTCGATCTCGTGCTGCACCACCGTGGCCAGCAGCCCTTCGGCCTCCAACTCCTGCGCCTCCCCTGCCTCGTCCAGATAGCGCAGCCGTACGGCGCGCGGTCGCGAAACATCGGCGTAAAGGTCCGGCAGCGACAGGCAACCTTCCTCGCGGACCTCTCGCTCCCCGGCCGTCCAAAGGACTTCCGGATTGGCCATGCGCAACGGCTGGGCCGCTTCCTCCTCACCCGCGCAGTCGAGCACGATTACCCGCCGCGAAATGCCGACCTGCGGCGCAGCCAGGCCGATGCCCGGCGCGGCGTACATCGTCTCCAGCATGTCGTCCATGAGGCGGCGGACCTCTTCGTCCACCCGTTCGACGGGGTCGGCGACATTTTTCAGGATGGGATCGGGAACGATCCGGATTGCCAGCTTGGCCATGAGACGCGAACTTGATGTTGTTGGAGTTGGAACGAGCTGCGTGCGCTTTTACGCCGCTTTCTCGTCTTACCTATGAGGCGGCGGCTCCCCGGTCAAGGCCTTGCGCGGTGCGGCAGACGCTTCTTCCCCTTGCCAGTCACATAATTCTCAAGGCACTC
Source organism: Rhodovibrio sp. (assembly GCA_007127165.1). Classification (GTDB taxonomy): domain Bacteria; phylum Pseudomonadota; class Alphaproteobacteria; order Kiloniellales; family Rhodovibrionaceae; genus SKZV01. The sequence goes on along the minus strand of SKZV01000222.1, from coordinate 3,528 downwards.
TAGCGCCAGCGGCGCGCTGCCGACAAGCTCACGGGAAAAGGGTTCGGACACGCTCATGAACAGTTTTCAAAATGTACTTTGGGGCGGGCTTGCGGCTCTGCTTCTGGTGGTGCTGGTCGCGTTTGTGTGGCCGCCGATCCTCTATTACGCCTTCGCCGCACTGGCGATTCTGTTCTTCCCGCTGATTATCGCCATGTGCCAGGGCTGGGGCACGATGGACGACGACGAAGAAGAAGAAGGCCAAGGGTAAAAACCACCGGGCGGGATCATGCGATCCCGCCCGGTCAGGCTCGTTATGAAAAGCGGGGGCCTAGTTAGCCATCTTCTCTGGATGCGTGCGGATGAAGTGCTTCAGCACCGCGCGCAATTTCTGGACTTTCGCGTAATCCTCCGCCTTTTCCGCCATTTCTATGTCGTCCAGGATGATCTTGCGCATCATCGGGACGCCGTTTTGCGAATGGACCAGATAGTAGCCATATTCCGCGGCACAGATTGCCGGAATATGTTCGTGCATGGCAATCGCATCGACCTCCTCTTCGGTGAGATCGGACAGTTCCAGCACGTCCTCGAACGTCAGCATTTTTGCCTCCTATAGCCTCGTTCTTGCGCCCCCGCAGCCGGTTTCCAACTGCGTTTTGCATTTCACTCGCTCGATCCCTGCCACTTCCATCGATTTTTTTATTCGGGCTATCGCCGCTCCTGGACGGTAACCCAATACCCTCTGCCGTCCGTCGCCAAGCACACATCAATGGGCGAGCAGCAGCGGTATGTTGCTGGCGCGCAGAACCTTTCTCGTCACTCCGCCCAGGATAAGCTGGCGCAGTCGAGAATGCGCATAGGCGCCCATAACCAATAGATCCGCCCCGGCCGCCTGCGCTTCATCGAGGATCATCTGGCCCGCCTCACGCCGTGGGGTCTGCTCCACATGCCGCGCCCGGGCCTGCGCACCATGATACGTCAGGTAGTTCACCACATCCTGCGGCTCGGCCCGCTCAGTGCCGTACTCATCCACGGTGATCACCGTGACGCTTTCCGCCTGTGCCAGCAGGTCCACGGCTCCGGCCAAGGCGTGGACGCCCGCCACGGTCGCGCGCCATGCGATGGCGACATGCTTCCCGAGAACCTCCGGCGGCGCGGCGGGAGCCACGATCACCGGTCTCCCGCTGTCCATGATCGCAGCTTCCAACGTCGGCGGCGCGGCCGGTTCGCCCCTGCCGTGACGGCGGGTGGCGACCAGCAGGTCGAACAGCATTCCATAACTTGCCACAACCTCGTGCTCGCGGCCCCGAACCACGCGCTCGGCCACGACAAAGCCATTCTGCCCCGGAACCCCGGCAGGAACGGTCGGCAATCCCGCATCCACCACTTGCGACCGGTAGAGACCCTCGACGACGGCTCTGCGGCGGTTGCCCTCCGACTGAACCGACTCGACGATCTCCTCGACCATCGTGGCGGTCATGCCGTCGGCGGCAAGCGGGACCGCGTTCTGCGGGTCGAGTTGCACATGCAGGACCTCGACGTAGCAGCCCAGGCTTTGTCCCGCCAGAATCGCGGTCTGCAAGGCGGAGGCGCTGGCCTCGCCCCCGTCGAGAACGCAGAGGATTGTCTTGATCGTCATGGTGCTCCCTCGCCCAGTGTCTCGACTGCGGCGTGTCCGGCACCGCGCCATTATTGGTAATACTACCACGACATCCAACACCATGTGGACAGGTACCGCATTGATGCGGATCAATTACACCGCTTGCGGGAACCCCTGTCGCAAAGATTGAAGAGATGGCGCGCGAACGCGCCTGGATCAGGGGTAAAGCCGCTCCGTCGTCCAGCCGTCGCCGCTGCGCAGATAGACCAGACGTTCATGCAGACGGAAACGCTTGTCCTGCCAGAACTCGATACGCTGAGGATGAATCCTGAAGCCGGACCAGTGCGGCGGTCTCGGCACCTTGCCCACGGCGTATTTAGCGCCAAACTGCGCGACGCGCTTTTCCAGGTCGTAGCGCGAATCCATAGGGCGCGACTGCTGGCTGGCCCACGCGCCGATCTGGCTGCCGCGATCGCGGGTGGCGAAGTAGGCGTCGGCCTCTTCCGTGCCGACCGCGCTGACGTCTCCCTCCACCCGGACCTGGCGGCGCAGCGACTTCCAATGCATCACGAAGGCCGCCTTGGGATGCGCCAGCAACTGCTCTCCCTTGCGGCTTTCCAGGTTGGTGTAGAATACGAGCCCCTCCGGCCCCAAGTCCTTCAGCAGCACCATGCGGACCGAGGGCATGCCGTCCGCCCCGACCGTGGCCAGCGCGGCGGCGCTGGGATCGTTCGGTTCCGCCTCCTTCGCCTCGGCATACCAGTCATTCAACATCTTGAAGGGATTGTGATCGCATGCATCTTTGCTCATAATTCGTTTCGCCCTAATTTCGACAGGTACGCGCGCAAGTCTGATAAAGCTATGTGCCGGAAAGATAGAGGTTGTGGATGTATCCGCCAAGTGAGCAGCCGGCACAGGATCGGCGGAGGGAAGGAAGTCTCGTGATGAAACTGAAATCGCTGATCGCGGTCCTGGTCCTCGGGATCTTTGTCGCGGCCTGTGCAGGAACCGAGCAGCCAGGTCAGAAGCAGACGGTGGGTACGGTCGGCGGCGCGATCCTCGGCGGTCTTGCGGGTGCGCAGATCGGCGGCGGGCGCGGACAGCTTGCCGCCGTGGGCGCGGGCACGCTGCTGGGCGCGCTGATCGGCTCGGAAGTCGGCAAGTCGCTCGACCGGGCGGACAAGATGTACATGGCACGCACCACCCAGGACGCGCTGGAGCGCAAACCGAGCGGCGAGGTCGTCGAATGGAGGAATCCCGATAGCGGGCATTACGGCACGATCAAGCCGGTCGAAACCTATCAGCGCGACGACGGCCGCTATTGCCGGGAGTTCCAGCAGACCGTGACCGTGGGCGGTAGCACGGAAGAAGCTTACGGAACCGCCTGCCGTCAGCCCGATGGCACTTGGCAAATTCAGTAGGGTCCATTATTTCAAGAGGTCGTCAGACGCGATGACGAGCGTGATTGGGGCGTGCGCGGTTTGCGGTACGCCCCATTGATCGCCTTTGTCTTCCAAGCGAATCCAGCCAACGCGGGTAAAACGGCCGAATGAAGGACCTCTACGCCGTTCTTGGTGTCAGCAAGCAGGCCAGCCAGGACGAGATCAAAAGCGCGTATCGACGCTTGGCCAAGAGCTATCACCCCGATCTCAATCCGGGCAACAAAGAGGCTGAGCAAAAATTCAAGGAAATCTCCCAGGCTTACGACATTCTCGCCGATACGGAAAAGCGCAAGCGCTATGACCGCGGAGAGATCGACGCGAGCGGTCAGGAGCAGGCGCCGCGCGGCGGCGGTTTCTACCGGAGCTATAGCAGCGGCGGCGGAGAGAAGTATCGCGGCTTCGACTTCGGCGACGAGTTCACGGCTGAAGACATTTTTGCCGACCTTTTCGGGCGCGGCGGGTTTCGCGGTGCCGGTTCCGCTGGCGCACGGAGCGCCGGTGCGGGCG
>SKZV01000035.1 GCA_007127165.1 Rhodovibrio sp. | reverse complement strand
TCATTTCCTCAAGGTTTTCGCGCATGATGACGGTCGACTTCACCAAGAGGCCGGACATGCCCACGGCGTCGGCCTTGTGCTCTTCCGCCGCCTTCAGGATGTCGTAGATCGGCTGCTTGATGCCGAGGTTGACGACCTTGTAGCCGTTGTTGGTGAGGATAATGTCCACGAGGTTCTTGCCGATGTCGTGAACGTCGCCCTTCACCGTGGCCAGCACGATGGTGCCTTTCTCCTGACCTTCCATGCGCTCCATGTACGGCTCCAGGATCGCCACCGCCTTCTTCATCGTCTCGGCGGATTGCAGCACGAAGGGAAGCTGCATCTTGCCCGCGCCGAACAGCTCACCGACGACTTTCATGCCCGAGAGCAGGAAGTTGTTGATGATCTCCAGCGGGTCGTAGTCGGACATCGCCAGATGGAGATCGTCTTCCAGTCCGTTGGTATCGCCGTCCACGATGCGCTGAGCGAGCCGCTCATCGACCTTCTCGGAGCGCTCGACCTTCTCTTGTGTGTCGCCCGCCCGGTCCTTGAAGATGTCGATGAAGGCGTGCAGCGGATCGCCCTTCTCACGGCGGTTGTAGATCAGGTTTAGCGCCGCCTCGACGTCCTCGTCGGCAATCTGGTGCAACGGCTTGATCTTGCTGGTGTGCAGGATCGCACCGGTCATGCCGCGTTGCAGCGCCTCGTGCAGGAACACCGAGTTCAGGACGTGGCGCGCGACCGGCTTCAGACCGAAGGAGATGTTCGAAAGCCCCAGGATGATCTGGCACTCCGGCAGTTCCTTGGAAATCCGCTCGATGGCATCCAGCGTGGCGATTCCAAGCTCGCGGTCGTCCTCGTTACCCGTACAGATCGTGAAGGTCAGCGGGTCGAACAGCAGGTCGGACTCGGCGAGCCCGCGCTCGACGGCAAAGTCGCGCAGGCGCTTGGCGACCTCGACCTTGCGGTCGGCCTCCTTGGCCATGCCGTCTTCGTCGATGGTGAGCGCGATCACGGCCGCGCCGTACTTGCGGGCCAGTTCCAGGCGCTTATGCGGCGGCTCCTCGCCGTCCTCGAAGTTGATCGAGTTGATCGCCGCCTTGCCGCCGTAAAGCTTCAGCGCCGATTCCAGCACGATCAGTTCGGTGGAATCGATGACCAGCGGCGGCGTCACCTGCCCGCGCAGCCGGGTCAGCACCTCGTGCATGTCCGAAACCTCATCCCGGCCGACGAAGGCGGTGCAGACGTCGAGCGCGTGGCTCATTTCCTTCTGCTGTTCCTTGGCGATCTGGATGCAGGTTTCCCAGTCGTTGGCGTCCTGCGCATCGCGGAACCGCCTGGAGCCGTTGGCGTTGCAGCGCTCGCCGATGGAGAAGTAGGCGTTCTCCTGGCGCAGCGGCACCGGCATGTAGAGCGAAGCGAGGCTCGGCGTCCAATCCGGGTTGCGCTGGAGCGGCGCTGGGCGCAAGCCCTCGAGCCCCTGCTCCCGCGCGACCTTCTGCAGCATGGCGTGAAGCTGCTCGATATGCTCCGGCAGAGCACCGCAGCAGCCGCCGATCATGTTCAGGCCGTCCTCGGTGACGAAGCGATAGAGCCAGTCGGACATTTCGCGCGGGGTCAGCGGATAAACCGTCTGACCGTCCTTCAACTCCGGCAGACCCGCGTTGGGCTGAAGCGTGATGAGTTCCGGCCAGCATTCGGTCAGCCACTTCACGTGCTCGGCCATCTCCTGCGGCCCGGTGGCGCAGTTCAGCCCTAGGCTGTCCACGCCCAGCGCATGGATGATCGCGCCCGCCGCGGCGATGTCGGTACCGACCAGCATCGTGCCGGTGGTCTCCACCGTCACCTGGACGAAAATCGGCACCTCGACGCCGGACTTCTTGAAGCCCTCGCGCGCACCGTTGACGGCGGACTTGACCTGAAGCGGGTCCTGACAGGTTTCGATCAGGATCGCGTGACAGCCCCCGGCGGTCAGGCCCTCGGCCTGCTTGGCGAAGGCTTCTTCCAGGCTGTCGTAGTCGATGTGTCCCAGGCTGGGCAGCTTGGTGCCCGGACCGATGGAGCCGAGCACGAAGCGCTGGCGGCCGTCGTCCTTGAAGTCGTCGATGGCTTCAAGCGCGATCTGCGAGGCGAGATAGTTGATCGAAAACGCCTCGTCGGACAAATCGAACTCGCCAAGAGTAATCGGCGAGCCGCCGAAGGAGTTCGTCTGCACGATATCGCTGCCGGCGCGCAGGAAGGAGCTGTGAATCTCCTTCACCGCGTCGGGACGGCTGATGTTCAGGATCTCGGTGCAGTTCTCCGCGCCGCGGAAGTCCTTATCCAGGTCCAGATCCATGTTCTGGACCGTGCTTCCCATCCCCCCGTCGCAGAGTAGAACGCGCTCCTTGAGGGCTGCGAGAATATCACTCATGTTAAGCTGCCTCGTCGAGTTGCGGTTTCAGGCCCAGCCGGCGGCAGACCGCATAGGTCAGCTCGGGCCGGTTGAGCGTGTAAAAGTGGAAGAAGTCGACACCCTCCGCTTTCAGTCGCGTGCACATCTCGGCCGCGACGCTCGCGGCGACCAGCGCGCGGGACTCCGGGTCCTCGTCCAGCCCGGCGAAGGTCTCGTGCAGCCAGTCCGGCACGATCGCGCCGCAGTCGGCGGAGAAGTTCGCCACCTTCGTGAAGTTGAACACCGGCATGATGCCCGGGATCAGCGGCACGTCGATGCCGTGGCGCACCGCCTTGTCGCGGAAGCGCAGGAAGTTATCGACCTCGAAAAAGAACTGCGTGATCGCGCGGCTGCCGCCGGCGTCGATCTTGGCCTTGAGGTTGTCCAGGTCCGCCTGCTCGGAGGGCGAGTCCGGATGCACCTCGGGATAGGCCGCGACCGAGATGTCGAAGTCGGCGATCTTCTTCAGGCCCGCCACCAGATCGGCGGCGTTCTTGTAGCCCTCGGGATGCGGGCGGTAGGTGCCCATGGTCTGCGGCGGGTCGCCGCGCAGCGCGACGATGTTGCGCACGCCAGCTTCCCACCAGCTCCGGGCAAGCTCGTTCACTTCGTCACGGGTCGCGCCGACACAGGTGAGGTGGGCCGCCGGAGTCTCGCTCGTCTCCTTACGGATGCGGCGCACGACACGGTTGGTGCGCTCCTGCGTCGTTCCTCCGGCGCCATAGGTCACGGAGAGGAATTTCGGCTCCAGCGGCGACAGCTTCTCGATGGTGTCCCACAACCGCTGCTCGCCCTTGTCGTCGGCGGGCGGAAAGAACTCGAAACTGACCTTGATTGGTTGATGCGTTGATTGGCTCATCGGGCGCTCCTTTTTTCAGCGCGATTGGGGAGTTCCACGACGTCGCTCGCGGCCTTGCGGCCGGTCCAAAGACAGACGGTGAGCGAACGGCCGGGCAATCGGGTTGTGTCGGCGGGGTCGAGGCCGACGGAGCGGAACCAGCGTTCCAGCTCCTCGTCGGAGAACCCGAGGCGGCGGTGGGCGTGCTCGCTGCGCAGCGCCTCGGACTGGTGCGGCGCAAAGTCGACGAGCACCAGACGTCCGCCGGGGCGCAGCACCCGAGCCGCCTCCGCGATTACCGCGCGCGGCTGCTCGGCGTAATGCAGAACCATGTGTACCGTCACGGTGTCGAAAGCGTTCGAGTGAAGCGGCAGGGCGTACATGTCGGCCTGGCGCACCTGCCAATTCCGCATACCCTGGCGATCCAGCCGGGTGCGGGCGACCGACAGCATCTCGCGAGAGCGATCGACGCCGACGGCGCGCTTGTAGCGATCCGCGAAGACCTCGATAACGCGGCCGGTGCCGGTGCCGATATCCAGAAGCTCTCCGACCTCGCCCTCCGGCACGACGCGGCGCAGCGCCGCCTCGACCTCGGCATCGTCGACGTAGAGCTTGCGGATCTCGTCCCACCGCGCAGCGTTGCGGCGGAAGTAGGCTTCGGCCTCTGCGGCGCGGGTCTGCTTGACCACCTCCAGCCGTTCCAGGTCCAGCGCGTGGCTCTCGTCGTCCTCCGGCACCAAATCGACCAGCGTCGAGGCGAGCCGCCCCGCGCTGCTTTTCTCGGCGAGGCGGTAGAAGGCCCACTGACCCTCGCGAAAACGCTCCAACAGCCCCGCGTCCACCATCAGCTTCAGATGGCGGGACACGCGCGGCTGGCTCTGCCCCAGGATCTGGGTGAGATCGCTCACCGTCAATTCGCCGTGAGCGCAGAGCGCCAAGATGCGCAGTCTCGTCGGTTCGGCCACGGCCCGCAGGCCCTGCAATAGTTCGTCCATCGGTCCTCTCTTCGACAGCGCCTTCGAGCGCCATATGCGGGAGATAACGATATCTTTATATGGCTATGTTCATGATGTCAACAGGACGCGGAAAGGAGTCGCAAACGGGCTATTCCCGAACGCAGCCCAAGCCCTTCGCGCAACCGGCTGAATCCGCTACTATCGCTGCTGCGTCACGGCAGAAAGGATTGCCCCCGATGCGCCAACGCTTGGCCGCTCTCACGACAGCGCTTTTCATGGCTGCCGGCACACTGGCGGCCGAGGAACCGCCTGCCGCGCAGGCGGGCGGCGCGGGAACCCTGACCATCGGGATCACGCAGTTCCCCTCGACCTTCCACCCGGCCATCGATTCCATGCTGGCGAAGAGCTACATGCACGGCCTGACACGCCGCCCGATCACCGCCTACGACCCGGATTGGGAGTTGACCTGCCTGGTCTGCCAGGAACTGCCGACGCTGGAAAACGGCATGGCGGAAAAGATCGAGCTGGAGGACGGGGACGAGGGAATCGCCGTGACCTACAAGCTGCACCCCGAGGCCACCTGGGGCGACGGCGAGCCGGTCACGGCGGAGGACGTGAAGTTCACCTGGGAGGTCGGCAAGCACCCGGATACCGGCGTCGCGGCGGCGGAAGCCTATCGCCGCATCCTCGATATCGAGGTTCACGACGACCACAGCTTTACCGCGCAGATCGACCGCATCACCTTCGATTACAGCGCCTTCGGCCTGCCGATCCTGCCCGCCCACCTTGAGCGCGAGATTTTCGAGGACGATCCGGCGCAGTACCGCAACCGCACCCTCTTCGACCGCGATCCGGCCAACTCGGGCCTGCATTTCGGGCCGTACAGGATGGTGGACGTGACGACCGGCGCGCGAGCGACCTTCGAGCCGAATCCGACATGGTACGGGGAGCCCCCCGCCTTCGACCGCATTGTTCTTCGCGTAGTGGAGAACACCGCCGCGCTCGAAGCCAATCTGCTCTCCGGCGCGATCGACATGGTGGCGGGCGAACTTGGCATGACTGTGGATCAGGCGGTGGCGCTGGAGCGGCGCTACGGCGAGCGTTTCGATTTCGTCTATCGGCCAGGGCTGATCTACGAGCACATCGACTTCAACCTCGACAACCCGATCCTTCAGGACCGGAAGGTGCGCCACGCGCTCGCATACGCCAGCAACCGGGACGTGATCTCCGAGGCGCTGTTCGACGGGCGGCAGCCGGCCGCGCACAGCAACATCTCGCCGCTGGACGCGGTGCATAACGATGACATTCCGCGCTATCCCTACGACCCTGAGAAAGCCGAGTCCTTGCTGGAGGACGCGGGCTGGAACGATCTCCGCAACGGCATCCGCTATGACGGCGAGGGCAATCCGCTGCGCCTGACCTTCCAGACGACGGCGGGCGACCGGACCCGCGAGTTGATGCAACAGGCGTTGCAAAGCCAGTGGCGCGATGTCGGTTTCGACGTGCGCATTCGCAACGAGCCGCCGCGCGTCTTCTTCGGTCAGACGATGGCGCAGCGGAATTTTCCCGGAATGGCGCTTTACGCCTGGCTTTCCGCGCCGGAGAGCGTGCCGCGCTCGACGCTGCACTCGGATCAGATCCCCAGCGAGGAGAATAGCTGGACCGGGCAGAACTATCCGGGTTACGCCAATCCGCGCATGGACGACTTGCTCGACGGGATCGAAACGGAACTGGATGAGGAGCGCCGCCAGGAGCTGTGGGACGAGATGCAGCGGCTCTACGCCGAGGACCTGCCGGTGCTGCCGCTGCTGTGGCGGGCGCAGGCGCACATTCTGCCGAAGTGGCTTACCGGCTTGCAGCCCACCGGCAACCAGTTCCCCTCGACCTTCTGGGTCGAGGAGTGGGACCGGGCGCCGTCGGGATGAGCGTGAGAATGGCTGAACCCGTGCAGATCGGCGGCGGTGCGGATGCTTAGCTTCATCATCCGCAGGCTGCTCCAGTCGCTCGCCGTCCTGTTCATCATGTCCTTCCTGATCTACGCCCTTATGGGCTTGATGCCGGGGGACCCGATCGACCTGATGATTCAGGCCGATCCCGATCTGACGCCGGAGGACCAAGCGCGCCTTCGGGCGCTCTACGGACTCGATCAGCCGCTGACGACGCGCTACTGGAATTGGCTGACGGCGGCGCTTCAAGGCGACTTCGGCTTTTCCCGCCTCTTCGCGCAGCCGGTGGGGGAGATCCTCTGGCCGCGCATGTGGAACACCGTTCTATTGCTCGGCCTGTCACTCATTCTGTCGCTGATGATTGCGCTTCCCGCCGGGATCATCGCCGCCACGCGCCCGCAATCGACGCTCGACAACGTCATCAACCTCTCCGCCTTCGCCGGTATTTCAATCCCGCCGTTCTGGCTGGCGATCCTGTTGATCATCCTCTTTTCGGTGACGCTCGGCTGGCTTCCCGCGGGCGGCATGGGCATGGGCGAGGACACGGGCCTTTGGGAGCAAGCGCGCTTTCTCATCCTGCCGGTACTGGCGCTGACTCTCTCGCGCGTCGGCGGGACGATTCGCTTCGTGCGCGCTTCGATGATGGAGGCGCTGCGCCAGGACTATATCCGCACCGCCCGCGCCAAGGGCTTGTCGCGCCGCCGCGTCCTGGTCGCCCATGCGCTGCGCAACGCCTTGATCCCGGTGGTGACCATCCTGGCTCTGGATATGGGCATGCTCGTGTCGGGCGCGCTCATTACCGAGACGATTTTCGGTTGGCTGGGCATGGGCAAGACGATTTACGACGCGATCATGGGCAACGACTACAACCTTGCGCTGATGGGCTTGATGTTCGCGACCGCGCTGACCTTGCTGGCGAACCTGCTCGCCGATTTGACCTATGCGTGGCTCGATCCGCGCATCAAGTACGGATGAAGCGATGACCGAAGTCCGCAGCTACGATCTGGCCGCCGGGGCCACCTTTGCGACGGAGGAGTCCGGCTCTCCGGCGCGGCTTCTGTGGCGGCGGTTTCGCAAGCACAGGCTGGCGATGGGGAGTTTGATCCTCTTGATCGTGATGGCGCTCGCGGTTTTCGCCGCGCCGCTGGTCGAGGCTTGGAGCGGGCTGGACGCCAATCGGGTAGACCTGATGGCCCGCTTCGCCGCGCCCTCGCTGGAGCATCCCCTGGGGGCGGACGAGTTGGGGCGCGACCTGCTGCTGCGGCTGCTGTATGGCGGGCGCGTCTCGCTCACCGTCGGGCTTGCGGCGGCGCTGATCGCCGCGGTGATCGGCACGATCATCGGGCTTGCAGCGGGCTATTTCGGCGGCACGCTGGACGCGCTGCTGATGCGGCTGACCGACGGGGTGATCGCCCTGCCCTTGCTGCCGCTGCTGATCGTGCTTGCGGCAATAGACCTGACACAGCTCGGCATTCCGGCGGAGATCGCGCAGTCGCAGGAAGCCAGCCTCTACCGCATCGTCGTGCTGGTTGCGCTGGTTGGCTGGACGCCGGTTGCGCGGCTGGTGCGCGGGGCCACGCTGTCGATGAAGGAGCGCGAGTTCATCCGCGCGGCGCAGGCGCTGGGCGCGAGCAACCTGCGCATCATGGCGGTGCACATCCTGCCGAACGTGGCCTCGCCGATCATCGTGGCGACCACCTTGGCGGTCGGCAACATCATCCTGCTGGAATCCGTGCTGAGCTTCCTGGGCCTGGGCATTCAACCGCCCGTCCCCTCCTGGGGCAACATGCTGACCAACGCGCAGGAACTTATGTATTCCGCGCCGATGCTGGCGGTCTGGCCGGGCCTGCTGATCTTCGTGACCGTGATGGCCTTCAACTTCCTGGGCGACGGTCTGCAAGACGCCCTCGACCCGCGCGCGGGCCAGGGCCAGGGGTACTGATCCATCAGTCTTGGCGCGGCGGGGAGAAATCCCGGTCGTGTTGCAGAGACGGGACCCAGCTTCGAGCCTTGGCGATCTCGTCCGTGTCGATCTCGGCGGTGACCACGCCGGGCGCTTCGCCGCCGTCGGCGATCACCTCGCCCCAGGGTGCGACGATCAGGGAATGGCCGTAGGTCTGTCGGCCTTCGGCATGGGTGCCGCACTGCGCCGGAGCCAGAACGTAACAGCCGGTTTCCATCGCCCGCGCCCGCAGCAAAGCGTGCCAGTGCGCCTGCCCGGT
>SKZV01000174.1 GCA_007127165.1 Rhodovibrio sp. | reverse complement strand
GTCGGCTTACCTCGTATTAAGCACCTACGAATAGGCATAATGCAAATAGATAAGTAGAATGCTAGACATTCTGTGAAACTATGAAGCAATCGCAGCCAGCGCTTCGCGCTCCGGTGCCGGGTTTCGAAATTGCCGTCGAAAGGGACTCACGGTTGTGTCATTGGACATTCTACGCGTTTGCGTCCGAGAATCGATCGATTCTATTCAATAGTGAGGAAGGCGGATGGACGACGCAAGCCTGGAGCGTGTACCGCGCGAGTTGGACTGGAACCTCCTGCGCACGTTCATGGTGATCATCCAGGAGGGCAGCATCACGCGTGCCGCGGACCGACTGCTGCTCAAACAGCCGACCGTTTCCAACGCGCTCAAGCGGCTGGAGACGCAGCTCGGCCGGAGGTTGATCGAGCGCGGCGCCGGAGAGTTTCGGGCGACCGAGGCGGGGGACCTGCTCTACAGCGAGTGCGTCGACATCTACGGCAACATCTCCCGCCTTTCCGTGGTCCTGCGCGAGGTTCAGGAGGAGATTCGCGGCCATGTAACGATTGCGACCGCCAGCCACGTCGTCTGCCCCTTTTACGACGAGACACTGGCGGCGGTCCACCAGCGCCATCCGGGGATCACCTATTCCATCGAGGTGGACACGAGTTCGGAAGTCGTGCGTGCGGTGCTGCAAAAGACGGCGAGCTTCGGCCTTTGTCTGGTGCATCAACGCCATCCACGCCTGCACTACGACCATATGTTCCGCGAGCATTTCGGCTTTTTCTGCGGCCCGCGCCATCGCTTCTACCGCAAGCGCGGGTTGGGTATTGCGGACCTTCGCGAGGAGTCGTTCGTCTCGTTCAAAACCGACCGCGTGACCGACGCGCTGCGCCCCGTGGCCTTGCTGCGGGCACGGGAAAACATCGAAGACCGGATCATCGCCACCTCGTCGCACTTGGAGGAGGTTCGCCGGATGATTGTCGCCGGACTGGGTATCGGCGTTCTGCCGATCCACGCGGTGGAGCGCGACCTGCGCGACGGACTGTTATGGCGTCTGCCGCCCTATGAGGAGCCGCCCGCGATCGACATTTTTCTCGTCTCCAACCCGGCAACGCAGGTGAACCGGGCGGAGGAGATGGTGCTGGCGGCGCTGCGGCGGCGAATCGCGGAACTGCCGATCACGCAGCGCACTTATCCGAAGTGACCTTGGTTCGTCTTGGCAAGGGCTCAGGTTCGCGCCCGCTCCGCCAACGCCTTCAGCCCCGCGTCTTCGAGCCGCTGGACGCTCTCCCCCGGCGTCTTGAAGCCCAGCGCGCGATAGGCCGCGGTGGAAGGGTTGTCCGCGCGGACATTGAGTTCCATGCGCGACCAGCCGCGCTTGACCGCTTCCGCCGCCGCGCCGGCCAAAAGGGCGCGGCCGACCCCCTGACCCCGCACGGAGTCATCGACGTAGAGGTTCTCCACCAACAGAACGGGGCCGGGTTTGAACAGCGAAAAGGCGCGGTAGAAGGCGAGGTAGCCAACCGGAACCCCGTCGGTTTCCGCCAGCAGAACCTCGAAGGCGGGGTTCTCCGCGTCGAGCCAGCCCGCCAGCGTCGGCGCATCGGCGGTCTGCGTCCGCTTGCCTTCCCAGGCAGCTAAGGCGGCGAGCAGCCGGGCCAGCGCCTCTGCGTCTTTTCCAGTAGCGCGGCGGATATAGGGGAGCGTCATTGGGGCAGGCCTCTTCATGGACTGGATGATGGCAGGCTATGAGTCTGGCCGTTGAAGACAAGCCCCGTCCGGCAATTCCGGTGGAGTGGTGCGGTGGCCGCTTTGCGGTTTCTCTTTCCTTATGGCACGATCTGCCGGTAACTTCAGGCTAACGCAAAAAAATACGATTTCTAACAATAGAATGGGAGGTTCTGCCGTGAAGAGATTGCTTCTTTCCACCGTTGCCGGTCTGGCTGTCGTCGGAGCCGCTTTCGTTGGCCAGCCGACGAGCCTGGCCGCGCAGGACCAGGTCACCGAGTTGCGCTGGGCCACCTCGTCCGTCGGCTCTGCCGGACACCGGGCCAAGGTCAACCTCATGGCCGTGCTCAACCGCGAACTCGACGGTTACAACATCACCGTCATGCCGACGGCGGGCGCGATCGCCACGATTCGCGGCTATGCGATGGGCGAGTTCGACGGCTACTACGGCGCCGACATCGCATTCCGCGAGTTGTCCGAGGACAGCGGACGGTTCCAGGGTTTCCGCGACCAGATGGAGCGGGCGCCGGTCCAGTCGTTCTGGGCCTATACGATGGAGGTCGGCCTTGCCGTGCGGGCGAGGGACCATGAGAATTACGAGGGTTGGCGCGACCTTGAGGGCAGCCCCGCCTTTACCGGCCCCGCGCCCTGGGATGTGCGCGCGCAGCTTGAACGCGCAATGAACACGCTCGAAGTCGGGCATGAGTATCGGGAACTCGACCTTGGGCTGGCCGGTCCGTCGCTGGACGACGGCACGATCGACGCCTTCATCGCCTATACTGGAGGCGAGACCGCCCCGGCCCCCTGGGTGACCGAGGCCGAAATGGCGGCCGATATCGCCATTCTCAATCCCAGCGAGGAAGAGGCGGAGATCCTTCGCGAAGCCGGGATGGAAATCATCTCGATCAGCGCGGACGTCTTCGAGACCGATGTCGGTGTGGACGAAGTTCACTTCGTGCCGTTCTTCTACGGCTTCCATGTCGGACCGGACGTGCCTGCGGACGACGTTTACCGGATGCTGACGATTATCGAGGAGAACGCCGAGGAACTGCAGAGCGCCGACGCGATCTTCGCGCAGATCGCCGAGGACATGCCGGAAATGCAGCGCCGTGGCGTGGTGTCGGCAGCCGACACCGTGGAAATTCATCCAGGTCTCGCGCAGTACATGCGGGAGCGCGATGTTTGGGATTCGGCGTGGGACGATCGGATCGCCGAGTGATCTAACGCGGTTCATGGCGATGGTTGCCATGAACCGCGCAACTCTTGAGGGAGCCGGGTCGCCGTCCTGCGGCCACGCGCTGGCGTCAGCATGAGCGAACAACCCATCGAAGAAACGGCGCCCGCGCCCCATACTTTGCCGCAGCGCATCGCAACCGTGGTCTTCTACGCAGTCGCGGTGGTGTTTTTCGGCTATCTGATCCGCTACTACGTGACCGGGATCGGCGGGCCGTCGGAGCTTGCCGTTACCATGGTTCCGGTCGCGGTAGGCCTGGTGTTCTTGAACGACGCCCGGAGGGGGCAACTCTATCCTCGCCTTGGCCTTTGGTTCGGGCTCTTTGCCGGTCTCGTTTATCTCGCGATCTGTGTGGCGGCGGCCAGTTATTTAATCCGCGAGTTCGAGGCAATTCGAATTTTCCGGGTCGGCTTCTGGAACACTCAGGACCTTCTGGCCGGTGGCATAGTCGCGGCGCTCATTCTGGAATACACGCGGCGCAAGTACCTGCCCGTGTTCATCGTCAACCTTCTGCTGATCCTCTACACGGTTTACGGCTATATGATTCCAGGGATGTTCCACCATCCCGGCATATCGTGGACGCGGGTGGTGAGCGCCGCCAGCGTCGAGATGAGCACCGGCATTTTCGAGCGTTTGGCGCAGCTTGGCCTTACGCTGATCGGCTCGTTCATTCTGGTGCTCAGTGTGCTGCGCGCGTTTGACTGTATCGACTCGATCCTCAAGGGCGCCACGCGCCTTGCGGTGCGCTCGCCGAACCTGCTTCCGCAAGCGGCGGTGATCGGCTCGTTCGGCGTGGCGGCGGTCAGCGGGAGCGGCGCGGCAAACGCGGCGACCACCGGCACGGCCACGATTCCCGCCTTGATCAACGCCGGTTTTCCCCGCGTGAAGGCGGCGGCGGTGGAGACCGCCTCCTCGCTGGGCGGACAATTGATGCCGCCCCTGATGGGAATCGCCGCCTTCATGATGGCGGAGTTCATGGGGGTGAGCTACTTCGAGGTGGTGGCGCGCGGCTTCGGACCGGCGATCATTTACTTCTTGGGTGTGAGCCTCGCCGTCTATCTTCTGGCCGTGCGGTTTCAATCGCGCATGGTCACGCCCACGGTCGAACCGATGCGGCTTCTGGATTGGGTGAATATCGCCGCCTACCTGATTGGAGTTGCGGGACTGATCTATCTGATGGGGTTCATGCGGCAGCCTGCGATGACATCGGCGCAGACGATTTTCTTTTGGCTGCTGGTGGGCCTGAGCGTGCTGTTCCTCGGGCAGCGTGTGTGGAACCGCCGCTGGCAGATCGCCGAGTTGATAAGTCCCTTTAGAAAACTGGTGGAGACCTTTGCGTTAACGACGGCGGAACTCACGGTTCTGCTGGCCACGCTGGGAATTCTCACCGCCATGTTCACGGTCACCGGCGTTCCGACCAAGGTTGGCGTCCTGGTGATGACGGTGGCGGAAATTCACCTGATCCTCATGGTCTTGGTGGCGTTTGCATTCGGCTATCTGGTGGGCATGGGGCTGCCGGTCGCACCGACCTACATCATCGTCGCGGTGGTGATCGCGCCCTTCATGATCCGCGCGGGGGTCGATCCCTGGGTGGTTCACTTCTTTGCGTTCTTCGTGGCCGTTTTCGGCGAACTTTCCCCGCCCACCTCGGTGACGGCCGCCGTCACGTCGCGGATCGCCAACGCCTCCTTCATGGGCACGATGATCGCGTCGCTCGGGCTGTGTATCCCGCTGTTGCTGATGATGGCCGCGGTCTTCACGCGACCGGAACTGGTGCTTGAACCGGGCTTGGCACAGGTCGGCGCCGGTATTCTGGTGGGGATCGGCTGTATGGGAGTGATCTTGGCTTTGCAGGGCAAGTTCCACGGCAATGTCGCCGTGGACCGCGCCTTGCGGGCCGGTGTGGCCGCGCTGTCGATGGCAACGCTCCTGCATCCCGACAACACCATCGCCACCATATTCTCGGTTCTCGTGGTGATCGCCCTCGCAGCCGGGTTGGTGCGGGCATACCGCGTGCGCCAAGAACGCTTTACGGCGCTACAAGCGCAGTAGACGGTCTTCGCTGGTACGCGAACGCTCCGCGCTCCGCTCTATCGCGTCAACCTGACGTAGTTCAATCATATGGTTAACGACTAGGCATATTCTGCAGCTATTTATAATAATGATTGGAATCGTTTGATTATTGTCGGGATATTTTACACATTCCGCGATTTCTTCAATCGATTTGTCAAGATATTTTACAAGAATGCTCAATAGCCCGTGGCCGTCTCTGTTAACCATTTGAATCTAGGCGAGCCCGTTCTATGGCATAGAATTTGCTTTATTCCGATCACTGCAAACGATTCAATACTAAAAAGGGAGGGGAAGAGATGGGTTATTTGAATTTAGGGTTGGTGACCGCGGCCGTTTTGGCGACTGCTGCACTTGCATCCCACGACGTAGCGGCACAGGAGGCCCCCGACCCAATTGAAGTCGATCTTGAAATGGTGCTCGCCGTGGATGTCTCAGGCAGCGTGAGTCCCCAACGTTTCCAGTTGCAAAGAGACGGTTGGGCGAACGCATTCCGGACAGCGAGCGTCCAAGACGCCATTAACGACGGCACCCGCGGGCAGATCGCCGCGACTTTGGTCTACTGGTCCAGTTCCAGGCGGCAAGTAAACGCGGTGGATTGGAGATTGATCGATGACGGAAGCGGTGGCCTCACTGCCTCGCAGTTCGGCGATCTCATTGCCGACGCGGATAGGCCGTTCCGAGGAGGAACTGGCGTCGGTCCCGCCCTGGAGTACAGCATCAATGAAATCCAGACCAATAATTTCGATGGCGATCGTCAAGTGATCGATATTTCGGGGGATGGGACTAATAACATCGGGGTTTTCCCCACAACACCCAGGGATGAGGCCGAGCAACTGGGGATCACGATCAACGGCCTTGCGATCGAAGAAGCAACGCGCCGGAATCTGACGGAGTGGTACGCGGATAACGTAATCACATCGGACGGTTTCGCGGTGACGGCCGCGACCTTCGCCGACATCGAAGGTGCGGCACTGGATAAGCTGGAACGCGAAATCCGAATCGATCCGATCGATACCGATCCGATCGATGTTCCCGTTCCGGGAACGGCCATTCTCTTCCTGGCTGGCCTGATTGGGCTGGCTGGTGTGCGGCGGCGGTTCCGTGCATAGTGAATCCGCATGCACAATCCATTGATTTGGCTGAGTAGCCGGGGGCCCATGCGGTCCCCGGCTTTTTGTGCTGCCTGGTTTACGCCACGTCATAGCTGTGAGCTTCTGAGAGCCGGGACGGTGTGGAGAATGTCTTGGCGAGCGGGTATGGTTTAATGGAAACGGTTCCGATTTTTCTATGAAATCGCGGTAGGCAGAGGCGGTCACGTCATAGGAGGCGTTCATGAAGTACTTGGCAGTAGTAGCGGGTTTGCTGATCCCAACCTTCGCCGTGGCTGAGAGCGATAGAGGGGAATTCGCCTTGAAGGGCGTGGGCACCGTGGAGTGCCACGTGTTCCTGGAGCATGCTGAAGAGCAATCCAATCTTTACTGGAATATCGGGGGTTGGGTCGACGGCTACGTGACGGGCTATAACGGTTACGTGGAAGATACCTTCGATATCGGCTCGTTCACCTTAGGTGCGCCATCGGATGTTCTTCTGACGCTTGTGGGGCGGCACTGCCAAAATAATCAAAGCGATAGGCTTGGTTTTGTTGTCAAAAGCTTGGTGGAGCAGCTTCATTTTATTCGGCTGGACCAGCATTCCGAAGTCGTCGAGTTCGCGGTGGACGGTGAAGAGTACGCAACTTATGCGCAGACGCTGATAAAGGTGCAGCAGGTGCTGAAAGACGGCGGTCACTACACCGGTTCCGCCGACGGCGTGTTTGGCCCGAATACCCGAAGGGCCATCGAGAGTTTTCAAGAAGCAGAAGGCTTGACGGTATCCGGCCTTCCGACACCGGACGTCTTGTTCATGATCCTGGTGCGGGCGGGCCGCGAAGGCTAGGCGGCTCTGGGTTTTTGCGCCGTCACGAGCCACTGTGAAAAAAGTTCATGACGATGCTGCTATTCGGGTTTACGCTTACGTCAATTACCGGTGCCCGCTAGGGCCGTAACGTGGCGTGGAGCGCGGTCGTGAGTGAAGAACCCAGACCCAAAAACGGCGACTACTTCACAATTGGCGAGTTGGCGCGAGAGTTCGGCATCACGACCCGCACGATCCGCTTCTATGAGGATCAGGGACTGCTCGCCCCGCTGCGCGAAGGCCGCAAGCGCTTGTTTCGCAGGCGGGACCGCGCGCGCCTCAAGCTGATCTTGCGCGGGAAGCGGCTTGCCTTCACGCTGGACGAGATTAAGGAAACCTTCGATCTCTACGACGACTCCACGCGCGGGGAAGAAGCGCAGCTTCGCTATTACCTGGGCGTGCTCGCGGAGAAGCGGAACAAGCTGCTCAGCCAGCGCCAGGACATCGATGAGACTTTGGCGGAACTGGAGCGGTCGGAGCGTCAGTGTCTCGAAATCTTGGAACAGGAGCGCCGCCAGAAGCGGACGGCATGAGCGAGGTCACCGCCGAAAACAATTGACGTTTACGTAAAAGGCGGGATGCTGTGGTTAATAAACGCCGGATGGGGAGGCCACGATGAACGACTATTCCAGCCTTGATTTCGCGCTGGGGGAGACGGCAGACCTGTTGCGCGACTCCGTTTACGGCTTCGCCTCGGCAGAGATCGCACCGCGCGCCGCCGACATCGACGCCACGAACGAATTTCCCAACGAGCTTTGGCGCAAGCTGGGCGACATGGGCCTTCTCGGCATTACCGTCGCTGAGGACTGGGGCGGCGCGGGGATGGGCTACCTGGAGCACATCGTTGCGATGGAAGAGGTTAGCCGTGCCTCCGCCTCGGTCGGCTTGAGCTATGGCGCGCACTCGAACCTCTGCGTCAACCAGATCCACCGCAACGGCAACGACGCGCAGAAGGAACGCTACCTTCCCAAACTGATTTCGGGCGAGCATGTCGGCGCGCTGGCGATGAGCGAGCCCGGCTCCGGCTCCGACGTCGTCTCCATGCGACTACGCGCGGAGAAAAAGGGTGACCGCTACGTCCTCAACGGCAACAAGATGTGGATCACCAATGGCCCCGACGCCGACGTTCTAGTGGTCTACGCCAAGACCGAGCCCGACGCCGGGCCGCGCGGCATTACGGCTTTCCTGATCGAGAAGGGCTTCAAGGGCTTCTCCACCGCGCAGAAGCTGGACAAGCTGGGGATGCGCGGCTCCAACACCTGCGAACTGGTCTTCGAGGACTGCGAGGTGCCGGAAGAAAACGTTCTCGGCATCCTCAACAAGGGCGTCAGTGTCCTTATGAGCGGCCTGGACTACGAACGCGCGGTGCTGGCCGCCGGACCGGTGGGTATCATGCAGGCCTGCATGGACGT